>DASZYR010000249.1:0-2762 GCA_035545255.1 Rhodanobacteraceae bacterium
CCCTTTCAGCCGCGCTGTCAGGAAGTTGTCGATGCGCTGGCCGTCGCGGTCCTCGGGCACTTCGACGGTTTGCACGCCCGGAGCGGAGCCCGGGTCGCGAAAACCCGCCGAAGTCTGTGTCTTCATTGAAAAAATCCTGACAGAACTGATATGCTGCACATGCGTATCGCGCGGTGTCGGGCCTCGTCCGCGGGAGCCCGATCCCAGTCATCAGCGCACGCGTCCGTCACGTACTTTCCTGTTCGCGCCGTCGGTTCTCCGTCGGAGCGCGGCTCGAACCGGAAGCGCATCGTAGCGGTTCGGGTCGGTCGCCGCTCGCCGTCGGAACGACGGTCGGGGCGTCCGGAGACGCACGACAACCCCATGGACTGCCGGCGCGCGGATGCGCTGGCCTTGAAGAAAACGGCAAGCGCTCCTGTCGCCGTCCGCCCGCAGCGCGTTCACCCGCGCAGCGCGCGACCGCAGTGATGCGCCGGCCCAAGGAAAACACAATGAAACGCATGTTGATCAACGCGACTCAGCGTGAAGAGTTGCGCGTGGCCATCGTCGAAGGCCAGACGCTTTACGATCTCGACATCGAGATCCCCTCGAAAGAGCAGAAGAAGGCGAACATCTACAAAGGGCGCATCACGCGCGTCGAGCCTTCTCTCGAAGCCTGCTTCGTCGATTACGGCGCCGAGCGCCACGGGTTCCTTCCGCTCAAGGAAATCTCCCGCCAGTACTTCGCCCAGGGCGTCGACCACAACAAGGCCGGCATCCGCGAGCTTCTGAAGGAAGGCCAGGAAGTCGTCGTCCAGATCGACAAGGAAGAACGCGGCACCAAAGGCGCCGCGCTGACGACGTTCATCAGCCTCGCCGGCCGCTACATCGTGCTGATGCCGAACAACCCGCGCGCGGGCGGCGTTTCGCGCCGCATCGAAGGCGAGGACCGGCAGAACCTCAAGGACGCGCTCGATCATCTGAATCTTCCCGAGGACATGGGCCTCATCGTGCGCACCGCCGGCATGGGCCGCGACGCCGAAGAGCTGCAGTGGGACCTCGATTACCTCTTGCAGCTCTGGAAGGCGATCTCCGAAGCCGCCGAATCGCGCCCTGCGCCGTTCCTGATCTACCAGGAATCGAAGCTGATCATCCGCGCGCTGCGCGATTACCTGCGCGGCGACATCGGCGAGATCCTGATCGACCACGAAGAGCTCTACAACGACGCACGCGAGTTCATGCAGCAGGTGATGCCGAACAACCTGCGCAAGCTGAAGCTCTACAAGGACACGACCCCGCTCTTCTCGCGCTTCCAGATCGAAACGCAGATCGAGAACGCGTTCGAGCGCCAGGTGCGCCTGCCGTCCGGCGGTTCGATCGTGATGGACCAGACCGAAGCCTTGACCGCGATCGACATCAACTCGTCGAAAGCGACCAAGGGCGGCGACATCGAAGAGACCGCGTTCAACACGAACTGCGAAGCGGCCGTCGAGATCGCGCGTCAGCTGCGCATCCGCGACGCGGGCGGACTCATCGTCATCGACTTCATCGACATGGACTCGCCGCGCCATCAGCGCGAAGTCGAGGAAAAGCTCCGCGACGCGCTCAAGCTCGATCGAGCGCGCGTGCAGATCGGTCGCATCTCGCGCTTCGGCCTGCTCGAGATGTCGCGCCAGCGTCTGCGCCCGAGCCTCGGCGACGCGACGCAGATCGTCTGCCCGCGCTGCGAAGGCCACGGCCGCATCCGCGGCGTCGAGTCGCGTTCGCTGTCCGCATTGCGCCTCGTCGAAGAGCACGCGATGAAGGAGAACACGGGCCAGGTGCTCGTACAGGCGCCGCCGACGGTCGCGAACTTCCTCGTCAACGAGAAGCGCAAGCAGCTCACCGAGATCGAAGCGCGCCACGACGTCGCCGTCATCGTCGTCGCCGACGAGAAACTCGAAACACCGCATCTCGAGATCCAGCGCCTGCGCGAATCGGAGATCGGCGAGGACGCGAAGCCGAGCTATCAGCGCACGACGCCGGTTCCGGCGACGCCGCTGCCGCAGATGCTGCGGCCGAGCGAGGAGCCCGAGCAGCCAGCCGTCGCCGGCGTCGTCCGCGCGACGCCGGCACCGGAGCGCCCGGAGCCGGCGGAAACGCCCGCCAGACCGGCCGCAGCTCCTGCCGCGCACGCGACGCGCGAGAGCAGCGGCGGTTTCTTCGCGAAACTGTTCGGATGGTTCGGCGCCAAGGAGACGAAGCCGACCGTTGCCAAGTCGTCCGCAGCGAAGCCGCAGCCGGCGCAGCGTCCCGCGCAGAGGCAGCAGCCGGCGCGCGACGCGGCGCGAAGCGGGCAAGGTCAACGCCAGCAGTCTTCTCAGCGAGGCCGGCCGGAAGCATCGCAGAATCGCCGCGACGGCCGTCAGTCCGACGCGCGCGGTGCGCAATCGCAGCGTCAGCAGCCGCAGCGCGGCAACGCGCCGCGTCGCGACGAGCGCGCCGGACGCTCGACGACCGGTGAACACGCCGCGGTCGCGCAACGTCCCGCGCAACCGCAATCGCCATCGCGACCGCAAGGCGAGCCCAGGACTCCGGCCGCCGCGCCCGTCACACCTGCTTCTTCCGCAAACACGAGCAGCCCGACACCGGTCGCCGCGACACCCGAGCGCAGCACGCCTTCCCTGCCCGCGCCGACGCTCGATCCCGCGCTGATCGAAGGCACGTCGCGCGACGAAATGCGCTCGCGCCGCCGCGGACGTCGCGGCGGGCGCCGTCGCCGCAAGGCAGGCGAAGCCGCCGGC
>DASZYR010000250.1:0-6793 GCA_035545255.1 Rhodanobacteraceae bacterium
TCGATCAGCGCGATGTTGACCGTGAACTCGCCGTTGCGCTTGACGAACTCGCGCGTGCCGTCGAGCGGATCGACGAGCCAGTAGCGCTGCCAGCGCGCGCGCGTCTCCCGATCGACGCCGGCCGATTCCTCGGACAGGACCGGCAGCCGAGGCGCGAGCGCCGAAAGCCCTTCCACGATGAGCTCGTGCGAAGCGAGATCGGCCGCCGTCAGCGGTGAGCGGTCGTCCTTGTGCTCGACCGCGAAATCGGATTCGTAGACGCGAAGGATCGCAGCGGCCGCGGCTTCGGCGAGCACGGCCGCCTTCGCGGCCAGCGCGGAAAGATCGAGGCTCATGCCGGCGGCCGGAAGCGGCCGGCGAGATATTCCCGCGCGATGAACAGCGCCGCGATCGAGCGGCCTTCGGTGACGTCGGAACGCTCGAGCAACGCGTGGAGCTCGGAAAGCTTCCACGGCACGACTTCGAGCTCCTCGGGTTCGTCGCCGACGAGCCGCTCCTCGTGGAGATCCTGCGCGAGCACGACGTGCGTCATCGACGTCATGTATGCCGGCGACAGCGAAAGGCGCGTCAGGATGCGCAGATCGCGCGCGCCGTAGCCGATCTCCTCTTTGAGCTCGCGATCGGCGCCCTGCTCGACGGTCTCGTCGCGATCGAGCCGTCCCTTCGGCAAACCGAGCTCGTAGCAGCCCGTTCCGACGCCGTATTCGCGCACCAGCAGCACGGTGTCGTGGTCGCGCATCGGCACGATGATGACGGCGCCGAGCCCCGAGCTCATCAGACGCTCGTACGTGCGGCGCTGCCCGTTCGAGAATTCGAGATCGACCTCCTCGACGCGCAGGAAGCGGCTCGTCGCGGCGCTGCGCGTGGCATGGATGACCGGCGGCTTTCGCATGAGGCGATTGTAGCGCCGTAACGCGCGGCGGCTCGCCGCGAGAACGATCGTCAGCGCCGATCGGAAAGAGAGGGAGCGTCCGCGCTCTTCCCGTTCGCCGCTCGCCGGAAAAGCTCGATCGCCTGCACGTGCAGTGCCGCCGGCCCTGCGAGCGCGCTCTGCGTTTCGAGCCCGACCTCGCGTCCGTCGAGATCGGTGAACACGCCGCCGGCCTCGCGCACGATCAGCACGAGCGGCGCGATATCGAGGATGTTGAGATCGGATTCGACGACGAGATCGATCGCGCCACGCGCGAGCAGATGGTAGTGCAGGAAATCCCCGTAGCCGCGCGTGCGCCCGTTGCGGCGAACGAGATCGGCGAGGGCGTTCCAGCGGGCGTCGGCGGCGAGCGACCCGAGATTGCCCGTCGAGATCGCCGTGCCGGGACCGAACGCGGCGGCGTCCGAGACGCGAAGCCGCGACGGCTCGCGGCCACCGGATGCGATGAACGCGCCGCCGCCGCGCGTCGCCCACGCGCGCTCGCCGTACGCGCCCGCCGCCGAGACGCCGACGACGATCGCGCCTGCGTGCATCAGCGCGATCTGCGTCGAGAAGAACGGATAGCCGCGCACGAACGACTTCGTGCCGTCGATCGGATCGATCAGCCAGACGAAATCGCCTTCGCCTTCGCGCCCTTCCTCCTCTCCGAGGAACGCGTGATCGGGAAAACGCGCGCGCAGTTCGCGCTTGATTGCCGCCTCCGCCTCGCGATCGGCGTCGGTCACCGGCGTCGCGTCGGCCTTCGTCTCGACCGCGAAATCGCGCGCGCGAAATCGCGGCAGCGTGATCGCCTCGGCGGCATCCGCGGCGCGATGGGCGGCATCGAGCGCCGACGCGAGGAACGCGGGGCCGGGGCGATTGGCCTGCGCCATCAGTAGAGTCTCACCATCGGGCCGCGCAGGACGAGCTTCGTCGAGCCGTCCGGCTGCGGCTCGCCGATGCCGCTGAGCGCCTGCTGCACGTCGGCATCGCCGTCGCGCGCGGAGAGACGAGCGTCGATTTCGTAACCCGTGAGCGCGGCGCGGAAGGTCGCAGCGACGGCGAGATGGCCGTTGCCGTCGTCGTGCGCCGTGCCGGCGATGCTGCCGTCAGGCTGCGCGGCGAATTCGCCGACGATGTCGGCGAAATGCCCCACGGCCGAGCCCGCGACGCCGGCTTCGCTCCAGCGCGCGTTGCCGGTCGCGCCGACCGGTATTCCGCCGCGCAGCGTCGCGTCGGCGACGACACCGCTGATCGCGCCGAGCAGGTCGAGATCCGGAATGTCCAGCAGCGGAGCCAGCATCTCGGCCGGAAAACGGAACCGGAGATCGTGCAGCGTCAGGTCGCCCGACGATTCGCGCTCGACGGTTCCGGCCGCATCGACGTCGGTGCCCTGGATGCGCACGTCGGCGGCGATGCGTCCGCGCAAGGCCGCGCCCTTCGCCATCCGCCAGTCGATTTCGCCAAGATCGCGGCCGAATACGCTGATGCCGTCCGCATGGCCGTTCCAGAGCGTGCCGCTGACGCCGCTCAGCACGACCGGACCGAGATACCTCGCGCCCTGCCGGTACGCGAAATCGGCAGGCAACGTCAGGAACAGCGCGGCGCCGATCGCCAGCAGCAGCACGAAGACGACGAGGACGTATTTCAGGAAGCGCATGGATATCGGGCGATCTCTGCAAAATGGAGAAGACGGCAACCGCGAGCCGGAAACGGAAAGCAGGCGAGGTCTTGCGGAGCTGCGAGCGGTCGGCTACCGGTTGACGATCACCCGATCGCTTTTTTTTTCACGGCGCATCCTGCAACGTCACGCGCGCGTTGACCAGTCCCACGCCGTCGGCGCGATCAGCCGAGAAGTCGGTCGCCTCGACGCCGTATTCGCGCGTCAGCCGCTCGATCCACGCGATCAGCGCGTCGAAGCTCGCGAACTCGAAGCTGACGCGCACGCCATTCGCGCCGACCGGTTCCACACGGCGCAACGCGCCTTCGAGCCCGCCGGAGCGCGCGGTCGCGTCGGCGAGCGCAAGCAGCGAGCGGCCTTGCCGGTCGCCGCGCGATTGCATGCCCGCTGCGCGCAGGCGGTCGACGTCTGCCGTCCCGATGCGCACGTAAGCGAGATCGCGGCGCCCCGCGTCGACCGTCTCGCGAAGCTCCGCACGCCGGTTCGAAAGCGGGTGCCACACCAGAGCCCAGCCGAGCAGCAACGCGACGACGAGCGCGCCGACGGCGAGCGTGCGGCGGTCGCGCTCGCTCATGCGCTGCCACGCGGCGGCGATCATCGCCCGCCTCCGCCGTCGACGCGGATATGGCCTTCGATGCCGTTCGCGTCGGGATTCGCCGCGGTCACGGCGACCTTGAGGCCCGGTTGCGCCGCGAGCCGCTCGCGAACCGCGTCGAGCGTCGCGACGTCGGGCGCCTTGAGGCCGAGCTCGAGCGCGCCGTTGCGAAACTCGATGCCGCGCGTCTGGATCCGCGTCGCCGTGCCGAGCACGGGCGCGATCTCTCCCAGAAGACGCAGGAACCCGCTCCGCTCGCCACCGCCGCGCAGGCGCTCGACGCGCGAGCGCGCGAGATCGGCCGGCGCGGCGCGCGCAAGCTCGGCCGCGCCGACGTCGGGAAACGCCTTGCGCAATGCATCCTGCGCGAGCGTGTCCAGACGCGCCGACGTGCGCGAGAGCTGCAGCACCTCGACCCCGAGATCGACAACCGCGAGCAGGATCGCGGCAATCGCGAGCGCGGCGGCGATACGCCACCAGCGCGCGCTGCGCGCGGCACGATGCGCCGGCGCGAATTCGCCGTGCAGGAGATTCAGCGGCAGCACGCCGAGTCCTTGCGCGAATGCCGACAACGCATCGGATGCCCGCTCGTGACGAACCGCGGCACCGGAAACGACCGCCTGTCCCGGCGAGGCGCGCGCGTCGATCACGTCGATCGCCGATGCCGTACCGGCACGATCGAGCCAAGCCGCGAGATCGGCCGGCGCGCACGCGAATGAGGACCATCTCGCGAGGCGCGCGACGACCCGGTCGTCTTCGACCAGAACGGTCGCGCGATCCGGTGCAAGAGGTAGCGCCAGCGAATCGGGCAACAGCGCGTCAGCGCGAATGCCGGCCGCCGACAGGCGATCGAGCCACGCTTGCAGCGTCGACTTCGCGACGACAGCGGTGCCGACGGCATCGCCCTCGCCCGCCGTCGCTGCCGTGAAATGCAGCGACTCGACCGGCGCCAGCAGCTGATCCTCGACCGCAAACGGCAACGCCTGCATCAGCTGCGCGCGGCTGCGCGCCGGAATGCGCGCCTCGGTCAAGAGGACATCCTCGGACGGCACGAGCACGACGATCTCGACGGCGGCGGAAAGAACGCCCGATGGCGGCCAGCCGCGCGCCGGGCGACTCATGACGCGGCCATCCGCGCTCTGGCGAAGCCACGATGGATCGCCGGTCGGCGGAAGACGCAGCAGCAGACGGTCAGGCATGGGACGGGCCGGAGGACACGTTTCGATTGTAGCCCGACGCCGCGCGCGCGGCCGCGCGCTGCCGTCTCGCTCGCGCCGCCGGAACCGCGGCTTCGACGACGCCGGTTCGACGAAGCACCGTTCCGCTCAGCGATTCGTGCCGGCCGGCTCCGCAAGCGCCGGCGCGACCCGCACGTCGTCGCTGCCGCGGCTGCGCTCGATGACATGCACGCCGTTGCCGCGCTCGATCAGGCTGTAGAACGTGAACGGAATGCCGTCGAGCGTGACGTCGCCGCGCGCGAGGAAGTAGCTGCTTTTCGTGCCGGCGTAGGCGGTGGATTCGACCTCGCGATCGACGTTGATGCCGGTCCCGGTCCACTGTTTCCAGAAATCGCTGCCGCTCCAGTGCGCCTGCCCGTTTTGCCAGAGTCGTTCGGCGTCGGCGGCCGGGATGTCGCCGAGCGTCTGCAGCACCGGCACGCTCGCCGTGTTGACGTTGATCGGTGTGCCGCGCGGCAGCGCGCAGACGTACGGCGCGAGCCGCGCATAGACCTCGCCGGTCACGCCGCGCACGAGCCTCAATTCGGAGACATGCACGAACAGGCGCTGCGCACTGCGATACGGCACCGGCTGCGCGAGGTAGTACGCGTCGGTAACGTCGGACGAATCGCCGGCGCCGAGCCATTGCTCGATCGCCTTCGTGAGACTGCGATCGGCGCCGCGCGCATCGAGCAGGCGGCCGAACATCCTCTCCCATACCGGGTCGGCGCCGGCGAGATTATTGAGGTTGAAGCAGCCGTTGAGATCGCGCATCGTCGCGAGAATCACGCCGCCCGGCACCGGCTGCGGCGGAAGAGGCGCGGCCCAGATGTCGGCGTTCGTATCGTCTGCGCCCTGGTCGTCGTCCTTGATCAATACCTCCGCCGCGTAGGCTTCCAGCGCCTGCGCATACGCCTCAGCCTGCTCGCCGCGCAGCACGTTTCGCGTGCGGGCAAGCGCGAGCTCGCCGCGATCGAGCAGGCCCGCGATCAGCACGGCCGCGAGTGCGACGACGAGCAATGCGACGAGCAGGGCGACGCCGCGCTGACGAATCGGCACATCGCTCACGGCGACGTTCCCGTCGCGCGCGAGCCGCCGGACGGCGGACGATCGCGCGTCTCCACGGACTCCTGCGGAAACGCCGACGGCAATTCGACGACGCGGCGCAGCTCTCCGGCATCGACCGTCGCGATGCGGAACTCGACGGCACGCGGCAGCTCGGGCGGGCGCGCGGATGTGTTGTCGAAAGCGTCGTCGCCGGCCGGCGGCCAGCGATCGCGCCAGGCGCCGTCGGCGCCTAGATAACGAAGTCGCAACGCCGTCACTTTCCCCAGCAGCAGCGCGACCGCAGGCTCGCTGTTCGGCGCGCGGTCGAGCACCGCATAGCGTCCTCGTTGCAGCGCATTCGCATCGATCCGGTAGACAACGCGTTCGAGATGACTGCGCGGTTCCGCGCGCGGATTCGCGAAGCCGAGCCGCGTGAACTCGATGCTGTCGGGCGCTCCCGCCAGCGCCGGTACCGGCGCGCCGCGCCCGTTGCCGCGAACCGGGCGCCAGACGGCCTGGCGCAGATCTCGCTCGAACGTCGACACTGCGCGCACGAGCGCTGCGAGGCGATCCTGCCGTTCGGCGAGAGCGCCGCGCGCACGCGCGATTTCGGCGAGGCCTCCGTACGCCGCCGCCGCGAGCGCGGCGAACACGGCGAGCGAGACGAGCAGCTCGAGCAGCGAGAAGCCGGCCGCGTTGCGTCGCGGGCTGGCGATCTCGCGCGGTGCGCTCGCGGCGTTCACGGCGAGACTGCCGTTTGCGCGAAACCCGACAAGGACACGATCGGCTCGTGCGCGCCGTCGTCGGAGGACACCGTGATGTCGACGCGACGGATTTGCGGATCGGGCGTCGCGCCGACGTCGCGCGTCCAGCGCCAGCGCCGAGCGCCGAGCTCGACGCGTCCGTCGCTGCGCCCGGTTGCCGGAAAGCCGGCGGCGAGGCGCGTCTCGGCAAGGACGTTCGCCGC
Organism: Rhodanobacteraceae bacterium; assembly: GCA_035545255.1. Taxonomy (GTDB): domain Bacteria; phylum Pseudomonadota; class Gammaproteobacteria; order Xanthomonadales; family Rhodanobacteraceae; genus Dokdonella_A. The sequence continues at coordinate 6,418 of DASZYR010000250.1, forward strand.
AACCCAGCCCGCCAGCGTGCGCTGGCGCAGCGCATCCGCATCGGCCGCCTGCAGCGCGGCGACGCGCGTCAGCCCGAGCAACGCCAACGCGACGACGGCGAGTGCGACGAGCACTTCGATCAGCGTGAAGCCGCGAGAAGCGCGAGCGCTCACGGCGAGCTTGCAACGCGCTCGATGTCCAGCGTCGCGTCCTCGGTGCCGCTGACGCGGTAACGCGGCGCATCGCCGAGCGCGAGCGTCAGCACGAACGGCGTCAGCTCGCCCGACGAGAAGCAGACGAGCTGCGGCGCTCCGTCGCGCGATGCGAAAAGATCGAGGCGGCGTCCTTCGCGCGCGAGGTCGGGATGGAGCCCATCGATCCAGTAACGCGGACGCA
>DASZYR010000251.1:0-6014 GCA_035545255.1 Rhodanobacteraceae bacterium
ACCGCAGCGCACCGGCCCGCAGTCTCAGCGCATCGTCGAGCGCAAGCCGCATCCGCATGCGTCCGCGGCCAGTACCACGCCGGCCGCAGCGCATCCGCCGAAGCAGGGCTTCTTCCGCCGCATCATGCGCATGTTCACCGCGAGCTGATTCGCAGCACGCGTCTTTGAATGCGGGAGTCGGCGCGCGGCCCGGTGTCGCGTAGCGTTCGGGACGTCGCCGCCGCGCACGCGCACCACGGACCGGCGTCGTTTTTGGGCGATCCCACCGTCGACGAGGTTCGCGGCCTTGCGGGCGGGCAAGCGATTCAGCGGCCTTCGATCTCGTCGCGCAACGGCTCCATGAGCCGAATGTAGCCTTCGCCGCCCTTGCCGGCGGCGACGAACAGATCCGTGGCGCGCTCGAGATCGGCGCGCGCGTCCGCGATGCGTCCCTGCGCGAGCCGCACGCGCGCGCGAGCGCGACAGGCACCACCGAGCAGGGTCTTGCTGGATGCGTAATCGGCCTCGGCGACGTCGAGCGCGGCTTGCGCCATCGTGTCGGCGTCGGCGACGCGCCCCGTGTTCACGTAGATTTCCGCGAGCGACGTGCGCACGGTGACCGCGAGCGGACTGCGCTCGCCGCTTTGCGCGAGCGTGATGCGCAAGGCTTCCTCCGTCGGAGCCACCGCTTCGTCGCCGCGTCCAAGCCGATTGAGCGTCACGCCGAGATTGTTCAGCGATGCCGCCAGTTTCGTCGTTTCGCCGTAGAGCGCGCGCGTCGTCGCCGTGACGCGGCGATAGTCCTCGAGGCTGCGCTCGTTGCGGCCCATCATGAGGGCGGCGTTGCCGCGGCTGTTGAGCGCGGCCATGCCGCCATCGGATTCCGCCTGCCCGAGATGCTCGAAGATGGCGTAGCTGTCGTTCGCGCTCGCTTCGGCTTCCTCGTAGCGTCCGAGCTGGATCAGCGCGTTCGACAGCGTGTTGTAGAGATTGCCGATCTCGAAGTCGTCCTTGCCGAGCATCGCGCGGCGCTCGGCGATCGCATCGCGCAGGGTCGCGATCGCCTGGTCGAACCGGCCTTCCGCGCGCTCGATTTTCGCTTGCGTCGAGCGGCTCTCGTTGAGCAGCGCGGAGGCGCCGGGCTGCGCGCTCCAGTACGCCTGCGCCTGGTCGAGCAGTTCGCGCGCTCGCGCCGCGTGGCCGCGCGCGAGCTCGATCTGGGCGAGGTTGTAGCGCGCGCTCGCCTGAACCTTCGGATTCGCCTCGAGGCCGGGCCATGCGAGCAGGCGTTCCAGCAGTGGCGTCGCCCCCTCCACGTCGCCGAGCTGGAGGTACAGGTCGCTCAGCATCAACGCGGTGTTCTGGCCGGTTTCCGGCTGGTCCTTGAAGACGTCGAACAGGCGCTCGGCGCCGGAGCGGAACACGCCGCGCACGTCGACCCGCGTCGCGTCCTTCTGCGCGGCGGCATCGCGGAACATGAGCATGAGGTACTGGCGCATGCCGTCCGACCGCTTCGCCTCGGCGACGGCTTCGTCGCGCTGGATGCGTGCTTCGCGCGCCTGCCAGATCGTCGCCGCCATGCCGAGGACGATCGCGAGCGCGGCGAGCAGGGCGAATGCGACGGCGACGCGATTGCGTCCGATGAACTTGCGCAGGCGATAGCCGAAAGCATTGCCCGAGACGCGCACGGGTGCGCCATCGAGCCAGCGCGCGAGATCGTCGGCGAATGCATCGACGGTCGCATAGCGGCGAGCGGGTTCCTTCGCGAGCGCCTTGTCGAGGATGCGTGCGAGATCGCCGCGCACGTCGTTGCGATAGGCGGACGCGCTGGTGACGCGCGCCGCGAGGCGCTCGGCCGGCGTCGGCGCGCCCGCCAGGCCAGGGCGCTGGATCGCGCCCGCGAGAGGCGCCGGCGTCGTCGTGCACACCGCATGCGCGGCGGCGAGCAGGTCGCCGCGCTCGACCGCGATCGGCAGCGTGCCGGAGACGAGCTCGTACAGGATCGCGCCGAGCGCGTAGACATCGGTGGCGACGCCGGCGGTCTCGCCGCTGAACTGTTCCGGTGCGGCGTACTCGGGCGTGAGCGCGTAGCGCTGCCCCATCGTCGTCGCCGGCGCGTCCTCGTCGTCGTCGCCGCCGACGAGGCGCGCGATGCCGAAGTCGAGCAGACGGATGCGTCCGTCGTCTTCGACGAGCACGTTCGCTGGCTTGAGGTCGCGGTGCACGACGAGTTGCGCGTGCGCGTACTGCACCGCAGCGCAGACATCGAGGAACAGACGCACGCGCGCGCGCACAGCCAGCCGGCGCGCGTCGCACCAGCGCGTGATCGGCGCGCCGCGCACGAACTCGAGCGCGAACCACGGCCGTCCGTCGGGCGCGACGCCGCCGTCGATGAAGCGCGCAAGGTTCGGATGCGAAAGCCGCGCGAGGATGCGCCGCTCGCGGAGGAACCGCAGTCGGATGTCGTCGAAATCGAAACCGCGCCGGATCAGCTTGATCGCGACATCGTGCGCGAAGTCCGTGCCCTCGCGCGCGCCGCGATAGACGACGCCCATGCCTCCGCGGCCGATGCGCTCGACGATCCGCCACGCACCGATGCGCGCGCCGATCATCGAGTCGGCGACGTCGCTCGCGGCGGGACCTTCATCGGCTTCGTCTTCGTCCGCGTCGCGAGTGCGGCCGAGCAGCGCATGCACGCGCGCCTGCAGCGTCGTGTCGCCGCCGCAGCATCCGGCGATAAAAGCGTCGCGCTCCTCCGGCGGCGCATCGAGCGCGTCGCGCAGGATGCGGAGCACCGCGATGCCGGCGGAATCCGCTGTGGGCGGCCGGTTCGCGGCCGTCACGGCAACGCATCGAGGCGATCGCGCAGCCACTCGCGCGCGGCGGCCCAGTCGCGCCGCGCGGTGCGCGAAGTGATGCCGAGCGCCGCAGCGACCTCGGCGACGTCGAGCCCGACGAAATAGCGGAGTTCCACGCCGCGCGCCATGCGCTCGTTGACCGATTCGAGTTCGTCGAGCGCGCGGTCGAGCGCGGCGAGATCGGTGCCGTCCGGAATCGGCAGCTCGAGCGCCTCGGCGAAATCGTCGCGCAGCCATGTGCCGCCGCGCTTGCCGGCGTGCGCGCGGCGCGAGCGGTCGATCAGGATCTGCCGCATCATGCGTGCCGACGCGTTCAGGAAATGCGCGGTGTCGCGGAAGTCGCCCGGCGCGCGGCCGAGGAGGCGCAGCATGACCTCGTGAGCGAGCGCGGTCGTCTGGAGCGTTGCCTGCGCCGGTCCCGCGCGGAGCGCGCTCGCCGCGATGCGGCGCAGATCGGCATAGACGCTCGGCAGCAGGCGATCGAGCGCGTCGGCATCGCCGCCGGACCATCGATGCAGGAGTTCGGTGACGCGCTCGCTCTCGCCGGCCATCGGCGTCGAGCGTAGCGTGGCGATCGTGCTCGTTCCAGCATCGATCGAGCGAACTGCGAAGCGCGTCCGCCGCGCTCGCGCGCGTCTTGCTGGCCGCAGGCGCCGCGTGGCGGCGCCTGCGGCGTCGCGACGGTCGCGATCAACCGTCGAAGCCATCGGCGAAGATCGAATCGCCGCCGCCGTTCATGAGCCGGATCGTCGCGACCTGCATCGGCCCGGCCGGATCGCCGGGAGCGTTCTGGAAGTAGCGCGCATCGCCGGCCGCCGTGAACTTGCCGGCGCCATCGCCGACGATGCCCCAGAGCCCGGTATGCCGCGTGCGCGGACCGCCCGGAGCGTCAGAGAATGCGTAGCCGCGGAAGGAGTCGACGGCACCGCTTGCGCTGTCGAGAACGACGAGCTCGCCGTCGACGTTGTCTTCGGGACAGGGATTGCCGACGGGACACAGCACGCCGGGTCCGTAGACGTTGAGCCCCACGATCGCGAGCTTGCCGCTGTCGAGCGTCGATGCGAGCGCGTAGTCGGCGCGCGCCGATCCGAGCGCAGACTGGATTCCGCACGTTGGCGCGGCCGTCGTGCTGCCGCCGACGATCGTCTCGCCGCCCGAACCGAAATCGCCGACGCGATTGCCGTCGCCGTCGATCTTGACGACGCCGACGCCGGGCTTGCAGTCGCGCGCGACCTCGCCGGCAAGGTATACCGAATCGTCGAGGATCCCGCGCGAGGCGTATACCGTGTTCGCCACGTCGTGATCGTTGCCGCCGTCGTCGAACGCGTAGAACTCCGCGCCGTCGCCGCTGAACGAAGTCGCGGGCGCGCCGCTCGGCAGAACCGCGAAGACGAGATAATCCCAGTCGTCGCCCAGGTACTGGCGCCCGCCGACGAGGTAGTAGCGCGTCGGCGCGCCGATCGGCGAACCGCCTGCCGCGATGCCGTGCAGCTCGCAGTCGTGCGTGCTGTCGCAGTAGTTGCCGGCCGTGACGTAGACGATGTCGGTCAGCGGGCTCAGCGAGCCGTCCGCCTCGACGGTGAAGCGCCGGTAGGTCGGTCGCTCCGTTCCGTCGGCGACGACGGTCGTGCCGGCGTAGGCGAGCGTGATCGTCTCCGGCAGCATGAGATTGCTCGCGACCGCGATGCCGCCGCCGTACTCGGCGGCCGTCGTCGTCGTGATCGAGTTCGTGCTGATGAAGTGGCCGTCCGTTCCGAACACGAGCACGCGGGCGTCCATGTCGGCGGTGCCGGCGAACGGATGATCGATCAGGATGAAGATGCGATCGCCGATCCGGCGCATGTCCTTGACGTCGCTGACCGTATCCTGGTTGTTCGCATCATTGACGTTCGGATAGACGATGTACTGGTCGCCGAAGAACGCGTTCAGCGGCGGCGGATTCGTCCACGCGACGCGATGGCCGGCGGCGTCGTAGCGCACGAGTCCGAGGTTGACCGCGTTGCCGTTGCTGCCGGAGCCGGCCGGGACGATCGCGGCGACGATGATGTCGCCGTTGTCGAGGCGCACGAGCTTCTTCGCGCGATAGCTGTACGACTCGCTGCCGGCGAACGCGTCGGCGCCGTAGAGACCCGAGTTGTAGCCGGGATCGGGGATGTAGGTCGAGCCGTCGACGACCCAGGGCGCTTCGTCGGCCGTTTGCGCGACGGCGACGGCCGGTGCGGCAAGCATCAGCAGCACGGCGAGTTCTCGGCCGAAGCGGCGTTGCGTCGCGCGGTCGGGGATCGCGCGCCGGCGCGCGCTGTCGAAAAAGGCATTCATGCAGTAGTTCTCCCTGCGAGCGCCGGCGGACATCGCCGGCTCGTGCAGGGGTACGCAGGTTTTCGCGAAAAGCGGACACGGCGCGCGGGCGCCTTTTTGCTACGCTTGCGGCTTCGACGGAGGGAAGGTCCGCGCATGGCGTGGCGCTGGAACATCGACCGCGGTCGCGGGCTGGAAGGCGCCGCGCTTGCCGCCTGCATCGGCTTCGCCGTCGCCGTGCTGTGGCTCGTGCTGCGGCTCGTCCGCCTGCTCGTGCCGGCCGGCGATCCCGCATACGACGGAACGGCGGTCCATGTCGGCGACGCGGCCGGCGCGCCGTCGGCTTCGATCGCGAAGTGGCACCTCTTCGGCGACACGCCGGTCGCGGCAGGCGGCGGAGCGTCAGCCGCCCAGTCGATGATCCTGCGCGGGACGCTGGCCGATCGCGATCCCGCATCCGGCATCGCCGTCATCGACGCGGGCTCCGGCGAGCGCGCCTATCGCGCCGGCGAGATCGTGGCGTCGAACGTCCGGCTCGTCGGCGTCTATGCCGATCGCGTGAAGCTGTCGCGCGACGGCGTCGAATCGACGCTGACGCTGACGCGCGATCGCAACCTGATGCCGGCCAACATCGTGCGTCAGCCTTCGGCGAGCGCGACGCGCTCGCGCGGTTCGGCGTCGCCAGAGCCGTCGCGCGCCGATGCGTCCGCGACGCGCGCAATTCCGCCGGAAACGCAGAAGATCATCGAACGCGCACGCGAGCATCCCGAAGATCTCGCGCGCCTCGTGCAGATCGCGCCGGTCGTCGAAGGCGGGCGCGTCACCGGCGTGAGAGTCGGCACCGGCACGGACGCGGCACTGATGAACGCGATGGGCCTT
>DASZYR010000252.1:0-10368 GCA_035545255.1 Rhodanobacteraceae bacterium
CCTCGACGGACGGCCCGTCGTCGCTCGTCGCGCGGGGCCGCTCTATTTCGCATGGCGCTTCGTGATGCGGCAGCGGTATGCGGTCGCTGCGACTTTGCTCGCATTTCTCGTGCTCGGCGCGACCGCGCTCATTGCCTGGCATCAATCCGTGATCGCCAGCGCGGAAGCCGATCACGCCACCCACGAAGCGGATCGCGCGAACTCGGTCGCGAGCTTTCTTGTCGATCTCTTCAAGGTCGCCGATCCCGGAGTCAATCGCGGCGAGCGTCTCAACGCGAACGAGATCCTCGAGCGCGGCGCGACGCGAATCGACAATCAGTTGCAGAACCAGCCGGCGCAGCACGCGCAGCTTCTGAGCGTCATCGGTGAGGTCTATCTCGCACTCGGCGATCATGCGCGAGCGAAAGCCGCACTCGAAAAATCCGCGAACATCTTTCGTGCATTACCGAATCCTGATCGTTATCCGTTCAGCAAGAATCTGCGCCTGCTTGCGTCGGCGGAAAACAGTCTCGGAGACATCGAGACCGCAAGGCATCTGCTCGAAGAGGAAAAAAGCCTTCTCTCTGATGGCAGCAGCCGAACGCTGGAGGAGCTGAGCCGCATGCAGCTCGCGAAGGCGGAAGTTCAGACAAATCTCGGCGACGTCGCACGCGAGCTCGAAGAAGTGCGACAGGCGATGACGTACGCCGAGCGCGCCGACACCGGCGATCCGGACCTGTTGCTGGCGATCGACAGCAACCTCGGCGCTGCGCAGCGCGATCTCGGCAGATACGCGCAAGCACGCGAGACGTTCCGTCGCGCGTACGACAAGAGCGTGAAGGTCTACGCCAGGGACGATTTCCGCGTCGCGAATGCAGCGGTCAATCTCGGCGACGTACTGATCCGACTCGACGATCTGTCCGGCGCGGCGACGATCCTGGAACCGGTGCCCGAAGCCTATCGCCGCCAATTCGGCGCGGGCAGCCGGCAGTACGCGACGATCATGGAAAAGCTGGCCGTGCTGGCGCGCCGGCAAGGCCACAATGAGCTCGCACTCGAGCGGTACGCCGAATCGGAGCACGCCTATCGATCGGCCTACGGCGATACGCATCCCGCGGCGGCTTGGGTCATCATCGCCCGATCGGAGCTTCTGATCGAGAAGGGAGACTACGACGCGGGCCTCGCCGGCATGGAACAGGCGCTCGCCAACCGGAAGAAAATGCTGGCCGACGATCATCCCGAAGTCGCGCATTCCTACTACGGGATGGCCGAAGCGCTCATCCCTCTCGGCCGCTACAAGGAAGCGCACGACTATGCGAGCAGGGCGTTATCGATCATCCAGGCGAAATTGCCGCCGGATCATCCATTCGTCGTGCTGTGTCTTGCCGAGCTCGGTCTTGCCGACTACGCGATCGGCGACAAGGCCGGCGCGAAAACGATGTGGGACGACACGCTGGAACGCATGCCGCGTGCGTATCCGGTGCAAGCACCCGAGATCAAGAGGATTCGGGCGACGATTGCCGATCCGGAGGCGGCGTTGCATCCGGGGCGTGATGTCCGCGACGCGGTTGCTGCGAAGAAATCCTGAGGCCGGCGGGACGACAACGGAGCATCGTGTTCTGTAGATGAAGCTTGCGCCACGCTACGCCGCACACGGCAATGCGATGCTCGAACAAGCGTTACTCCGCGCCTGAGCGAATCGCGGAGGAAACTCCTTGCCCGTCTTGTACCCGGTCCCTGAAGGCAGCCACGGCACCAGCGGCACGAGTCATGATGATCCTGGGCTTCTTCGTGCGCACCTGCCTCTGAAGCGACCTCCCCCGCATCAAGCAAACAGCGTAACCGGCGAGCTCGTGCGCGGCGCCTCGTCATAGACGATCGTGCACGAGTGGAAGCGCTGCATGTTCGAGTTGTTGCGCACGGCGAACACGACTTCCGTCGTGCGCGGCTTGTGCGCATCGCGGTTCGGATCCAGCAGGACATGCGAGCGGATGCGCGTGCGCGCGGCGGGGTCGGTGCAGGGATCGTGGATGCGCCAGGATTCTTCCCAGCTTTCCTCGTAGCGCAGCATTTCCTTGTCGGCGGTGAAGAACTCGTCGACGCCGATCGCGCAGGCCAGCGTCGGCCGGTCGCGGGGGATGAGGACGATGCTGGCGGAGGGCCGGAACATCGCCCGCGCGATGCGGATCTCGGCCTTGCTGCGGTTGCTGTCGAAAAGCACGTTGAGAATGAAGGAGACCGCGGCGTCGATCGTGCTGGGATTGTCCGAGTCGAGATCGGCGATGACGGCACGGTCGCGATCGGCACGAAGCGTGACGACGTTGCCCGCGATGCCGGCCTTCTCGGTTCTGCGATTGCTTTCGTGTGCGAAGCTCATCGAACGTATCCGTTGCATCAGCTGGGGAGGGAGCATCCGCGCAGCCGCGACATCCTCGGCCTGGGACGAGGTGATGCGATGCAGTGCGCGCAGACAACCGTTCATTGATCTGTAGATACGAGGTTCGATCCGGAACCGGACATGCATCCGACCCGCTCAGCGATGTCGACTCGCGTCCCGGACGCGCATTCCTGCTCGCGTCCCGGGCGTTCCCCGGGTGTTCTTGCGTTCGCAGCCAGGCATCGGCCGGCTGGAGCCGTTCCCGCCAGATCGGCGCGTCGCGGAAAGTTTCAGCCGCCATGGGCCCGCGGGGCTATTCGCCGGACGCTCCATCGAAACCAGGATGCTGCATCAGCGCCGATGCGAGCGCATACAACGCGATCCATGCGCGACGCGTCGCGTCGTCGAAGCGCGGGCCCAGCTCCCTCTCCAGCGTCGCGAAGAGCGCCCGGCCGACCGGCGCGAAATGCGTGGAGCGCACCGCGTAGCCTCGGTGCCGATGGCCGAGCGAGTCCAGAACCATCGCGAACTCGAGCGGCCGGTCGAGCGTGCCGGCCAGCACGCCGAGCATCTCGGTCAGCTTGCGTGCCTGCGCCGTGAGATCGTCCGGGAACAAAGGGCGCAGATCAGGCGCGATATCGAACAGCATCGCGTAGAAATTCCGCGCAAAGCGCAGGCTCACCGAGATCCGTTCGTAGCTGTCCCGGATCAGGTGGATCTCGTCGGCCGTCAGCGAGTCGAACGCGGCGGAACCGTCCGGACTTGCCGCGACGGCGTCGAGCCTGCTCCGTTCCGGCACGCTCACCGATAGCGGCTCGGATGCATGTACATCGGATAGAGGACTTCCTCTTCCTGCTGGACCCTGACCGTCAGCACCTCGGCGATCTTGCCGAGCTCGGACTTCAGCGCATCGCGCGCGTCGGGATCCCACGGCGAGGACGTGTAGCGCGTGACGAAATCGTTGAGCACGCGGCCGATCTTGCCCATCTCCACGCGCATGCTGCCCATCAGGTCGGTCGATTCCTGATCGTGCCGCAGCGCGTGCTTGAGATAGACGTAAAGATGCAGGTTTTCCTTCAGGAGGTGCGCGCGCAATGCGTACGTGAACTGCTTGAGGTTCGCGACCGACGCGTCGAAGTCGCCGCGCTGGTGCGAGATCACGAGCGCCTGGAAAAGGCGCAGCAGTTCGCGATGCTCGGCCTGCAGCTCGTCGACGAGCGCCGGCTTGTACTGGATCGACGTATCCGGCGCGGCCACTTCGGCGGCCGATTTTTCGGCTCGGCCCGCCGGCCGGAACCAGTTCGCGATGAAAGTCAGCATGTTCGAAAGTCTCGCTGGCAGAAGTTCGTAGCGGATCGAGCCTGCATTCCGGTCCGCCGTGCGGGGCATGCCGGCTTTCCGGCCCCTTCGCCGGCCGATTCCCCAAGCTGCCGAGGCGGCATGTCGCCTTGGCTGGCCCGGTGTCAATACGAGTTCGCGCGAAGAAGCGGACATCCGCGAAGCCGGCTCGTGTCGCGCTTTCGTATGCGGCTCACGGCATCTGGCCCATCGTCGGTCAGTCGCCTTTTATTTAATTAACTAATCAATTATTATGCGGACATGCCGCCGCGAAAGACTCCGCTTCGGCCGCCCGGCCGTCCGGCCAATGCCGCCGCGGGCGGACAGCGCGAACGCCTGCTCGATGCCGCCATCGCACTGTTCGCGCACCGCGGAGTCGCCGGAACCTCGCTCGGCGAAATCGCGCGCCGCGCGCATGCGACGCCGGCGCTCGTCCACTACTATTTCGGAAACCGCGATCAGCTGCTCGATGCGCTGGTGAACGAGCGCATCGCGCCGCTCGTCGCGACGCTCGGCCGGCGCGTTTCCGAGTCGGGTGCCGATGCTTCCTCGACCGCCCGCACGTTCGTGAGCGCGATCGTCGCGATGCTTGCCGAGCACGAATGGCTGCCGCCTCTCTGGATCCGCGAAGTCCTCACCGACGACGGTGCGCTGCGCGAGCGCCTGATGGCGCGCATCGCACCGGAGATCGCGCCCCACCTTGCTCGTCGCTTCGCCGATGCGAAGCGCGAAGGCGCGCTGAATCCGGGGCTCGATCCGCGGCTGACCGTCGTCTCGCTGATCGGCCTCACGATCTTTCCGCTCGCGGCACAATCGATCTGGAAACGACTGCTCGATGCGGACGATGTCGATGCCGACGCGCTGACACGGCACACGCTCGCGCTGCTCGAGGGCGGCATCGGCTCCCGCTCGCGCGCGCGTCCGCGCAAATCCACTTCGCGCCGCCGGCGCGAACATCGAGAGGCTTCGACATGATCCCGAAGCGCGCATCCCTCATCGTCCTGCTTGCGCTTGCGACCGTCGCCTGCGATCGATCCGGCGAGTCCCCGATGCTGGGCACGCTCGAATGGGATCGCGTCGCCGTCGCCGCCGAGGTTTCCGAACCGATCCTGCGCATCGCGGTGCGCGAGGGCGATTCGGCGAAGGCCGGCGATGCGATTCTCATGCTGGATCCGCGGCGCACGGACGCCGACCTCGCGCAGGCGTCCGCCGAAGCGCGCAAGGCCACGGCCGCGCTCGACGAGCTTCGCCACGGCTCGCGCATCGAGACGATCGATGCCGCGCGCGCGGCGCTTGCCGGCACGGTGTCGACGCAGAACAACGCGCGCCGCGAGCGCGATCGCATCGCCGAGATCCGCAAGCGCGGCCTGATCGCTCAAGCCGACCTCGACGACGCCGAGACGGCGCTGCGCACCGCGACCGCGCAGGCGAACAGCGCTCGCGCGAACCTCGACGAGCTGCTGCACGGCACGCGCATCGAGGACATCGAGCAGGCCGAAGCCGCGCTCGCGGCGGCCGAGGCGGCGGTCCAGCGTCTTTCGCTGACGCGCGCGCGGCTCGACGTGCGTGCGCCGGTCGATGGCCGCATCGACGCGCTGCCGTTCAAGCTCGGCGACCAGCCGCCGATCGGCGCGACGCTCGTGAGCCTTCTTTCCGGAACGGCGCCCTATGCGCGCATCTACGTGCCGGCGAGCCGGCGCGCGCGTCTCGCGCAAGGCACGCGCTGCCGCGTGCAGGTGCAGGGCATCGACGGCTCGTTCGCCGCGACGATCCGGAGCCTGCGTTCGGATCCCGCGTTCACGCCGTACTTCGCGCTCACCGGCGACGACGCCAGCCGCCTCGCCTACCGCGCCGAGCTCGTGCTCGACGGCGACGCCGCGAAGAAACTGCCGGCCGGCCTGCCGGTGCAGGCGGAGTGCGACGCCCATGGCGGATGACGCCGCACCCGTCATCGTCGCGCGCGGCCTGACGAAGCGGTTCGGCCAGCTCGTCGCCGTCGATCATCTGGACATCCAGGTGCGGCGCGCCGAAGTCTACGGATTCCTGGGGCCGAACGGCTCGGGAAAGTCGACGACGATCCGCATGCTCTGCGGGCTGCTCGCGCCGACCTCGGGCGAGGCCGAGGTGCTCGGCCACAAGCTGCCGCAGGACGCCGAAGCCGTGAAGCGCAGGATCGGCTACATGACGCAGAAGTTCTCGCTCTATGACGATCTCACGGTCGCCGAGAACCTCGCATTCCTCGCCGCCGTGCACGGGCTTCGCGGCGCGACGGCACGGCAGCGCATCGACGAGATGTACGAGCGCTACCGCCTCGGCGACATGAAAGATCAGCTCGCCGGCACGATGTCCGGCGGGCAGCGGCAGCGCCTCGCGCTCGCCGGCGCCGTGCTGCACGAGCCCGAGCTTCTGCTGCTGGACGAGCCGACGAGCGCCGTCGATCCGCAATCGCGCCGCGATTTCTGGGACGCGCTGTTCGATCTCTCGGAAAGCGGAACGACGCTGCTCGTCTCGACGCACTACATGGACGAAGCGGAGCGCTGCCATCGCCTCGCGATCCTCGATCGCGGCCGCCTCGTCGCCGACGGCACGCCGCAGGCACTGATGCAAGAGCTGCCGGGCTCGACGCTGCGCATCGCCTGCGCGGAGCCCAGGCGCATGCAGAAGGCGCTCGCCGGCGACGCGCACGTGCTCGGCGCCGCGCAGATCGGCAGCGATCTTCGCGTCCTGATCGACCGGCGCGACGGCGACGCCGACTGGCTGCGCGATCGCGTGCGCGCGATCGACCCCGCCGCGCATGTCGAGCCCGTTGCGCCGAATCTCGAAGACGTCTTCGTCGCCTCGACGCGCAGCGACAGGGTGCATCCGGAGAAGGCCGCGTGAACCCCGGGCGCCTTCTCGCCGTCATTCGCAAGGAGCTGACGCAGCTCAAGCGCGACCGGCTCACGTTCGCGATGATCGTCGGAATTCCGACGCTGCAGCTCCTGCTGTTCGGCTTCGCGATCAACCTTGACGTGCGGCATCTGCCGGCCGCGCTGCTCGATCAGGCGAACACGGCGAATTCGCGCGAGCTCGTCGCGGAGCTTTCGTCCTCGCAGGTGCTCGATTTCACGCGCGTCGTCGCGGCGCCGCAGGAGATCGGAACGCTCATGCGCCGCGGCGAGATCAGCGCGGCGGTCGTGATCCCTCCCGATTTCGAGACGCGTCTCGCCCGGCCCGACCGCCCGGCATGGCAGGTCGTCGTCGACGGCTCGGATCAGTCGGTGCAGGCGGCCGCGCGCCAGCTCGGCGCGTTTCCACTCGCTTCGCTCTCGTATGGCTCGCCGGGCGACCGGCCGGGCGCCGAGACGAGGACCGGCGTCGAGGTCGTCAATTTCTACAATCCCGAGCGCCGCGCGCCGGTCAACACGGTGCCGGGCCTCATCGGCGTGATCCTGACGATGACGATGGTGATCTTCACCGCGATGGCCATCGTGCGCGAGCGCGAGCGCGGCAACATGGAGATGCTGATCGCGACGCCACTGACGCCGCTCGAGCTCACGATCGGCAAGGTGCTGCCGTACATCGCGATCGGGCTCGTGCAGGTCACGCTGATCCTGATCCTCGGGCTTCTCGTGTTCGACGTGCCGGTGCGCGGCTCGCTGCTCGGCGTCTACGTCGCCTCGCTTGCCTACATCAGCGCAACGCTGGTGCTCGGGGTCCTGATCTCGACGCTCGCGAAGACGCAGTTCCAGTCGATGCAGATGGCGTTCTTCACGTTCCTGCCGCAGATCCTGCTTTCGGGTTTCATGTTCCCGTACGACGGCATGCCGAAGGCGGCGCAGTGGCTCGCGGAGATCTTTCCGCTGACGCATTTCCTGCGCCTGATCCGCGGCATCATGCTGCGCGAGGCGACGCTCGCGGAAATGTGGCCGTCTCTGGCGGCGCTCGGTGCGTTCGTCGTCGTCGTCATGGGCATTGCGGCGACGCGGTTCCGCAAGCGGCTCGACTGATCGGCGACGCGGTGCCTGCGGAGTCGTCGGCCGCGGCGATGTGCAAGAGAGACGGCCGGAGTTGCGATCTCGCTGCCGTCCATCGGCTTCCGGTCCGCAGCAGCGGCGCTTTCCTGTCCGGTCCGAACCGCGATCCCGTAACTCCTGCGAAGTGCCTGCCATCCGCAAGGCACGTTCTCAACCTCAGGAGTGATTCATGAACGGAGACAGGCTTTCGAGCCCATTCCGCATCCGGCCTCTGGCGGGATGCCTTGCGATCGTGCTCGGCATCGGCGGCTCGGCCGCTTTCGGGCAAACCGCCGCCGCGACGCACGCGCGGGCAACGAGCGGTTTTCGCGACGCGTTGCGTACCGCACTGCCCGCGCATCGCGGGCGTGCGAAGAAGGCGGCGCCCGCTTCGCGCCGCGGTTCCGCGATCGATTCGCCCGCCTGCACCGAAACATGGCTGCGCGATGCGCTGACGAATGCCCTGACGGGCGACACGGTCACCATCCCGCTCGATTGCAGCCGCATCTCGCTGACTGCCGGCGCGATTCCGATCGCGGCGGACGATCTCGACTTCGTCGGCCCCGGCGCCGATGCGTTCACGCTCGACGGCGGCGCGCCGTACGGCTTCCACGATCGCGTGCTGACGCACCTCGGCTCGGGAACGCTGACCATCTCCGGCATGACGATCGCGAACGCGTCCGTCGCCGACGATGCGACGCCGAACGGCGGCTGCATCAGTTCGTCCGGCACGGTCGATCTCGTCGATTCCGTCGTCACGAACTGCTCGCTGCACACGGCGAATGCCTCAGCGTTCGGCGGCGCGATCTATGCTCAGACCGTCAACCTGCATTCGAGCACGGTAACCGCGAACACCGTGCAATCGGAGACGAATTTATCCTTCGGCGGCGGCATCTTCAGCTTGAACGGACTCGATATCGAGGGCAGCACGATCAGCGACAACATCGCGCTGGCATCGCCCGTGAGCTTCAGCGAAGCCGGCGGAGCGTCGTCAGCGAACGGCGCGGTAAAGATCATCGATTCGACGTTGTCCGGCAACGAAGCCATGCATTTCGCCGGGCTGCTCGTCTCGTATGGAACTTCGGTCGAGATAACGAACAGCACAATCTCGGGGAACACGGCGTCGGTCGACATCGGCGGCGCCGCGCTGTACGCGCCGGCGACGATCTCGAACTCGACGATCGCGTTCAATGCGTCGGGACCGGGGGACATCGCGCCCGGCATCCTCGCCGGCGGCCCGTTGACGGCGCAAAGCTCGATCTTCGCCAACAACACGACGAGTTCGGGCGACGAGATCGACGTCTACGCCGTGAGCGGTCCGATCGTCGGCGAAAAAAATCTCATCGTCTCGACATCGAGCCAGCCTCCCGCCGATACGAAGACGGCATGTCCGCGCCTGGGCCCGCTGGCCGACAACGGCGGACCGACGAAGACACACGCCTTGCTTCCGGGCAGCCCCGCGATCGACAACGGAGAGAATCCGCTGAACCTTCAGTTCGATCAGCGACAGGCCGGCTTTCAGCGGACTTACGGCGACAGCAAGTTCAAGACCGACATCGGCGCATACGAATGGCAGGGCGATGCGGGCGACGAGATTTTCTTGAGCCGGTTCGAGACGGCGTGCGATTGACGCGCGGCGGCAATTGACCGTTGCAACGCGATCGAGCGGCCTTGCGCCGCTCGATCTCCATGCGAGAGGTTACGGCGCATGAAACGCGCGAAGGTGACGATGCCCTTCGCGCGCCCCGCTCACTTCTTCGCAAACAGATGCTCGACCCCAGCGCGCTCCTCGCGCAGCTCCTTGTCGGTCGCATCCATGCGCTCGCGCGAGAACGCACCGACCTCGAGACCCTGCACGATCGAATACGCGCCGTTCTTCACGGTCACGGGATAGCCATAGATCACGCCCGGCTCGATGCCGTAGGAGCCGTCCGACGGAATGGCCATCGACGCCCAGTCGCCGTCCGCGGTGCCGTGCACCCACGTATGCATGTGATCGATCGCAGCCGAGGCGGCCGAAGCCGCCGATGACGCGCCGCGCGCCTTGATGATCGCGGCACCGCGCTGCTGCACGGTCGGGATGAACGTGTCCTTGTACCAGGCATCGCCGACGAGCGAGAGCGCGGGCTTGCCCTTGACCGTCGCGTGATGGAGATCGGGATACTGCGTCGACGAGTGGTTGCCCCAGATCGTGACGCGCTTGATGTCGGTCGTATGCGCGCCGGTCTTCTCGGCGAGCTGCGACAACGCGCGGTTGTGATCGAGCCGCACCATCGCCGTGAAGCACTTCGGATCGAGATCGGGCGCGTTCTCAAGCGCGATCAGCGCGTTCGTGTTCGCCGGATTGCCGACGACGAGCACCTTCACGCTGCGCTTCGCATGCGCGTTCAGCGCCTTGCCCTGCGGCGAGAAGATCGCGCCGTTCGCCTCGAGGAGATCCTTGCGCTCCATGCCCGCGCCGCGCGGACGCGCGCCGACGAGCAGCGCGTAGTCGACATCCTTGAACGCGACGTTGACGTCGTCGGTCGCGACGACGCCCGCGAGCGTCGGGAACGCGCAGTCGTTGAGCTCCATGACGACGCCGTTCAGCGCCGGCAGCGCCGGCGTGATCTCGAGCAGGTGCAGGATCACCGGCTGATCCTTGCCGAGCATGTCGCCGGCGGCGATGCGGAACAGGAG
>DASZYR010000253.1:0-5500 GCA_035545255.1 Rhodanobacteraceae bacterium
CCGGCGAGCGCGTCGGGATCGAGATCGATGCGCACGGCGTACTTGCGTGATCCGTAGACGTTGACCTGCGCGACGCCGCGCACGGTCGAGATGCGCTGCGCGAGCGTGTTCTCGGCGTATTCGTTGAGCGCCGACATGCGCAGCGTCTTCGACGTGAACCCGATGTAGAACACCGGCGAATCGGCCGGATTCACCTTGCGGAACGTCGGCGGCGTCGTCATCTGCGGCGGCAGCTGGCGCAGTGCGGACGAGATCGCGGCCTGCACGTCCTGCGCGGCCGCGTCGATGTTGCGATCGAGCGAGAACTGAAGCGTGATCGACGTCGAGCCGAGCGACGAAGTCGACGTCATCGAATCGACCGCGGGAATCGTCGAGAACTGCTTTTCGAGCGGCGTCGCGACGGCCGAGGCCATCGTCTCCGGCGATGCGCCCGGCAGGCTCGCCGACACCGAGATCGTCGGGAAATCGACGTTCGGCAGCGAGGCGACCGGAAGATTCCGGTAGCCGACGATGCCGAACACGAGCACGCCGACCATGACCAGCGTCGTCATGACCGGCCGTCGGACGAAGACTTCGGCGACGTTCATGGCCGCGCTTCCGCGGCTCCCGACCCGGCGCCGTCGGACGCGTTCGCTTCGTCGGCGATCTTCAGCGCCGATCCGTCCTCGACGCGCGACTGTCCGTCGAGTACGACGGTCTCGCCGTCCGCGAGCCCGCTCTCGATCACCGCTTCGTTCTCGACGCGACGCTTGACGACGACCTTGCGCTGCTCGGCCTTGCGATCCGGCTTGACGACGAACACATACGTGCCTTCGGGCCCGTTCTGCACGGCTCGATCGGGCACGACGACCGCGTTCGCGTCGTGGCCGAGCGTCAGGCTGACGCTGACGAGCTGGCCCGGCCAGAGGAGATGCTCCGGATTGTCGAATGTCGCGCGAAGCTTCACCGTACCCGTCGTCGAATCGACCGCGTTGTCGACAAACGCAACCTTCCCTTCGACCGGCTTCGGCACGCCGGCAACGGTCGCCTCGACCGCGAGCGGCGACGCACGCTGGCCGACGAGGATCGGACCCAGCTCCGTTCCGGGCAGCGAGAAGCTCACGTAGATCGGCTCGATCTGGTTGATGACGACGAGCGGATTCGTGTCGTTCGCTTTCACGAGATTGCCGGGCTGGATCAGGATGCGGCCGATGCGTCCCGCGATCGGCGAGCGGATCTCGGTGTAGCCGAGCGTCACCTTCGCCGCCGCGACATTCGCCTGATCGACTTTGACGCTCGCCGCCGCCGCATCGAGATTCGTGCGGTACTGCTCCATCTGATCGGCCGAGATGTAACCCTTGCCGGCGATCGCCGAATAGCGCTTCACTTGCGAGCGCGCCTGCGCGAGCGCGGCCTCGTCCTTCGCCTGCGCCGCCTCGGCCTGCTTCAGCGCGGCCTCGGCGGGACGCGGATCGATGCGGAACAGCAATTGATTCTGCGTGACGTCGCCGCCATCGTTGACGAGCGATTCGAGGATCTGTCCGTCGATCAGCGACTTCACCGATACGCTGTTGATCGGCTCGACGCTGCCGACGGCGCTCAGCAGCACGGGCATATCCTTCCGCACGGTCTTGACGACCGTGACCGGCGCCGGCGGCGCGACGTGCGGCGCCGTGTCGCGCGAACAGGCAGCGAGGGCGACGCACAGCGACGCCGCAAAGATTCCTGCGAGCGAAACGCGCGGAAATGCCCGGCTCGACATGCGGACGCGATCCCTCAACCGACGAATGCGCCATTTTGACCGATCGCGTTCGTGAACGTGCGCGAGCTTCCGGTAAACGCCGGGTAAAGAAGCCGCGTGACGAATGGCGCAAGCGCGCGCGGGCTGTTTCCGCGATGTACTCGCCGGTACACTTGCCGCCCCTGCGCTCGGCACGAAGGTGCCGCGGCGCTGGCGTCGTTTTCCGATGAACCCCATTTCGCACATCCGACCGTGATCACCGCCGCCAGCCTCCCGACGACGACGAAGCAGCGCCGCTACTGGAACGCGCCGCACGGATCCTCGCTCGCGCTTGCGCTCGCGGAATCCGGGCGCACGCACGCGGGGCTCGTCGTCGCGGTCGCGCGCGATACGCACGCGGCGCACGCGCTCGAAGCCGAGCTCGGCGTCTTCGCCGGCGGCGATCTCGACGTGCTGCATTTCCCCGATTGGGAAACGCTGCCGTACGATCTTTTCGCGCCGCATCCCGACATCGTCTCGCAACGCATCGCGACGCTGTATCGCCTGCCGGCGACGAAACGCGGCGTGCTCGTCGTGCCGGTCGCGACGCTGATGCAGCGGCTCGCTCCGCGAAGCTACGTCGCGGGATCGGGGCTCGTGCTTGCGCTCCGGCAGAAGCTCGACCTCGCGGCCGAGCAGCGGCGGCTCGAAACGTCCGGCTATCGTCACGTGCCGCAGGTCGGCGAGCCCGGCGACTTCGCCGTGCGCGGCGCGCTGATCGACATCTTCCCGATGGGCAGCCGCGAGCCGTACCGCATCGAGCTCTTCGACGAGGAGATCGAATCGATCCGCACGTTCGATCCCGAGACGCAGCGCTCGGATGCGAAAGTCGATTCCGTACGTCTTCTTCCCGCGCGGGAATTTCCGCTCACGGAAGAATCCGCGAAGGCCTTCCGCAACACGCTGCGCGAACGCTTTCCGATCGATCCGCGGCATTGCCCGCTCTATCAGGACATCCGCGAAGGCGTGACGCCGGCCGGCATCGAGTATTACCTACCGCTGTTCTTCCCGAAAACCGATACGCTGTTCGACTATCTCGCCGGCGGCGCGTTGTTCGTGCTCGGCGAAGGCGTGCTCGACGCGGCCGAGCATTTCTGGATGCAGGCGAGCGAGCGATACGAGCAACGCTCGCACGACGTCGAGCGGCCGATCCTTCCGGTTGCCGAGCTGTATCTTCCGCCGCAGCAGTTGCGCGAGCGGCTGAATGCGGAGCTGCGCGTCGATGTCGTGCCGAAAGGCTCGAACGAGCATGCAGTCGATCTTGGCACGCAACCGGCGCCGTCGCTGCCGATCAATCGCAAGAACGAAGCACCGGCGGAAGAGCTGAAGCGGTTTCTCGCGGCGTATCCGGGGCGTGTGCTGATCACGGCCGATTCGGCGGGAAGGCGCGAGGCGTTGATCGAGTTGCTGGCGGTGGCGCATGTGCAGCCGACGGTTGTCGGATCGTGGACCGAATTCGTCGGCGCCTCTTCCGCCCGTCATTCCGGCGAAAGCCGGACTGCGAAGGCAGGAAGCCGAAGCGAACATTCGCCGCAAGGCGAATGGCCCGAAGGGCCGCCCGCAGGAGCGGGCGGTAATCCATCGGCTTTCGCTTTGGAAGCGGAAAGCAAAAGGGATCCCGGCTTTCGCCGGGACGACGATGATGAGACGGATGCGCGTACCTCTACTCGTCGTCCCCGCGAAAGCGGGGACCCAGCGACTTCGGCGACTGGAGCAGAGGCGCCAGGTTCCCGCTTTCGCGGGAACGACGTAAATCTGGAACGCGACGCACTCGCCAACCGCTTCGCAATCACCGTCGCCTCGCTCGAAACCGGCTTCGCGCTGACCGAATCCGCGATCACCGTCCTCACCGAACGCGAGCTGCTCGGCGAACGCGCGCAGCAGACGCGCCGCCGCAAGCGCGCCGCGCGCGATCCCGAATCGATCATCCGCGATCTCGGCGAGCTAGCGATCGGCGCGCCGATCGTGCACGTCGACCACGGCGTCGGCCGTTATCAAGGGTTGCTGAAGCTCGACGTCGGCGCCTCGCTTCAAAACGGCGCGGAACGCGGCGAATTCCTCGCGATCGAATACGCGAAGGGCGACAAGCTCTACGTTCCGGTCTCGCAACTGCATCTCGTCGGCCGCTACACCGGCGCCGCGCCCGAGCTTGCGCCGCTGCACTCGCTCGGCGGCGACGCGTGGGAGCGGGCGAAGAAGAAAGCCGCGCAGAAAGTCCGCGACGTCGCGGCGGAATTGCTCGCCATCTACGCGCAACGCGAAGCGCGACAAGGCATCGCGCTCGCGGTCGACATGCCGATGGCCGAGCAGTTCGCCGCGTCGTTCCCATTCGAGGAAACGCCGGACCAGGAACAGGCGATCGCCGCCGTCATCGCCGATCTCGCGTCGAAGAAGCCGATGGACCGCGTCGTCTGCGGCGACGTCGGCTTCGGCAAGACCGAAGTCGCGCTGCGCGCCGCGTTCGTCGCCGCGACGGCAGGAAAGCAGGTCGCCGTGCTCGTGCCGACGACGCTCCTCGCGCAGCAGCACTATACGAATTTCCGCGACCGCTTCGCCGACTGGCCGATCCGCGTCGACGTGCTCTCGCGCTTCAAGTCGAAGAAGGAAACCGGCGAAGCGCTGAAAAAACTCGCCGGCGGCCAGATCGACGTCATGATCGGCACGCACAAGCTGCTCTCGCCCGATGTGCGCTTCAAGGATCTCGGCCTCGTCATCGTCGACGAGGAGCAGCGCTTCGGCGTGCGCCAGAAGGAGCAGCTCAAGAAGCTCCGCGCCGAAGTCGATCTCCTGACGCTCACCGCGACGCCGATCCCGCGCACGCTGAACATGGCGATGGCGGGCCTGCGCGATCTCTCGATCATCGCGACGCCGCCGCAATCGCGACTCGCCGTGAAGACGTTCATCGGCACGTATGATTCCGCGCTGATCCGCGAAGCATTCCAGCGCGAGCTCGCGCGCGGCGGCCAGGTGTACTTCCTGCACAACGAAGTCGAGACGATCGAGAAGACCGCGCGCGAGCTCGGCGAGCTCATGCCCGAAGCGCGCATGCGCATCGCGCACGGCCAGATGCCCGAGCGCGAGCTGGAACAGGTGATGCTCGACTTCTACCGGCAGCGCTTCAACGTGCTCGTCTGCACGACGATCATCGAATCCGGCATCGACGTGCCAAGCGCGAACACGATCGTCGTCAATCGAGCCGATCGATTCGGCCTCGCGCAATTGCACCAGCTGCGCGGCCGCGTCGGGCGCTCGCATCACCGCGCCTACGCATACCTGATGGTGCCCGACCGCCGCGTCATCACCGCCGACGCCGAAAAGCGCCTCGAAGCGCTCGCCTCGCTCGAAGAGCTCGGCGCCGGCTTCACGCTCGCAACGCACGATCTTGAAATCCGCGGCGCCGGCGAACTGCTCGGCGAAGAGCAATCCGGCCAGATCGAGCAAGTCGGCTTCTCGCTCTACACCGAAATGCTCGACCGCGCCGTGCGCGCGCTCAAGAGCGGCAAAGTGCCGGACTTCGAACTGACCAGCGAGCATGAAGCCGAGATCGAGCTGCACGTGCCCGCGCTGATCCCGGACGACTACCTGCCCGACATCAACGCGCGCACCGCGCGGTCGAGCATTTCCGTGTAGAGCGAAAAGCCGACCTGTTCGATCTGTCCGGATTGCTCTTCGCCGAGCAGTTCGCCGGCACCGCGGATTTCGAGATCGTGCGTCGCGAGCGTGAAGCCGGCGCCGAGCTCT
>DASZYR010000254.1:0-13788 GCA_035545255.1 Rhodanobacteraceae bacterium
GACCGAGTTGAACTCGCCGACCGAATCGTCGCCGCGCAGGATGCAGCTCGGATATTTCCATGTGATCGCGGAACCCGTCTCGACCTGCGTCCACGAGATCTTCGAGCGCGCGCCGCGGCAGTCGCCGCGCTTCGTCACGAAATTGTAGATGCCGCCCTTGCCGTTTTCGTCGCCGGGATACCAGTTCTGCACGGTCGAATACTTGATGCTCGCGTCGTCCTGCGCGACGAGTTCGACGACGGCCGCGTGCAGCTGGTTCTCGTCGCGCATCGGCGCGGTGCAGCCTTCGAGGTACGAGACGCTCGCGCGCTCCTCGGCGATCAGCAGCGTGCGCTCGAACTGGCCGGTGTCGCGCGCGTTGATGCGGAAATAGGTCGAAAGCTCCATCGGGCAGCGCACGCCCTTCGGCACGAAGACGAAGCTTCCGTCCGAGAACACGGCCGAGTTCAGCGAGGCGAAGTAGTTGTCGGCGATCGGCACGACGCTGCCGAGGTATTTCCTGACGAGATCCGGATGCTCGCGGATCGCCTCGGACATCGAGCAGAAGATCACGCCGACGCGCGCAAGCTCGTCGCGGAACGTCGTTCCCACGGAAACCGAATCGAATACCGCGTCGACCGCGACGCCGGCGAGGCGTGCGCGCTCGTGCAGCGGAACGCCGAGCCTGTCGTAGGTTTCGAGCAGCTTCGGATCGACCTCGTCGAGCGATTTCGGCCGGTTCTTCGGCGCGGCGTAATAGCGGATCGCCTGGAAGTCGATCGGATCGATCGAGAGTTTCGCCCAGTGCGGCGGCGTCATCGTGAGCCAGTGGCGGTAGGCCTTGAGGCGCCACTCGGTCATCCATCCGGGCTCGCTTTTGCGCGCCGAGATCGCGCGCACGACATCCTCGCTCAAGCCCGGCGGCAGCGACTCGGTTTCGATGTCGGTGACGAAGCCCGCGTCGTAACGGCGATTGATCGCCGCGGCGACCGCGTCCGGCGGCGCGGCGCGCTCGCGAAGCTCGTTCTCGATCTGGATGCGTTCGGTGGCCATGAATTCCGGGCTGCCTGAGCTTCGTTCGCGCGTCAGACGGCGACGCGCAACGGAATCGTCGCGCGCGGTTTCGACGGCGGGTGCAGCATGTCCGCGAGCGTCACGCTCGCGAGCGCGCCCGCGATCGCGTGGTTGATGCGCTGCCAGTTCACGCGCACGCCGCAGTGCGGCTCGTGATCGCACATTCCTGCGTGCGCGCTGCATTCGGTCATGCCGATCGGTCCTTCCATCGCGGTCACGACGTCGGCGATCGTGATGCGATCCGGCGCGCGTGCGAGCCGGTAGCCGCCGTTGATGCCGCGCGTCGACGCGACGAGCCCGGCCTGCGCGAGCTGCTTCAGGAGCTTGCTCACGGTCGGCAATTCGAGCCGCGCGCGCTCGGCCAGCGCCTGCGCGCTCATGACGCCGTCGCCGGCGGCGAGGCAGGTCATGACGACGGTGGCGTAGTCGGTGAGCTTGCTGACGCGAAGCATGGCGAAGGCCCTAATCAGTACCGAAATAGTACTATTTAGGCCCGATCGGGTCAAACGTCCGCGCCTCGCGGCAGCGCAAGGGAGCGCTCGCGAGCGGCTACACTTGAGATTGAATGTCAGATCCGCCATTCCGCGCCATGAATCCTGCCCCGACGCGCGCCGACGCGCTGCGCCGCTTCGCCGAAATCGCGCTTGCCGCGACGGGACTTTCGATCGAGCCCGCGTCGGCCGACGCGAGCTTCCGGAGTTACTGGCGGGTGACGACCGCGGACGGCGCGTTCGTCGTCATGGACGCGCCGCCCGACAAGGAAAACCTCGCGCCGTGGCTCGACATCGGCGCGCGGCTGCATCGAGCCGGTTTGCACACACCCGACGTGCACGCGGTCGATCACGAGCAGGGTTTCGTGCTCATGGAGGATCTCGGCGCGCGGCTCTATCTCGGCGAGCTGAGTGACACGACCGTCGATGCTCTCTACGCCGACGCGCTCGACGCGCTGCATCGCATGCAGACGGTCGTCGACCCCGCGGGCCTGCCCTTGTTCGACGAGTCGTTCGTGACGACCGAGCTCGAGATCATGCCGGAGTGGTTCCTGCGCCGGCATCTCGGCTACGAGATCGGCTGCGACGAATGGGACGTCATCGAGCTCGCGTTCCGCGCGCTGATCGCCGCGGTGCGCTCGCAGCCGCAGACGTTCATGCATCGCGACTATCACAGCCGGAATCTGCTCGTCGTCGACGGCGCGCAGCGGCCGGGCGTCATCGATTTCCAGGGAGCGATGATCGGCCCGATCGCCTACGACCTCGCCTCGCTGCTGCGCGATTGCTACATCGCGTGGGACGCCGAGCGTGTCGGCGGCTGGGTCGCGGCGTACGGCGAGCGGCTGCGCCACGCGCACCTGATCGATTCGCACGTCGACGCGGCGCGCTTCCTGCGCTGGTTCGATCTCGCCGGCTTGCAGCGGCACATCAAGGTGCTCGGCCTCTTCTGCCGGCTCAACTATCGCGACGGCAAGGCGCACTATCTCGCTGATCTGCCGCTCGTCTGGCATTACGTGATCGCGGTCGCCGAGCGCTACGCCGGGATCGCGCCGCTTGCGGAGCTGCTCAAGCGAGCGCTCGGCGATCGCGACATCGCGGCGGCGCGCGCATGATCCGTCGCGCCATGATCTTCGCGGCGGGCCGCGGCGAGCGCATGCGCCCGCTCAGCGATGCCACGCCGAAGCCGCTGCTTCGCATCGGCGCGAAGACGCTGATCGAGCATCACATCGAGAAGCTCGCGGCGATCGGCGTCGGCGAGATCGTGATCAACACTTCGCATCTGGCGGAACAGTTCCCTGCGGCGCTCGGCGACGGATCGCGCTGGGATGTCGCGATTCGCTACAGCTACGAAGGCGAGAAGCCGCTCGAAACCGGCGGCGGCATCAAGCACGCGTTGCCGTTGCTCGGCGACGCGCCGTTCATCGGCGTCGCGGCCGACATCGTCAGCGACTACGACTATGCGAAGCTGCCGGCCACGCCGGACGGACTCGCGCATCTTGTGATGGTGCCGAATCCCGCGTTCCATCCGCGCGGAGATTTCCGGCTCGATGGTCCTCGTCTCGACGAGAACGGCAACGGCGAAAAGCTCACGTTTTCGAGCATCGCCGTGTATCGGCCGGAGCTCGTCGCGGGCGAGACGGCGACCTGCTTCAAGCTGCTGCCGCTTTTCCAGCGCGCGATCCGGGAAGGAAAGCTGAGCGGCGAACGGTACGACGGCTACTGGACGAACATCGGAACGCCCGGGCAATTGCGCGACGCTTCCATCCCCTCTCCCGCTAGCGGGAGAGGGGAAATCCAGCGCTTCAGGCGCCATCGGATTCGAGCAGCTTGCGCAGGAACGGCACCGTCACGCGCCGCTGCGCCGCGAGCGACGCCGCATCGATGCGATCGAGCACGCCGAGCAAGGACGCGATGTCGCGCTTCTCGCGCGCGAACAGCCAGTCGACGACCGCATCATCGAGCTCGATCCCGCGAGCCGCCGCGCGCTCGCGAAGCAGCTCGCGCCGCGCGGTCTCGCCGAGCGGCTTCAGCGCAACCTGCGTGCACGACGAAAGCCGCGAGACGAGATCGGGCAAGCCGAATCCCGCCTGCGCCGGCGGCACGCGCGCCGCGAACAGGAGCGTCGCGTCTTCCGCACGGCAACGGTTGTAGAGATCGAACAGCGCGTGCTCCGCCGCCGCATCGCGCGCAATCGCATCGACGTCGTCGATCGCAAGCAGCGCGCTGCCGCCGAACGCGCGGATCGCGAGCGGCAGATCGCGATCGCGACGTGTCGCGAGCGGCAGATATTGCGCGCTGCGCCCGGCTTCGTTCGCGGCCGCGCAGGCCGCGATCAGCAGATGCGTCCGGCCGCTGCCTTTCGGGCCCGCGGCGTACACCGCGGTCGGGGATCCTTCGCATGCCGCGGCGCGCAGCACGTCGACCGCGACGGTGTTTTCGCCCGCACGGAAGGCATCGAATCGCTGGTGTCCCGGCCAGCGGAGCGCAAGCGGAAGCTGTGCGCTCATGCGCCTTCGCTGGGCGGCGGGCGCGGCACCGCCTCGCCGGCCGCGCGATCGACGACGGCGGCAGGATTCTCGGCGCCGCCGACGACGACGATGACGGGCTCGACGCGCTCGTCCTCGGCGCGATAGAGCTCGCTCGCCGTATAGCGCTCGTGCGCGTAGCGCAGCAGCACCATGATGACCGATGCGACCGGCAGCGCGAGCAGCACGCCGAGGAAGCCGAACAGCTCGCCGCCCGCGAGCACGGCGAAGATCACCGCGACCGGATGCAGGCCGATCTTCTCGCCGACCAGGCGCGGCACGAGCACGTAACCTTCGAGCGACTGCCCGATCGCGAACACGATCAGCACGAGCACGACGTGCGTGACGTCCTGGTACTGCACGAGCGCGGCGATCACGGCCATGACGACGCCGGTGATCGCGCCGAGATACGGCACGAAGCTGATCAGTCCCGCGATCATGCCGATCAGCGGACCGACGCTGATGCCGACCAGCCAGAGGCCGACGCCGTAGACGATGCCGAGCGCGACCATCACGCTGAGCTGGCCGCGCAGGAATGCGCCGAGCACGTCGTCCGATTCGCGCGCGAGCCGCGAGACGACCGGCTCGATCGAGCGCGGCACGAGCGCGTGGATGCGCTCGACGAGGATGTCCCAGTCGCGCAGGAGGTAGAACGCGACGACCGGGATCATGACGATGTTGAGCGCCCAGCCGACGACCGTCAGCCCCGATTTCGAGACGCGCGCGAGCACGCTCGTCGCGATGCCGCCGGCTTCCTTCCAGTGCGCCTGCAGCATGCCGATCAGCTTCTGCGTGTCGAGCACGTCGGTCGAGACGCCGAGGCGCGCTTCGAGCCACGGCGCGGCCGTGGTCTGGAACCAGTCGATCCACTTCGGCAGCTGCGCGAGGAAATTGCCGATCTGGCGCTCGATGAACGGCACGATGACGAGCACGATCGCGACGACGACGACGATCATGACGAGGAACACGAGCGTCACCGCGAACGCGCGGCTCATCCAGCGCTCGAGCCGGTCGACGAGCGGATCGCCGAGATACGCGAACAGCGCGGCGAGCACGAACGGCATCAGCACCGGCGCGAGCAGCCAGAGCACGAAGCCCGCGATCGCGATCAGGATCAGCCACTGCCAGCGGATGTCCAGGCGCCTGTCTTCGCTGTCGCTCACATCGATCTCCGTTTGCGCGCGGCCTGCAAGGCCTCGGTGCCCCAGACGAGCACGTAGTGCGCGCCGCTCGCGACCGTGAGCAGCGCCGTGATCGCGATCGCGCCGGCACGCACGCTGTCCGGCACATCGATCAGGCGCGAGAGGCGCAAGAGCTCGCCGAGCACGAACACGATCTGCACCAGCGTCGTCAGCTTCGAGAGCCGGCTCGGCGCGGCGTCGAAGCGTCCGATCAGATAATGGTAGGCGATCGCGCCGGCGACGATGACGAGATCGCGCGCGACGACGAGCGCAGCGAGCCACGCCGGCACGTCGCCGGCGAATGCGAGCCAGAGGAAAGCCGCGGTCAGGAGCAGCTTGTCGGCGATCGGATCGAGCACGCCGCCGAGCCATGACTGCCAGCCGAAGCGCTTGGCGAGCCAGCCGTCGACCGCGTCGGAAAGCCCGGCGATCGCGGCGACGACGAGAGCGCCCTCGTAGCGCGCGTCGTCGATCAGCCAGCAGAGCGGCACCACCAGCAGCATGCGCAGCGCCGTGATCAGGTTCGGGAGATGGCGCAGCATCGGCGCCGGGCCTCAGGGCACAAGCGCAAGCGTCGCGTCGATGCCGTCGACCGGCGGCGCGCCGCTGACGACGCCGAGCGTGCGCTCCATGCCGAGGACGTCGAGAAAATGCGGAAGATCGGTCGTGAGCGAGAGCCGCACCTGCATCCCCTCGCCCCGTGCGCGCACCGGCTGCGTGCTGCGGACGAAGTTGTTCCGCGCGAGATAGGCCATGACGCGCACGTAATCCCGCGACGAATGAATGCCCCCGATCCAGACGGTCGCGTCGCTCGGCGCCGCCTCGGCGGGTGCGGTGCCGTTGCCGGAAACCGGCCCGAGACCGAGCCGTTGCAGCATCTCGTCGACCGCCGCGCTGTCGAACTCGGCGACGAGCGTCCAGCGCGGACCCGGGCTGTCCGGGTCCGACGGGTTCGGCTTGTAGCGGTATTCGAGGACGTAGCGCTCGGCTTTCGCGACGGCGGCCGCGACGTCGGATCGCGCGAGCACGCCGGAGTCGCCGGTCTCCTGGATGACGACGTTCGCCAGCGCCGTCTTCAGCGCCTCGACGCGCTCGTCGTCGGACTGCGAATGGACCGGCGCCTCGCCGGTATAGGTTGCAGGAGCCGCGTTCGCGCGCAGCGGTGCGAGAACCGGGAACGAGACCGCGAGCGCGACGAATGCGGCGATGAATCCGCCGCAGCGGCGCCGCAGACGGCATGGAGCGATTTCCGTTGGGCGCGCGCTCACGTTCGTATTCCGTTACGTGGGGAGTCGAAGTCTGCCCGAAATGGCGAAGGAGGGGCTAGAGGCGCCCGGATTTTCGGGGAGCGGGTGAGTTCCAGACCGACGCATTACTACCCCGCTTCGTCGTCCCGCGAGCGCGGGAACCCGCCGTCGGTGCTTCCGGCGGATCGATGAAAAAGCGCCGGGTTCCCGCTTTCGCGGGGATGACCCGGGCCGGGCCCGGATCGTCACCTGCTATCATTCGCGGCCCGAAAAAATCGCGCTCGCCGATGTCTTCCACGCATCCCGAATCCCTGAGCTATCGCTCCGCCGGCGTCGACATCGATGCCGGCAACGCGGTCGTCGAGCGCATCAAGCCGCTGGTCCGGCGCACCTTCCGGCCCGAAGTCATGGCAGGGCTCGGCGGTTTCGGCGCGCTGTTCGAGCTGGGCGGGCGCTATCGCGATCCCGTGCTGGTCTCCGGCACCGACGGGGTCGGCACCAAGCTGAAGCTCGCGCAGTCGCTCGGCCGTCACGACACGATCGGCATCGATCTCGTCGCGATGTGCGTCAACGACGTGCTCGTGCAGGGCGCCGAGCCCCTGTTCTTCCTCGACTACTTCGCGACCGGCAAGCTCGACGTCGACACGACCGTCGCCGTCGTCGGCGGCATCGCGAAAGGCTGCGAGCTCGCCGGCTGCGCGCTGATCGGCGGCGAGACGGCCGAGATGCCGGACATGTATCCGGCCGGCGAATACGATCTCGCCGGCTTCTCGGTCGGCGCGGTCGAAAAGAGCGCGCTCATCGACGGCTCCGCGATCAAGGCCGGCGACGCGATCATCGGCATCGCGTCGAGCGGGCCGCATTCGAACGGCTATTCGCTGATCCGCCGCATCGTCGCGCGCGCCGGCGAGCCTTACGATCTCGATCTCGGCGGCGTCAGGCTCGGCGAGGCGCTGCTCGCGCCGACGACGATCTACGTGAAACCGATTCTCGCGCTCCTGCGCGAGCACGCCGTGCACGGCATGGCGCACATCACCGGCGGCGGATTGAAGGAGAACATCATCCGCGTCGTGCCCGAGCCGCTCGGCATCGCGATCGACAGCGCGAGCTGGACGCTGCCGCCGGTGTTCGAGTGGCTGCGCCGCGAAGGACGCGTCGAGCGCGACGAGATGTTCCGAACGTTCAACTGCGGCATCGGCTACGCGCTGATCGTCGCCGCCGACGCCCGGGAAGCGACGATCGCCGCGCTGGGCAGGCTCGGGCTCGATGCGAAGACGATCGGCGAGGTCGTGCCTTCACGCGGCGAAGAACGCGTGCATATCGCGTGAGCGCGCGGCGGTTTCGCGTGGCGGTCCTCGCTTCCGGCCGCGGCACGAATCTAGAGGCACTGATCGAAGCCGAACGCACCGGCGCTCCGTTCGAGGTCGCGCTGGTCGCGAGCGACCGCGCCGATTGCGAGGCGCTGCGGCGCGCCGAGCGCGCGGGCATCGAGACGCTCGCGCTCGACCCTCGTGGCTACGCCGATCGCGCGCGCTTCGATGCCGACCTCTTCTCGCGCATCGCCGCTCACGCACCGGATCTCGTGGTGCTCGCCGGCTTCATGCGCATCCTCGATCCGGCAGCGCTCGCGCCGTGGATCGGCCGCGCGATCAACATCCATCCTTCGCTGCTGCCGAAGTACCGCGGCCTGCGCACGCACGCGCGAGCGATCGAGAACGGCGATGCGACGCACGGCGCGAGCGTGCATTTCGTGACGCCCGAGCTCGATGGCGGACCCGTCATCGCGCAGGCCGGGATTTCCGTGGGCAAGGAAGACACGGCGGCGACGCTCGCCGAGCGATTGCTGCCGCAGGAGCATCGCCTGCTCGTCGCCAGCGTCGGCGAGCTTGCGACCGGGCGTGTCGCGCTCGACGGGGATCGCGTGCTTCGCGACGGACGCGCATTGAACGCCCCGCTGCAGCTTCACGAAGACGGCTCGCTCGCCCCTGCCGCGTGAAGCGGCGTTCAGCCGCGAGCGGCGACACTCCCGCCGTTCGTTCACGGAGCGAAGCATGAAAGCACGACCGTTCGCGCTCGCCGGGATTCTCTCGATCGCCGCAGTGCCGTCGATCGCCGCCGCGGCAAGCGACGCGCCGGCACCGTTCAGCGCCGAATACGTCGCATCGCGCAACGGCGAAGCCGTCGGCCGCACGACGCTCGCGCTCAGCGACAACGGCGACGGCACGTTCACGCTGCGCAGCGAAACGCGAGGCACGTCGGGCCTCGCCAGGCTCGCCGGCATCCATGTCGTCGAGACTTCGCATTTCCGCTGGCGCGACGGTCGTCCCGAGGCGATCGATTACGACTATCGCCAGGAAAGCGCGCTGAAAGATCGCACGCGCCACGCCGAATTCGGCTCGGGCGAAGCGCGCGTCGAGGAAGGCGGCAAGACGTTCCGCTACGCGATCGTGCCGGGGCTCGTCGACCGGCACGCGGTCACGCTCGCGATCGCGAACGACTTGCGTCGCGGCGCGACGACGTTCGACTACAAGGTCGCGGTCAAGGATCGCGTCGAGGACATGCGCTACGAGCGCGTCGGCGAGGAGAGCGTCGACGTGCCGGCCGGCACGTTCCAGGCGACGCTGATGCGCCGCGTCGGCGAGCCCGGTTCGGACAGAAAGCGCGTCGCGCGCAGCTGGTTCGCCGAGAAGCTCGGATGGATGCCGGTCGAGATCGAGCAGACGGACAAGAAGGACACGATCACGCTGAAGCTCGAGGCGGTGCCGAAGCGATAGCAGACTTTCCCTTCTCCCGCTCGCGGGAGAAGGTGCCGGCAGGCGGATGAGGGAAGCTTTTGCAGCGTCGAACCACGCTTGCCCTCACCCTACCCTCTCCCGCAATCGGGAGAGAGGAAAGACTGAGCTATGAGGGAAGCCGCCGGATTCGTGCGCCCAATCCGCCGAGTTTTTCCTCGATGTTCTCGTAGCCGCGATCGATGTGATAGATGCGGTCGACGACCGTGTCGCCGCGCGCGACGAGCCCGGCCAGCACGAGCGAGGCCGAGGCGCGAAGATCGGTCGCCATCAACGGCGCGCCCGACATCTTCTCGACGCCGCGCACGATCGCGGCGTTGCCTTCGAGCTGGATGTCGGCGCCGAGGCGCTGCAGCTCGAGCGCATGCATGAAGCGGTTCTCGAAAACGGTCTCGGTGATGACGCCGACGCCTTCGGCGACGCAGTTGAGCGCGGTGAACTGCGCCTGCATGTCGGTCGGGAACGCCGGATACGGCGCGGTCGTCACGTTGACGGCTTTCGGCCGCTTGCCGCGCATGTCGAGCTCGATCCAGTCGTCGCCCGTGTTGATGTGCGCGCCGGCGTCCTCGAGCTTGCCCAGCACGGCGTCGAGCGTCTTCGGTCGCGCGCGCTTGGCGGTGATCCTGCCGCCGGTGATCGCTCCGGCGACGAGGAACGTGCCGGTCTCGATGCGATCGGGCAGCACTTCGTAGGTCGTGCCGGCGAGACGCTCGACGCCTTCGATGACGAGCGTCGCGGTGCCCGCGCCTTCGATCTTCGCGCCCATCGCGTTGAGGCAGTTCGCGAGGTCGATGACTTCAGGCTCCTGCGCCGCGTTCTCGATGATCGTCGTGCCGTGGGCGAGCGCGGCGGCCATCATGATGTTCTCGGTGCCGGTGACGGTGATGAGGTCGAGCTGGATGCGCGCGCCCTTGAGCCGCTTCGCTCGCGCCTTGATGTAGCCGTTCTCGACCGAGACCTCGGCACCGAGCGCCTGCAGGCCCTTGAGATGCAGGTCCACCGGCCGCGAGCCGATCGCGCAGCCGCCAGGCAGCGAGACGTCGGCCTCGCCGAAGCGCGCGACGAGCGGTCCCAGCACGAGGATCGACGCGCGCATCGTCTTGACGAGATCGTACGGCGCGAAATAGCGCTTGGCGGGCCTGGGATCGACATGGATCTTCATGCGCTCGTCGATCACGAGCTCGACGCCCATCTGGCCGAGCAGTTCCATCGTCGTCGTGACGTCATGGAGATGCGGCACGTTGCCGATCGTCACGGGCTCATCCGCAAGCAGGCACGCGGCCAGGATCGGCAGCACGGCGTTCTTCGCGCCGGAGACCCACACGTCGCCGGTGAGGGGTTCACCGCCGTTGATGACGATTTTGGCCATTGCTCAGGAGTGGAGAAGGAAGAATCGGGAATGGGGGGATCGAACGATTCCCCATTCCCCATTCCCTATTCCCGCTTTCCAGCCTCCTCGGGAGTCAACGTACGAAGCGACAGCGCGTGGATCGCGCCGCCCATGAGATCGCCGAGCGTCGCGTAGACCATGCGGTGGCGCGCCAGAGGCAGCTTGCCGGCGAACGAGGAGCTGACGACGAGCGCCTCGAAGTGGACGCCGTCGGCGCCGCTGACTTCGACGCGGGCGTCGGGAAAGCCTTTGCGGATCAGATCCTGGAGAGTCGTCGTGTCCATTTCCTGCCTGGAAGGAGGCTTGTCCGGGGCCGGTGGCGGAAATCCCGCCCGGCTTGCGACGCTCGCGCCGTCCTGACCGTCAGGAAGTCTCTCGCGAAGCAACCCCGCGCCGCCTCGGGCGCCTGACGGGGCGAAATCCGGTGCCAACCGTTACAATGGGGCGGCGAATGGTACTCAAAATCCTGCGGCGCAGAAATCAGGAGTTCGCCGATCTCGCGTCTTCCTACCAGGATTCCGTCCGGATGAACGCCCAGATGCAAGCCGCCACCCTGCCGCTCGGCAACCCGCTCCTCGACGGCGCCAAGCTCGTGCGAAGCGCGCGCGCGGTCATCGCGACCGAGGCGCGGGCGATCGAGGTGCTGCATGACCGCATCGACGGCCGCTTCCTGCGCGCCTGCCAGCTGATGTTCGAGTGCGCGGGCCGCGTCGTCGTCTCCGGCATGGGCAAGTCCGGCCACATCGCGCGCAAGATCGCGGCGACGCTGGCCTCGACCGGCACGCCGTCGTTCTTCGTGCACCCCGGCGAGGCGAGCCACGGCGATCTCGGCATGATCACGCCGAAGGATGTCGTCCTGGCGCTCTCGAACTCGGGCGAGACGGACGAATTGCTGACGATCCTGCCGCTGATCAAGCGCCAGGGCATTCCGCTGATCGTCATGAGCGGCAACGGCGAATCCTCGCTCGCACGGCTCGCCGACGTGCATCTCGACACGAGCGTGCCGGCCGAGGCCTGCCCGCTCGGACTCGCGCCGACCGCGAGCACGACCGCGACGCTCGTGATGGGCGATGCGCTCGCGATCGCGCTGCTCGAGGCGCGCGGCTTCACCGACGAGGATTTCGCGCGCTCGCATCCGGCCGGGAGCCTCGGCCGCCAGCTGCTGGTCAAGATCAGCGACATCATGCATGGCGGCGAGAAGATCCCCGCCGTAGGCCCCGACGCGTCGCTGACCGAAGCGCTCGTCGAGATGACGCGCAAGGGCCTCGGCATGACCGCGATCGTCGACGGCGAGAGCCGCCTGCTCGGCGTCTTCACCGACGGCGACCTGCGCCGCGCGGTCGACAACGACGACATCGACCTTCGCGCGACGCCGGTCACGCAGCTCATGACCGCGCAGCCGAAGACGATCGTCGCCGACAAGCTCGCGATCGAGGCGGCGCGGCTCATGGAAGCGCACAAGATCCATGCGCTGCTCGTCGTCGACGGCGAGAATCGCGTGGTCGGGGCGCTCAACATCCACGACCTGCTGCGCGCTCGCGTCGTCTGACGCGACGGCCTGCCGCCCGACGCACCTCGTCTCGACTCGACGTCATGCCCGCGAAAGCGGGAATCCATGGTGCTTTTCGCCGCGTGATGCACGGTGGATTCCCGCTTTCGCGGGAATGACGGATTGAAGGCAGCACGCCGGTCCACGGAACGTCCCAGCCACGCCGCAGCTCTATAATCCCCGCATGCTCCCGAACGACCTCCCCGCCGACATCCGCGACCGCGCCGCGCGCGTCAAGCTCGTGGTCTTCGACGTCGACGGCGTGCTGACCGACGGCAAGCTCGTTTATGCCGAAGACGGCCACGAGCTGAAGGCGTTCCACGTTCATGACGGGCTCGGGCTGAAGCGCCTGCTCGCCAATCACGTCGAAGTCGCCGTCATCACGGCACGGCTCAGCATGATCGTGACCGAGCGCATGGCCGATCTCGGCGTCGCGCACGTCTATCAGGGACAGGACGACAAGCTCGCCTGCTTCGAGCAGCTTCTGAACGCATTGAAGCTCGATGCGGACGAGACGGCCTACGTCGGCGACGACCTGCCCGATCTCGCGGTCATGCATCGCGTCGGATTCTCGATCGCCGTCGCGAACGCACACCCGTGGGTGCGCGAGCGGGCGCACTGGCGCACGCGCCTTGCTGGCGGCGCCGGCGCGGCGCGCGAAGTCGCCGACCTGATTCTCGCCGCGCAAGGCAGGGCCGAATCCGAGCTCGCCGCGTTCGAGCGCCGGTAATGGCGGCGCGATGACCGATCGCAGGCTCTGGCTCGTCGCGGCGCTGCTCGCGGTGCTCGGCGTCGCGCTCAACATCGCCTACTGGCTGACGCGCGAAAGGACGAACGCGCAGACGTTCGCCGGTCCGCCGCGATCGGATTACACGCTGACCGATTTCACGCTGAACGCGCTCGACGCGGACGGCAAGCTCGCGTTCCAGACCACGGGTCCGCGTCTCGCGCGGCGCGGCGAGGACGGATCGATCTTCGTCACGACGCCGGACTACCTGCTCTACGACGGCGGCGGCCACGCATGGAAGGGAATCTCCGAATCGGCGTGGATCGACCGGCAGGGAACGGTGATGAAGCTGCTCGGCCACGTCGAGATGCACCGGCAGGCGGCGAAAGGCGTCAAGCCGGTCGACGTCGTGACGCGCGACCTCACGACCTGGCCCAAGGACAAGAAGATGGAGACGGCCGAGCCCGCAACGATCGTTCAGCCCGGCTCTATACTGCGCGGCACCGGCATGCGCGGTGATCTCGATGCCAAGGAACTGGAGCTTCTGTCCGATGTGCACGCAACGATCGAACCCAGGAACCGCCGCAAGGCCGGATCCGCGCCGGCGAAATAGCGCGAGGCGGACGCTGCTGCTCGCCGCCGTTTTCGCGCCGCTCGCGGCGCACGCGCTGTCGAGCGACAAGCAGCAGAACATGCTGATCAACTCCGACCACGCCAGGATCGTCCAGAACAAGGACAACAACCAGCCCGGCGTCACGTATCTCTCCGGCGACGTCACGATGGATCAGGGCACGACGAAGGCCCGCGGCGACGAGGCGACGATCTACCAGCAC
>DASZYR010000255.1:0-30094 GCA_035545255.1 Rhodanobacteraceae bacterium
CCGACGAACGATTCGTTCGGCCTCGAAGCGAACGGCCTGCCGGCCCTGAACCAGCCGCTGTCGTTCGACGCGATCGAGGAATACAACCTCTCGACGATGAACTTCGACGTCACAAACAAGAAAGCGGTCGGCGCCAACGTCAACATCGTGACGAAATCCGGCACGAACGACTTCCATGGCGATGCCTATTACGCGTATACGAACGCGGACGACCTCACCAGCGACGAGCCGAGCGACTTCAAGGGCTACAGCGCGAAGAAGACCTACGGCGCGACATTCGGCGGGCCGATCATCAAGGACAAGCTGTTCTTCTTCCTTTCCTACGAGGAAGCCAAGACGCTGGCGCCCGGACCCGCATACGGGCCGCTCGGCTCGGGCGCGTCGAACGTCGTCAACATCAGCCAGGACGACATCAATCGCATCATCGACATCGCGAACGGCTACGGCCTGACACCGGGCTCGCTCGGCGCGTCGGACGCGAACCAGGACAACAAGCTCTACCTCGCCAAGCTCGACTGGAACATCTCCGACGGCCATCGCGCGAGCTTCCGCTACAACGAGACGAAGAGCGACCAGCCGATCATCCAGACGTTCAACGCGAACACGCTCAGCCTTTCGAGCTATTCGTACGTGCAGCAGCGCGATCTCAAGAGCTACGTGCTGAATCTCTACGACGACTGGACCGACACGTTCTCGACCGAGGGCTCGTTCTCCTTCTCGAAGTACGACGCGGTCTCGCACACGGTGGCCGACCAGCCGCAGATCCAGGTCTGCACCGATCCTTCGGGTTGCAGCTCGACGAATCCGGCCCTGAATCTCGGCACGGACCAGTTCCGTCACTACAACGTGCTCGGCGTCAAGACCTGGAACGGCTTCCTCGCCGGCAGCTGGTTCCTCGGCGACCACACGCTCAAGGCCGGTCTCGACTTCCAGCGCGACATGTACTTCAACCTGTTCGGCCGCACCGAGTTCGGCGCGTACCAGTTCGCGAGCATCGACGATTTCGCGAGCGGCAACTACTCGAGCTTCTCGCTTTACCGGCCGACGAATGGCGACATCAACAGCGTCGCAGCCGACTGGCGTCTCGACCAGTGGGGCCTGTTCGTGCAGGACACCTGGCAGGCAACCTCGCAGTTCTCGCTGCAATACGGCGTGCGCGTCGACATTCCGGCGACGCACGATCGCCCGGGCTACAACGCGGCGTTCGCGCAGGCGTTCGGCTATTCGAACCAGGGCACGATCGACGGCAACTACGTCATCGAGCCGCGCATGTCGTTCAACTACACGTTCGACACCGAGCGCAAGAGCCAGCTGCGCGGCGGCATCGGCGTCAGCGAAGGCGTGACGCCCGGCGTGTGGCTGTCGAACCCGTACTCGAACAACGGCCTCCTCGTGCAGACCTTCTCGGCCGGCCAGGGCTGCTGCTTCAATCCCGATCCGTACACGCAGGAACCGCCGAACACGGCGCCGAACGCGCAGCAGACGGTCGATACGGTCGACAAGAACTTCGAGCTGCCGACCGTTCTCAAGATGTCGCTGGGTTACGACTACGAGTTGCCATGGTGGGGCCTCATCGCAACGGCCGAGTACGCGCATCTCGACACGATCAACGGCATCCGCTACGAGGCGATCAACCTCGGCTCCGGCAACGGCACGCTGCCGGATGGCCGCATGAGCTACTGGGGCAGCACCGATCCCGGCCTCTGGACCGGATCGAACCCGAACCAGCCGCAGGGCTACACGACGCTGCAGCGCTACGGCTCGAATCCGGCGTTCGGCGGCCAGTCGACGTTCCTGACCAACACCGGCAAGGGCGAAGCGAATTTCCTGACGCTGCAATTGCAGACGCCGTTCCGTGACGAAGGATTCTCCGGCAGCGCCGCCGTCACGGTCGGACGCTCCACCGAGGTGAATCCGGGCACGTCGAGCCAGGCGTTCTCGAACTGGAGCGCGCGCGCCGCGTACAACCCGAACGACGACATCGCCTACCGGTCGAACTACGACGTCAAGGGACGCCTGCTCGGCGCGCTGACGTGGCAGCATCATTTCTTCGGCGATTACGCGACGAGCGTTTCGGCGTTCTACGACGGCCACTCGGGACAGCCCTACAGCTACGTGTTCGGCAACGACGCGAACGGCGACGGCGTCACGAACAACGATCTCTTCTTCATCCCGAATCCGGGCCAGGTGAAGTTCACGCCGGACACGCCGCAGGCGGTCATCGACCAGTTCTACGCATTCATCCGCAACAACGGCTACCTGCACGACCATCAGGGCGGCGTCGCGGGCCAGAACGGCGCGACCTCGCCGTGGATCAACCAGATCAACCTGAGCTTCCGCCAGGAAGTCCCGGGGTTCTTCGCCGGCAACAAGGGCGAGATCCGCTTCGACATCCTGAATATCGGCAACATGCTCAACAAGGACTGGGGACAGATCAACGACATCCCGTTCGCGACAGCCGGCGGTTTCTCGCGTCCGATCGCGAACTTCCGCGGCGTCGATCCCGCGACGGGCCAGTACATCTACTCCCTGCCCACGCGCAACGGCAACTACAACCCGACGGGGTTCTCCCGCGAGGACGCGAATGCGCAGTCGCGCTGGTCGATTCTGGTGACGTTGCGCTACACGTTCTGACGTTCCGTCTTTTTGCTATCTCGATGGCGGCCGGCTTTCATGCCGGCCGCTTTTTTTCACTTTCCCCTCTCTCGCTTGCGGGAGAGGGGAGGGTGAGGGCACGCGGGTTCGACGCTTCTTCGGAATGACAAGTCCCGACGTCGTACCATTGCCATCCGGAGCAAAGGACCACCGAATGGACACTCCCCGCAAACCCGCCACCTTCAGCGCCCGCATCGCGCCCGCCGCCGGGCTCGACGTGCTCTCGCGCCACGAGGTCGCGCGCCTGCGCGACGCGGGCGGCGGCGGGCTGCATGAATTGCTGCGCCGCTGCGCGCTCGCGGTGCTGACGCAGGGCAGCCAGAACGACGACGCGCGCGCGATCCTCGATCGCTATCCCGATTTCGACATCCAGATCCTGCAGCAGGATCGCGGCGTCAAGCTCGAGCTCAGCAATGCGCCGGCCGAGGCGTTCGTCGACGGGCGCATCATCCGCGGCGTCAACGAGCTCATGTTCGCGGTCGTGCGCGACATCGTCTACATCGCGACGCAGATCGAGGCAGGGCGCTTCGATCTCTCCGATTCGGCGGGCATCACGCATGCGGTGTTCGAGATCCTGCGCAACGCGCGCGTGTTGCGCGCGAATGTCGATCCGAACCTCGTCGTCTGCTGGGGCGGCCACTCGATCTCGCGCGAGGAGTACGACTACACGAAGAAGGTCGGCTACGAGCTCGGCCTTCGCGCGCTCGACATCTGCACCGGCTGCGGGCCCGGCGCGATGAAAGGTCCCATGAAAGGCGCGACGATCGCGCACGCGAAGCAGCGCCGCACGAAGAACCGCTACGTCGGCATCACCGAGCCCGGCATCATCGCGGCCGAATCGCCGAATCCGATCGTCAACAATCTCGTGATCATGCCGGACATCGAGAAGCGGCTCGAGGCGTTCGTGCGCGTCGCGCACACGATCGTCGTGTTTCCCGGCGGCGTCGGCACCGCGGAGGAGATCCTGTACCTGCTCGGCATTCTCCTGCATCCGGCGAACGCGGCGTTGCCTTTCCCGCTGGTCTTCACGGGACCGGCCGAATCCGCCGCATATTTCGAGCAGATCGATCGCTTCCTGCGCCTGGTCCTCGGCGATCGCGTCGCCGAGCGCTATCGCATCGTCGTCGGCGACCCGCGCGATGTCGCTCATCAGGTGCGCAAGGGCATCGAGCGCGTGCGCATGCATCGGCTCGACAACAAGGATGCGTTCTTCTTCAACTGGGCGCTGCATGTCGAGCCGGAATTCCAGCTTCCGTTCGTTCCGACGCATGAGGCAATGTCCGCGCTGAACCTGCATCGCGGCCAGGAACCGCACCGGCTCGCAGCCGATCTTCGCCGCGCGTTCTCGGGCATCGTCGCCGGCAACGTCAAGGAGGAAGGCATGCGCGCGATCGAGAAACACGGGCCTTTCGAGATCGACGGCGATCGCGACATCATGCAGGCGCTCGATGCGTTGCTCGCGAGCTTTGTCGTGCAGCAGCGCATGAAGCTGCCGGGCAGCAAGTACGTACCGTGTTACCGGATTCGCGCGACGACGTAGTCGAGACGCGCGCGCAAACTGCCGTCATTCCCGCGAAAGCGGGAATCCATCTTGCTTTGACACATTCATGAAAATGGATTCCCGCTTTCGCGGGAATGACGGTAGTGAAGCGCATAGGGCGGGCTTCAGCCCGCCATCGCATTGACGGTGGGCCGAGGCCCGCCCTGTGTACTCCTCTCCGTCATAACGCCGAAGCAAGATGGATTCGTGCATTCGCGGGGAATGACGGGCGGGGAGCGCGCTCAGCCAGAATGCGGTGACGTCGGTCCGGTTGCCGCAACCGCCGTACGCTCGGCGATCTTCACTTTCTGCCCAGCGCCGAGCCGCTCCGCGCCGCGCACGACCACGACGTCGCCCGCGCTGAGCGCACCCGTCACCGCCGTGAGCTCGCCGTCGCTCGCTCCCGATCGCACCTCGACGCGTTCGGCCGTCCCGTCGCTTTTGATGCGCATGACGTAGCTTCCGTCGTTGCGCACGACGAGCGCATCTCGAGGAACGGCGAGCGTCTGGGCAATCTCGCGTTCGGGCAGCGCGACTTCGACCGCGCTGCCGACGAGGAGATCGGCTTCGGCAAGCGAAAGGCGAAGCTCGAACTGCCGCGATCGCTCCTCGCCGACGGGGACGACCGCGCGCACGTCCGCCTTGAACTCGCGATCGCCAAGCCGCACCGGCAGCTCCATGCCGGGCTTGACGAGGCTCGCGAGCGCGAGCGGCGCCTGCACGCGCGCCTCGAGATGACTCGTGTCGACGACGTGCGCGATCGCTGCGCCGGTCGCGACGTATTCGCCGCGCTGCACGAGACGCTCGCTGACGACGCCCGGAAACGGCGAGCGGAGCTCGGTCTGGTCGAGATCGTGCTGCGCGGATTTCACGCGCACCTCGGCCTGGCGAAGCTGCGCCGTGAACTGCGCGACTTGCGCGCGTGCCTCGTCGAGCTGGTTCGCGGCGACGCTATTCGTCGCGGTCAGCTTTTCCAGGCGTTCGCGCGTGCGCTCGGCGAGCTCGCGCTGCGCCGTGATGCGCGCGACTTCGCTCTTCGCGTCCTCGCGGCGCAGGCGGATCGTCTCGTCCTCGAGCTTGGCGACGCGATCGCCGGCCTTGAGGCGCGTTCCGACCTCGGCGACATACTCCAGCCGTCCCGCCACGCTGGTCGCGAGCTTCGCGTCGTCGCGACTGACGACGCTGCCGGGCGACCAGTGCCGCGGCGCGATGCGTGCGACCCCGGCTTTCGCGACCTCGACGACCGTCGGCGGCGGTTCGGGCGCTTTCGCCTGCTGAGCGTTCGACGGCGTCGGCGTCAGCGACGCGACCGTCAGCGCGGCCGAGGCCGCGAGCGGGACGAGGGAGATCGAAAGAATCCTGCGCATCGTGTGCTCCGTTTCTTTTCTTCTCTTGCTTCAGGCTGCGCGCGCGACCGCGTCGGCGTCCGGATCCTTCTCGATCAACGGCTCGTGCGCCTTCTCGCGCGTCGTGAGCCGCATCAGACTCGGCAGCAGAAGCAGCGAAAAGACCATCGCGACGACGACACCGCCGACGTTGACCGCCGCGAGCCCGCGATAGATCACGCTGCCGGGACCGGGGTTGACCGCCATCGGCAGTGCGCCGAGCGCGCCGGTCAATGTCGACGCGAGGATCGCGCGCAGGCGCTGGTTCAGCGCGAGCCGGATCGATTCCTCGAGATCGTGGCCGTGGTTCTGCGCATCGCGCGTGCGATCGACGAGCAGGATCGAATGGTTGACGATGACGCCGACCATCATGATGAAGCCGATCATCGTCAGAAGATCCAGCGGCTGGAACGCGACGAGTCCGAGCACGCGAAGCCCGAGCACGCCGCCGACGAGGGCGACCGGCACGGTCAGCACGACCACGAGCGCATCGCGCAGCGAGCGGAACATCGCGGCCATCAGCATGAAGAGCACCACCAATGCGAGCACGAAATTCTTCGCCATCGTCGCGACGGTTGCCTCGAGACGGTCCGCGCTGCCGGCGAGGCGGATGTTCGCATCCGGCGGCAGCTTCGCCTTCAGCGCCGGCACGACGTCGTTCTGTATCGTTTTCAATGCATCTTCGAGCGAGAGAGTCTGCGGCGGATCCATCGTCAGCGTCACCGTGCGGCGATGGTCGAGGCGCCTGATCTGGTTCGGACCAAGTGCCGTCTCGAGCGAGATCACGTCGCCGAGCGGAATCACCTGGCCCGACGGCGTCACGAGCGGCGCTTCGGCGAGTTCCTCGGGCGTTTCGCGCCGGTCGGCGCGCAGGATGATCGGCAAGCGCGTCTGCCCGTCGAAATATTCGCCGAGCCACGCGCCGTCGCCGAGCGCGCGCACGATCGTGCCGAGCGAATTGCGATCCCAGCCGGCTTCGGCCATGCGGCGATCGTTCGGGATCGCGTGCAGCTCGAGCGTCGTCTGATCGGTGTTCGGATTCGCCTGCACGTTCGCACCGGGGAACTTCTGCTCGAGCAGCTTGCGGCCTTCTTCGGCCACGCGATTCAGAGTGTCGGCGTCGTCGCTCTGCAGATGGATCGCGACCGAGCGCGCCGATCCGCCGACGCCGCCGAACAGCTCGCCTTCGGTCGCGAACGCGCGCGTATCGGGGAAGCCGACGGTGATTTCGTCGC
Source organism: Rhodanobacteraceae bacterium (assembly GCA_035545255.1). Lineage (GTDB taxonomy): Bacteria > Pseudomonadota > Gammaproteobacteria > Xanthomonadales > Rhodanobacteraceae > Dokdonella_A. The sequence goes on from DASZYR010000255.1 coordinate 6,816, forward strand.
GCATGATGCGCTCGAGATCGCCGATGCGCTTCTCGTCGACGACCCGCGCGCCGATCGTGCCGCCGCCGGGCCAGAGCCAGAGGTAGTAGTTCTTGAGCGCGGGCTGCTTCTCGCCCTTCATGTACGGCTGAAGGCGCGCGATCAGGGTGTTGCCGATCTCCTCGTTGACTTTCTCCGGGCTCATGCCGGGCGGAAAGCTGAAGAACGCATCGATCGCGGCGCGCTTGACCGGTGGCAGGTAGTCGAGCTTCGGCAGGAAATACCAGGAAAGAATCAGCGGCAGCACGAGGAGACCGAGTACCCAGCCGATCTGTTTCGGACGGCTGTCCGTCCAGCGCAGGATGCGCTCGGTGAGCGCGGGCCAGCCGTCGCCGTAGCCGGATTTCAGCTTCTTCGCCTTGAGCCATCCTCCGGCCGCCGCGGGCAGCACGGTGATCGCGACGACGATCGAGAGCGCGACCGCGATCGAGATCGTGAGCGCAAGATCCGCGAAGATCTGGCCTTCGACGTCGCGCAGGAACAGCACCGGCAGGAACACCGCGATCGTCGTGATCGTCGACGCGACGAGCGCAGGCACGACCTGCTCGGTGCCGGTCTTCGCCGCCTCGAGCGGCGTCATGCCGGCTTCCTTCAGGCGGATGATGTTGCCGGAGACGACGATCGCGCCTTCGACGACCATGCCGACCGCGAACGCGAGACCGGCGAGCGAGATCACGTTGAGGCTGCGTCCGCCGAGATCGAGCGCGCCGAACGTTGCGAGAAGACAGACGGGGATGGCGCTGGCGATCAGCAGCGTCGCGCGCCAGTCGCGCATGAACCACCAGACGCAGATGAGAGCGAGCAGCGCGCCGACGACGAGATTTTCCGTCAGCAGGTTCACCGCGCGATGGATGAACAGCGCCGAATCGAAGCTCTGCTCGATGCCGAGCCCGCGCGATTTCAGAGGCCCCTGCCGCAATTCGTCGACGACCTTCTTGACCTGCTCCAGCGTGCCGAGCACGTTCGCGCCCGGCGCGCGCAACACTTGCAGGCCGATCGCGGGGTTCCCGTTCTGATAGACGAAAGACTGCTGCTCCGGCGGTTTCAGCTCGACGGTCGCCACGTCGCCGAGCTTGACCGGCCGCCCGTCGCGCCATGCCAGCACGAGCTCGCCGAGATCTTCGGGCTTGTAGCGGCCCGTGAAGCGCAGCGCGTACTGGCGCCGTCCGATCTCGACCTGGCCGCCGGAGACGTCGACGGGATCCGTCGCGCGCGCCGCGATGTCCGGAATGCCGATGCCCATCGCGGCCGCCTTGGCGAGATCCACCGTGATGCGCACGTCGTCCGGCGGGCCGGCATTCACGTTGACGGACGCGACGCCCGGCACCGACTCGATGCGCGGCTTGATGACGTCCTCGATGAAGCGGCGGTAATCCTCGATCGGTCCCTTCGTGCCGGGCAGGAGCTGCACGAAGAACCACGACAGCGAGTCGTTCGAATCGTTGCCGCCGCCGCCGATCTGGATGACCGGCCGATCCGCGTCGGCTGGCAGTGGGCGGATGCGGTTCATGCGGCCGATCACGTCGACGAGTGCGGCTTTCATGTCGGTGCCGATCGAGAACGTGAGATTGATGAAGCTGCCGCCGGAGTTCGCGTTGCCTTCGATCTCCTCGACGCCGGGCAGGCCCTGCAGCACCTGTTCCTGCGGCTCGAGGAGCTGCGCCTCGGCTTCTTCGGGCGATGCGGCGCGCCAGCCGGTGAAGATCGAGATGTTCGGCCGGTCGATGTCCGGAAAGAGCTGCAGCGGCAGCTTCACGAGGCTCATCGCGCCGAAGAGGCAGATCAGGGCGACGGTGACGGCCACCGCGATCGGATTCCGGATGGATGCGGCGATCAGGCGCATGGCGGCCCTCCCGAGGCCTCTCGTCGAACGCACGCTAGCGGCGCGTCACCGAATGAGGATGCGGCGGGAGTCATGCTCGTTCCGCTCGCTGCGGCGGAGCGAGCGAGGCCGGCGCCGAAGCGAGTGCGGATGACGGCGCGATTGCGGTCGCCTACGCGCCGGCGCGGAAACCTTCGCGCTCGGCGCGTCGCGCACGGCGCCGGCGCCTGATGCGTCGCACGATCCAGGCGATCAGCAGGACGACGACCGCCAGTGCGCAAACCGCGATCGTGCCGCCGTAGACGAGCGTCGCGAGATGGCCCGGCAGGAACGTCGATGCGTGCGTGTTCGTCACCGCAATGTACCAGTCGTAGTTCGCGACGATCCGCTGCGCGCGCTTCGGCATCTGCTTGAGTGCTGGAAGGTCGCGCAGGGGCCGCAGGTCGAACAACGTGGTGCCGCTGTCGACGAGATGCGGGCCGAACACGTCCGCGTCGCCGTCGAGGTACGAATCGCACGGCGCCGCGCGCCCGAGGACCACGTCGCGCAGCTCGCCGCCGCGGCAATCGACGAAGACGTTGACCGTCTTCTTGCCGTGGTCGGCCGCCCAGCGCGAAAGGCGCAGGCCGAGCGCCTCGGTCACGGCCGGCGATTCGCCGCGCATCAGATGGAACGCGCCGAGCTTGAAGAAGAGCCGGCCAGGATCGCCGCCAGCTTTCTGCACGTAATCGAGGAAGTGATCCATCATGAGCGTCTCCCGGCGCTCGTTGGACCATTTCCAGTCGCCGCCGTCGGACTGCTCCTTGTAGAGCCGGAAGCCAAGCTCGATTTCTTCGGTGAGCTTTCGCGCTTCGGCATTCGCCGATGTCCCGAACGCGTCGCGAAGCGCCTTGACCGGCCCGTCGCTGCCCATGCCGAACAGCAGCGGATTCCAGAACGCCGAGCGTCGTGCCGACGCGATCGCGTTGCGCTCGGCGTCTGTCGTCGCAAGGGCGTCAAGACGGTGCAGGACGACTGGCGCGCCGGCGACGAACTCCTGATCGAGCCCCCAGATCGCAGGAACACCCGGCGGATTCGCCTTGACGACGTTCTCGGCGAGCGGCAGCTCGTCTTCCCAGAAGAAGAACGGCACCGAAAGAAGGTGCACGCCCTCGGCGAGATACGAGCGGTACGAGCCGTCGCGCAGCATCGTCTCGAGCTCGGTCGCGGTCGCCGGACCGATCTCGGTAACGAGCCGGCGCGATCCGTCCGTTGACGTGCCGAGATAAAGCGCATCTGCGAAAGCCGCGATCTCGTGTGCACCGTGGTTTTCGCCGAACAGGAAGAAGTCGGCCGTGCGGCCTTCGTCGAGAATCCGTTTAGCGCCTTCGCCGCCGAGCGTCGAGCCGTCGACGTGGATCGCGTAGCGGTGTGCATCGACGGCTGTATTGAAATCCGCGTCGGATGTGTCGGCGAGCGCCGCGGTGGACAGGAAAAGCAGGAGCCAGAGGCTGTACTTCGGCATGCTGATGTCCTCGATGAAAAGCGGCGATCCGCTGAGCACGGCTCGGATGCCGAACCGGCACGGCGGGTTTATCCCGAAGGAAAGACGACAGCAGTACTTACGGAGTCGGCTCGGAAACCGGACTTTGCGCTGACAGGAGTTTGGCGTAAGGAAAAGCCGGTTCGATGGGTTCGGGAGCTTTGCTCCGAATGCCCTCACCCCAACCCTCTCCCGCAAGCGGGAGAGGGGAAAAGCGGTGCGCAGATGGTCTCGCTTCCCGCTTGCGGGAGAGGATTGGGTGAGGGCGGGCCGGTTCAACCTTCCCCAAGGCGCGCTTCCGAGCGCCTCCTCTGCATGACTTCGTTCCGGCCGTTCGCGAGCGAGCGAAAAGCAGAGCCGCTCAATGCAGCAGGCGCACCTTGTCCTTGTAGCTCCTCGACAACTTGAGCTGCTGACCCGAATCCAGGATCAGGAAATACTCGCCGTTGAGATGCGAGCGCAGCTCGCGCACGCGCGCGACGTTGACGATCGTCGAGCGATGGATGCGCTGGAAGCGGCGCGGATCGAGCCTGCCTTCGAGCTCGCGCATCGTGGCGCGGAGGACGTGCGTGTCCGCGCCGGTGTGCACGCACATGTAGTCGCCGGCGGCGTCGATCCAGAGGATCTCGTCGAGCGGCACGCGCAGGATGCGGCCGGCGTCCTTGATCGCGAGACGGTCGTCGGTCGGGCGGCCGCTCTGCTCGGCGTCGGCGAGCGCTTCGTCGAGCGTCAGGTCCGGCCGGCCCGACATCGTCCCGAGCAGGCGCAGGAGGCGCGAGCGGTGCAGATCGGCGTCGCGGCTCGCGATTTCCTGACGCACGCGGTCGAGCGCGATATCCAGACGCGCATCCTCGACCGGCTTCAGCAGATAGTCGAGCGCGTTCGCCTCGAACGCCTTCAGCGCGTACTGATCGTATGCGGTCACGAACACCGTTACCGGCATCTGCGCCGCCGGCACGGCTTTCAGAAGCTCGAAACCGTCGACGCCGGGCATCTGCACGTCGAGGAACATGAGATCGGGCTGGTGTTCGGAAATCGCGAAGAACGCCTCGCGCCCGTTTCCGGCTTCGGCGACGATCTCGACGTCGGAGTGACGGGCAAGACGAAGCGAGAGGCCGCGGCGGGCAAGCGGTTCGTCGTCAACGATCAGCGTACGCAGGCGCATCGGCGATGTCCTCGGCGGCAAGCCGCTCCAGCGGCAGGCGTAGCGTTACCAGAGTTCCGCGAGGTTCGCATGTGCGGATCGTAAAGCTCTGGTGGTCGCCGTAGAGGACACGCAGCCGCTCGCGCGTGTTCGCGAGGCCGACGCCATGGCCGCCGCCGGCCTTCGGGGCGTAGTCGGCGCTGCCGGGGCCGTCGTCGCGCACCGTGATCTCGAGTGCGCCGTCGATCGTGCGCGCGACCAGCTCGATGCGCCCGCCTTCCTCGCGCCGCGACACCGCGTACTTGATCGCGTTCTCGATCAGCGGTTGCAGGATCAGGCTCGGCACGAGCGCGTTGCTGGCTTCGGGCGTGACGAGGATGCCGACGCGCAGGCGCTCGCCGAAGCGCACCTGCTCGATCGCGAGATAGCGGCGCACGGATTCGATCTCCTGCTCGAGCGTCACGCGCTGCTCGGGATCCGAATCGAGCGAATAGCGCAGGAAGCCCGAAAGCGCGCCGACCATCCCGTTGGCCTGGTCGCGGCGCCCGTCGAGCACGAGCGTCGAGATCGCGTTCAGCGTGTTGAAGAGGAAATGCGGATTCAGCTGGTAGCGCAGCATGCGCAGCTGCGCCTGATGCGCCATCGCGGTCGCCTTCAGCGTCGTCTCCTTCTCGTGCTGGAGCTGGCGCGCGAGCTTGATGCCGACGTACGCCGCCGTCCACGCGAAGAGGAGATACAGCGCGCCGAAGAAATACGAGATGTAGCCGAGGTAGCTCGGCGGCGGCTTGCATTCCTCGCACATCGCGTAGAGCACGAGCTTCCACGTGTAGCCGTAAGCCGCCGATGTCGCGACGAGCACGAGCCCTCCGGCCCAGAGGCGCTGCCCGAGCGGCTTGTTCCAGGTCGCCTCGACGACGGCGCGGATCATCAGCGTGAAGACGATGCCGCAGAAGATGTCGATCAGGCAGACCTTGTAGTAATCGACCGTGCGGCCGACGCCGATGCCGGCGAGGAACTGCTCGAAGCCGTAGCCGAACCAGACGAGCGTCTGGAACACGTAGAACTGGCGGGAAGAGCGCGACAACAGAGGTTTCGGACCGGCGCCCGGCGGGCGGAGGGCGCCATGTTAAGCGGTTTCGCGACCGGTGACGCGCCGCTCCGGCGCGACGCGCGAACGGTTTGTCTTCATGACGCGACGGGACGCGGCGCCGGCCGGCGGATCGCTGGATCCGGCACGCGGTCCGGCAGGCGGGATGCGCGTCCGATCCGGACCCGGCGGCTCTGCGCGCGGCGGCCTGCGTTAAAGTGGACGGATGGCCCGCGCGCGCACGACGGATTCCGACCAGAAACGCTCGGCGGTCGCACTGATCAAATCGGTCGCGATCCTCCAGCTCAAGCTGCTCCTCGATACAGTGCGCGATCTCGCGCTCGCTCCGACGGCGATCGCGGCCGCGCTTCTCGATCTCTTGCTCATCAAGCATCAGGACCCGCGGTTCTTCCGCAGCGTGCTCAGGATCGGCGAGTACAGCGATCGCTGGATCGACGTCTGGTCGGGCGGACGCCATCCGGACGAGCCGCAGCGCGAGAACGTCGACGCGCTGATCGCGCGCGTCGAGGAAGTCGTGCGCGATCCCGAGATCGGTGCGCGCCGTGCGCGTGTGTTGCGGCGCTGGGCCGAGCGCCAGATGGCGCGCGCGCGGCAGCGCACCGCGGCCACGCCGCCGCAACCCCCGGAGCCGCCGAAAGCGGTGCCTCGCGATCGCACATCGCCTTGAGGCGGGCCCGAGCCGAGAGGCCGCATGGCTCTTCCTTTCCCTCTTCCGCTTTCGGGAAGCAGGGTGAGGGCAGTCGGAGCAAAACGGTCGCGAGCATGTCCGCTCTTCGCCTCGATCTTCGTACTGGAAGACTTTCCACGCGAAGAAGAACCATGAAGACCGGAAACGGACGTGTGCTGCCCGCGATCCTCCTCGCCATGTTCTGCGCGGCATTCGATGCGAGCGCCGCCCCTCGCACCGACCATCCTCGCCTGCTCATCACGTCGGACGATCTTCCCGCGCTCCGCGCGCGAGCGAATCCGGCCAACCCGATCTACGCGCAGGGCCTCCTCGCCGCCGCGACGGCGGCACGCGCGCTCGCCGACCAGCACTGGGACTGGAATACCGGCCAGCCGGATGCAGCGTGGGGCGACACCGGTTCGCCGAGCAACAACTATTCACCGTATTCGACGAACAAGAACCCGACCGAAGGTTACGCGATGCTGTTCGCGTTCATGGCGCTGGTCGATGACGCGAATCACGACGCATGGGCATTGCGGGCGAGGGCGATGGCGATGTACGTCGTCGATCAGGCCTATCCTGGTCAAGCCCAGCAGCCGTTCCGGTACGACCGTTTTGCGACGTACGATCGAGCCAGCCAATGGCTGTACGGCTTGCCGCTGACCGTCGACTGGATCCATGACGATTTCACTCCCGCGGAAAGGGCGCGCATCCGGACCGTGTTCTTGCGCTGGTGCCGGGAAATCAACGTCGCGACGGTCGTCAACTTCGACCATCCCGAACCGGTCGGCGTCTACGACGATCCCGCTTTGCTCGGCAGCGGCTCGAATCAGGATCCCGATCTGCAGGCGGAAAAGCAGTACGAACTGCTTTTCATGTCGAACAACTACAGCCTCGCGCATTTCCGCAACCTCGTCATGCTCGGCGGCGCGCTCGATGCGGACGACGATCCGCCGATCGATCCCGCGCAGCCGTTCGACGCCTACGACAACTCGCTGCGGAGTTACGTCAGGACGGCGATCGGCGCCTGGCTTTACGACATTTACGCATTGCATGAGCCGGCCGCCAGCGTCGTCTCGCAATACGGCATCGCGGGAACGAATCCGTCGCTCGGTCGCGTCAGCGGCGGTTTCCCGGTCGAAGGACCGCTCTACGGCACGGCCGACGAATTCCTCGCGCAGGCGACGATATCGCTCGATACGCTCGGCTACGGCGATGCGGCGACGTACGGCCCGCAGATGCAGCTGATCGATTCGAGCTTCTGGGACCGGCGCGTCGCGTACGCGTTTCATAACGCGACGCCATCGCCCTACGACCTCGTCTGCGACCTGCTTTGCGGCGCTCCCGGCGATCCGAACGCCAACTTCGACTATCTGAAGCCGCTGTATTTCGTCGACACGTACGGCGACACGATCCATGCCTACATGACCGACGCCGATGCGAACGTCTATGGCGCGATTGCCTGGAGCGCGCAGCATCACGGTCATGCGGCCCGCGCCAGCGCCGCGCGCTGGATCATGGCCAACATGATGACCGGAGGCGCCGCCAAGCTGACGGATCGCGCGGCGGGCGGGAACATCGTAAACACCTACTACTTCATCGTCCCGATCGAGCATTTCCTGGCTTTCGATCCGGTATTGCCGATGCCGGACGATCCGCGACCGGGCACGGCAACGGGAATGATCGACGCATCGCTCGGCATCCTCCGCGACCGGACGGGATGGACCGGCAACGACACCTGGTTCGGATTCCGTTGCAGCAGCGAGCGCCAGCCGCATGTCAATGGCGACTGCATGCAGTTCGAGATCTTCCGCAATGGCGAATGGCTCACGCGCGAAGCTGCGGGGTACTACGGATCGACCCGACAGGAAGTCGCCGACTATCACAATGGCCTGACCCTGCAGAATGACGATCCGCAGCAATCGCTGCCGCCCAACACGCCGATCTACACGATCTGGCAGAACGGCGGACAATTCTCCGAAGACGGGAATATCGGCGATCCGACGGTGTCGATGAGCGTAAATCCTTCGCATGCCTATGCGTTCGCCGACGCGACGCCGCTCTACAACCATTCGGGCGGCCAATGGCTTCCGCAGCAATCGGTGCTGGGCATCACGCGGGCGACGCGCTCGATCATCTGGATCAAGCCGGATCTCTGGATCATCCACGACCGTGCGACGACCGATTCCGGCCAGCGCTTCAAACGCTTCAACCTGATGTTCACCGAGCCGCCGGCCGTGAACGGCAAGACGGCGACCGTGGGTTTCCCGTCGGGTCAGAATCTCGACATCCAGTCGCTGCTTCCCGCTGCGGCGACGCTGACGGTCGATCAACCGCCGATGGGCGCGCAAGCCGCGGCCGACCAGATGAAATATCACTTGACGGTCGAAGACCCTGCGGAGCCGAGCGACGTCACGTTCCTCCACGTCCTGCAAGCGAACGATCAGGGCGTCACGCCGGATGCGGCAACACTGCTTCAGAACCTCGGCAGCGCGAATCTCGAAGGCGCGCTCGTCGGCAGCGTCGCCGCGCTCTTCCCGCACGACGCGGGCGTTCCTCTTTCGAACGTGACCTACGCGCTGCCGGCGATCGCGACCCGTCACTTCATCGCCGGCTTCGTGCCGAATGCGGCGTACGGCGCGACGATCACCGAAACGCCGAACGGAAGAACCGTCCAGATCGTTCCGGGCGGCCCGCTGCACGCCGACGCAGCCGGCGTGCTGCTCGTGCAGATCCTCGGCGACGAGATCTTCCGCGACGATTTCGAGTGAAACCCACGCAGCGCGGCGGCGGCAAGGCCGCCGTGCGGCATGCGGAAAAGCACGAGCGGCAAATGCGCGGCAAGTGCGCGAAAGCCGATGTCCTCGCCGCCGGCTCGCTCAGGCGGACTTGCGCATGCGCATGAAGACGCCGGCGAGCTGCCTTATCGCGGCCTCGGATGCCGGACGGTCCGGCGTCGTATCCGGATTGCCGAAGTTGCCCGCATCGCCGAGCACCTGCACGAGCAGGCCGTCCGTGCGCGGAACGACGCTGAGGTTCGGCGCGACGTAGAGACCGTAGTCGACTTCGGGCTGCGGAATCAGCCGCGCGGTCTGGCCGCGCACCGGCACGATCGAATCGTCCCCGAGCAAGGCGCGCGCGCCGTAGCCGGTCGCGTTGATCAGCGTCGTTTCGCGAAGCTTCAGAAGCTCTCGCGGCCCGTGGAACTCGCGCACTTCGACCTTGCCGCCGGCATCGCGGAATTCCGAAAGCAGCATCCGCGCGTACGTCGAGATGTTGAACATCATCGTCGTGTAGCGGCGCGCGTACGCCTGCGGGAACGGGTGCGTGCCGGGTTCGAGATCGACGCCGTGCGGCGTCAGGTCGCGCACGCGCCGGTGCAGCGGAGGATATGCGGGCTCGTCCGGCACGGCGTCATCGAGCCGATCCCACGGGACATCCGACAGCGCATAGCCGTCGATCCATTCGATCGGCTTGCCGGGCAGCCCGAGCAAGCTCTGGTACATGCGAAACGATGCGCGTGCCATGGCCTCCCAGCGATCGCCGAACGCGTCGCCGTGCGCCGCGTCGCAGATGCGCGAATCGGGCGACCAGACGCCGGACGCACGCATCGAATAGACATCCGGCGGGAGCTCTTTCGCGTAGATGCGCACCGAAAGCCCCGCGCGTTGGGCGAGGATCCCGGAGGTCAGCCCGAGCGCGCCGCAACCGATCACGCCGATCTCGCGCACGCCGGTTTCGCGCGCGAGCTTGACGGCAAGCGCGCTCGATCCCCAGGACAGCGACCAGCCCGCGCCGCCGTGGCCGTAGTTGTGCACGATCGTCTTGTGATCGAAGCGCTCGGCCTCGATGCGCGGACCCGCCGCGCGGAACGGGCGCGTGCAGACATAGACGCCGGTGATGCGATCGACCGACGCACGGATCGGCGCGATTTCGGCGACACCGGAGGAAAGCCGCGCAACCGGCAGGACGGTCGTCGGTGCCGACGCATTCGCTGTGCCCGGTATCAATGCGGAATCGCGTGCGCAAGCCGAAAGCGCACTGGTCGATGCAGCAGCGAGCGCGAAGCCGGTCTGGCGCAGGAAGTGGCGGCGTTGCACGACTCGTCTCCTCGATCGCACGCGGGCAGCGGCGGATTCTGACATTGTGTTACGCGTTGCGGCCATGGAGCGAGTGAGACGAAAGCAGGCGATTTCGTGACGGCCGTTCGCGCAGCGGTGCCCAGATCCGATCCTCATGCTTCTTCGACGCTCATGACGAGCCCGGATCCGGCGAAAAATGCCAGGGCAACTTTCGAAAGCGAGGGGGTTTGGGTGCGGCCTCAGCCTCGTCATCGAGCGGATCGAAGCGTGATCGGCTGCGGCGCGGCGCTTCAGGATAACGCGTTCGCGAGCCTTCGGATGGCGTCGACTTCGCTACGCGTCTCGCCGTCCTGCATGTCGGCGAAGCGATCGGGCCGATGACGCATGCGCGAGGCGAGCGCTCTCTTTGCGGAGGCATGAAATTCGGTCGCGCCGGTCGCCCGGCGAAGCGCGGCGACGTTGCTCGCGTCGATGCCGGCGCCTGGCATGACGATGATGCGTCCCGAGGCGCGTTCGATCAGCGCATGAATCAGCGACGCGCCTTCGGTTGCGCTCGCGCGCTGGCCCGACGTCAACACGCGGTCGCAACCGAGCGCGACGAGGTCTTCGAGTGCCGCACGGGCGTCGCGCGCGAGATCGAACGCGCGATGAAACGTGACATCGAGCGTTCCTGCCGCGGCGAGCAGCGTCTTGCATGTTTCGATCGCGACGTTGCCATCCGCGTCGAGCGCGCCGATCACGACTCCGTCGCACCCGAGCCGCAGGCAGGTCTCGATGTCGCGGCACATCGTCTCGAGCTCGATCTCATCGTAGAGGAAATCGCCGGCGCGCGGACGGATCAGCACATGAACCGGAATCGCAAGACGCTCGCGTGCGAGCGCGATCGTGGCGTACGACGGCGTGAGGCCGCCTTCGCCAAGGCTCGCGCAGAGCTCGACGCGGTCGGCGCCGCCTTCCTGCGCGGCGAGCGCGGACGCGACCGAGTTCGCCGCGATTTCGAGCAGCGGCTTTTTCCCCGGGCCGGTCATCGTCAGTACGTGCTCTTCGCCGGAATCAGCGCATCCTGTTTCTTCGCGTCGCAGACCGCGTACGAGAAGCCTTTCTGGATCGCCCACGCACCGACCTCGCCGTGCTTGTCGATCGCGAGGAAACCGACCTGGAGATCCTTCGCCGCGGCCTTCTTCTTGAGGATGCGCTCGACCGCTTCGCGGCATGCGGCTTCCGGCGTGCGTCCGTTGCGCATCAGCTCGACGACGAGAAAGCTGCCGGCGTTGCGGATGACTTCCTCGCCGACGCCGGTCGAGGTCGCGGCACCGACGTCGTTGTCGACGTAGAGTCCCGCGCCGATGATCGGGCTGTCGCCGACGCGGCCGTGGAGCTTCCACGCCATGCCGCTCGTCGTGCACGCGCCGGACAGATTGCCGCGCGCGTCGATCGCGAGCATGCCGAGCGTGTCGTGGTTGTGCTTGCCGCCCGGCATGCCTTTCGCGGGCGGCGTCGATTCGTAGGTCTTCACTTCGCTGTTCGCGACCGGTTTGTAGTTCGCGCTCTTGAGCCACTCCTGCCACGCCTTGCGCGATTCCGGCGTCAGCAGTTCCTCGCGCGGGAAACCTTGCTCGATCGCGAACTGCAGCGCGCCGTCGCCGACGAGCAGCACGTGCGGCGTCTTTTCCATGACGCGCCGCGCGACCGAGATCGGATGCGCGATGTGCTCGATGGCCGCGACCGCGCCGCAGTTGCCGCGCTCGTCCATGATCGAAGCGTCGAGCGTCACGTGGCCGTCGCGATCGGGATAGCCGGCGCGGCCGACGCTGTGGTTGCGAAGATCGACCTCGGGCACGCGCGCGCCGGTTTCGACGGCATCGAGCGCGCGGCCGTTCCTCGCGAGGACGTCCCATGCAGCCTGGTTCGCGGCGACGCCGAAATCCCAGGTCGAGACGACGCGCGGAAGCATTCCGCTCGATCCCGGCGCGGCTCGCGCCGAGCGGGCACCGCTCGCAGCGAGCATCAGCGAGGACGAGAGGATCGAATCCCTGAGAAAACGACGGCGATCCGGCATGGCGGGCTCTTGCAGTGGGGAAAACCTCACTAGGCCATCATCGGCCGCGGGACGTCAACCCGCGAGCATCGATCTTCGGGCAGGCGCGTCGGCCGGCCCGAAGCCCTCGCGAAGGGCCAACTGCCAGAAAATTGCCATGGAAACGAAGATGCGGCTGTGGCGAGGTCGTCCTAGCGTGGCGACGGCATTCCAACGGGAGGACGCTCATGCACCGCACTCGCAACGCGTGGATCATTTCGCTCACCGCTGTTTCGCTCGGCACCGCGGCGGCCGCGGCGAGCGGAGCCGCGTTTCCGGCAGGCAAGTACCACTCCGGCAACATGGTGATCGATTTCGGCGCCGACGGCCGCTTTCACGTGGTTGAAAGCGGCAAGGCGATCGTCGACGGCACTTACCAGACCGACGGCGGGAAGGTGACGCTCACGGATGTGTCGGGCCCCGAGGCGTGCACGGGCGACGAGGCCAGCGGAACCTATGGCTGGCGCGTCGACGGAACCGCGCTGACCCTGACCAAGGCGAATGATCCCTGCGACGTCCGCGCGTCGGATCTCACCCGGCATCCTCTGGAGAAACAGTAGTCCGAAACGCATCGAGGCGCGATTTCGCGCGCCTCGATGCCGGACGGCGACGATGAGCCGGCACCGTCTAGCCGGTCGCCGTTCTCGTGGGCTTCAACGTCGCATCGAGCTCGCTCGCGACGCGCTGTTGCTCGTTGCGAAGCGCTTCGGGCATGCGATCTCCGAAGGTGTCGAGGTATTGTCCGATGTCGTCGATCTCGCGACGCCAGCCGTGCGCGTCGACATCGAGCAGCGCGTCCAGCGCGCGATCGGGCAGGGCGGCGCCTTCGGTGCAGAGATCGCGCTTGCGCGGCACGAGGCCGATCGGCGTCTCGTCGGCCTCCGCCGTGCCCTTGCAGCGCGCGATGATCCATTCGAGCACGCGCAGGTTTTCGCCGAAGCCTGGCCAGAGGAACTTGCCGTCGGCGCCCTTGCGGAACCAGTTGACGTGGAAGATCTTCGGCAGTTTCGCGCCGGGCTTGTCGAACGATAGCCAATGCGCGAAGTAATCGCCGTAGTTGTATCCGCAGAACGGCTTCATCGCCATCGAATCGCGACGCAGGACGCCGACCTGTCCGGTCGCGGCCGCCGTCGTCTCCGAGCCCATCGAGGCGCCGACGAGCACGCCGTGCGTCCAGTCGCGCGCCTCGAACACGAGAGGCACGAGCGTGGGCCTTCGTCCGCCGAAAACGATGGCCGAGATCGGCACGCCGCGCGCATCCTCGGCGTGCGGCGACCAGCTCGGGCAGTGCTTCGCCGAAACGGTGAACCGCGAGTTCGGGTGAGCGGCGGGGCCGTTCTTCTCGTCGTGCGAACGTCCTTGCCAGTCGGTGACGGGCGTGCCCGGCAGGCCTTCCCACCACGGCTGGTTGTCGTCGGTGACCGCGACGTTCGTGAAGATCGCATCGTGCCGCGTCGTCGCGAGCGCGTTCGGATTGGTCGCGTTGCTGGTGCCGGGCGCGACGCCGAAATAGCCGGCTTCCGGATTGATCGCCCAGAGGCGGCCGTCGGCGCCCGGCGTCATCCAGCAGATGTCGTCGCCGACGGTCCAGACTTTCCAGCCGGCTTCGCGGTAGCTTTCCGGAGGAATCAGCATCGCGAGGTTCGTCTTGCCGCACGCGGACGGAAACGCCGCCGCGACGTAATGCGTCTCGCCTTCGGGATTCTCGATGCCGACGATCAGCATGTGCTCGGCGAGCCAGCCTTCGGTGCGCGCCTGCCAGCTCGCGATGCGCAGCGCGTGGCACTTCTTGCCGAGCAGCGCGTTGCCGCCGTAGCCGGAGCCGATCGACTTGATCGAGAGCTCCTCGGGGAAATGCATGATGAAGCGCTTGTCCGGATCGAGCTCTCCGATCGAATGAAGGCCGCGGACGAACGTCGGCCGCCCGCCCCGCGCAATCGCTTCGGCGCCCTCGCGCTCGATGCGCTCGAGCGCGGGCTGGCCCATGCGCGTCATGATGCGCATGTTCGCGACGACGTACGGCGAATCGGTGATCTCGACGCCGCAGCGCGAAATCGGCGAGTCGATCGGACCCATGCAGTACGGGATCACGTACATCGTGCGCCCGCGCATCGCGCCTTCGAACAGCGCATCGACCTTCGCGTGCGCTTCCGCCGGGGGCATCCAGTTGTTGTTGGGGCCCGCGTCGTCCCTGTTCGTCGTGCAGACATACGTCAGATGCTCGACGCGCGCGACATCCGACGGATTCGAGCGATGCAGCCAGCAGCTCGGATGCGTCTTCGCGTTGAGCGCGATCAGCGTGCCGTCGCGCTCCATCGTCTCGATCAGCTTGCGGTTTTCCTCGTCGGAACCGTCGCACCAGTGGACGGCATCCGGTTGCGTCTGTCGGGCGACGCTGTCGACCCACTCGTTCAACGCTCGAAGCTTGCTCGGCATGGAAGGAAGCGCTCGGGAATGCGCCGGTTGCGAAAGGATGTCCCGACGTTAGCGACCGCTGATGGCCATTGCAAGGCGGACCGCCGCAAGTCCGCATCGCGCATTTCGCGTCGTTTCAGGCAGGAATCAGCGTCGCGATGACGTGATCGACGTAGTCCTCGAACTCCTCGTGGCGCAGCTTCGGCAGACCCGGCTGGCGCGAAAGCTCGAGGAAGCCCGTATACGCGGAATAGGCGAGTCGCGCGCGATGCGCGGCCGCGGCCCTGTCGAATCCGGCCTGGCGGTAGGCGCGCGCAAGCACGTCGAGCCGGCGCCGGGAGACGCGCGCCATGACCGGCTGCACGAGGGGATGATCCTGCGCCTGCATCAGCGCGGCGTAGATGACGTGCGAGGGCATCTCCCGGCTCACGCGCCGGAACAGCTCGCACAGGCGCTCGCGCGGATCGGCAATCGGCTCGATCGGCGCCATGACCTCGTCCTCGTCGAGGCGCTCCCAGCGCTCGAGAGCGGCTTTCAGCAAAGCCTCGCGCGTCGGGAAATGCCAGTAGAAGCTGCCTTTCGTGACACCGAGCCGGCGCGCGAGCGATTCGACGGCGACGGCCCCGAGGCCGCTCTCGGCCAGCGCATCGAGCGCGGCCTCTTCCCAATCCGAAGCGGAAAGCCGGTTCCTCGGTTCGAGCTTCACGGCGGCGGTCATCGCCGCATTTTGCCTGATGCCGTCACGTATTTGAAGGAGAATTGTCGCGGGATCTCCAATCAAGTCAATGGGATAGAACCTATGCGCTCACGTTGTTGATTTCGCATGCCGAGCCATCCATACTCGACCGTATGGTGGAGTTGCGGCGTATCGGGAACCTGTCCGGAGCCTCGGCCATTCGATATGTGCGACGTCGCGTCCAAGGCCATGCCTATGATGGTCGCGACGATGATCCCGCGTTCCCCTGCTCACGCCGTCGAACGGCTGCGGCGGTCGAGGTCCAAGGAGTAGGTCATGCATCCGTTCGTTCCGGTTCTCGCCGCGCTCGTGGTCTCGCTCGCAGCGGCCTACTTTCGCATCGGCCTCAGGCCGTGGACCGCAGCGGTCGCCGTCGCGATCCTTGCGGCCGGCTGGCTCGCGCGATCTTCCGCCGCGGCGGCCGCGATACCGCTCGTCGTCTTCGCCGCGATCGCGTTGCCGCTGAACCTGACGCGCTTTCGCCGCCGCAAGCTCAGCTCGCCGGTGCTCGCGATGTTCCAGAAGGTCATGCCGAAGCTGTCGGAAACCGAGCAGATCGCGCTCGACGCCGGCACGGTCGGCTTCGAAGGCGAGCTTTTCAGCGGCAAGCCGGAATGGAAGACGCTGCTCGCCGAGCCGAAGCCGGCGCTCTCGGTCGAGGAGCAGCAGTTCCTCGACGGCCCGGTCGAAGAGCTTTGCCGCATGGTCGACGACTGGGAGATCACACACGAGCGCGCCGATCTTCCGCCCGAGATCTGGGATTTCCTCAAGAAGAAGAAATTCTTCGGCATGATCATCCCGAAGGAATACGGCGGCCTCGGCTTCTCGGCGATCGCGCATTCGGCCGTGCTGCAGAAGATCGCCGGCATGTCGACGACGCTCGTCTCCACGGTCGCCGTGCCGAACTCGCTCGGGCCGGGCGAGCTGCTCGTCCATTACGGGACGAACGAACAAAAAGATCATTACCTGCCGCGCCTGGCTGACGGCCGCGAGGTGCCGTGCTTCGCGCTGACCGGTCCTTATGCCGGCTCCGACGCGACCTCGATCCCCGACTACGGCATCGTCTGTAAAGGCGAATGGAACGGCGCGAACGTCGTCGGCGTGCGCCTCACGTTCGACAAGCGCTACATCACGCTCGCGCCGGTCGCGACGATCGTCGGTCTCGCGTTCCGGATGTACGATCCCGAGAAAATCCTCGGCGACACGGAAAATCTCGGCATCACGCTCGCGCTCCTGCCGCGCGAGACGAAAGGTCTCGAGATCGGACGCCGCCACTTCCCGCTGAACGTGCCGTTCCAGAACGGCCCCGTGCGCGGCAAGGACGTGTTCATCCCGCTCGCACAGCTGATCGGCGGCCCGGACATGGCGGGGCAAGGCTGGCGCATGCTCGTCGAATGCCTCTCGGTCGGCCGCGCGATCTCGCTGCCGTCGAACACCGCCGGCGGCGCGCGCACGGCCGCGTTCGCGACCGGCGCGTATGCGCGCATCCGCAAGCAGTTCGGCATCGCGATCGGCCGCTTCGAAGGCATCGAGGAAGCGCTCGCGCGGATCGGCGGGCACACGTATGCGATCACGGCGCTTTCGCGCTCCACGGCGGCCGCGGTCGATCGCGGCGAGAAGCCGGCCGTGCCGTCGGCGATCGCCAAATACCACGCGACCGAGCTCGCGCGCGAGATCGCGAAGGACGCGATGGACGTGCACGGCGGCAAAGGCGTGATCCTCGGGCCCAAGAACTGGATCGGCCGCGGCTGGCAGGGCGCGCCGATCGCGATCACGGTCGAAGGCGCGAACATCATGACGCGAAGCCTCATGATCTTCGGTCAGGGCGCGATCCGCTGCCATCCGTACGTGCTGAAGGAAATGGAATCGCTGCGCATCGCCGAGTACGGCGCGCGGCTCGCCGCGTTCGACGCGGCGCTGTTCGGCCACATCGGATTCGCGATCTCGAACGCGGTCAGGAGCCTCGTGCTGGGTCTTGCGTTCGGGAAGATCGGCCGCGTGCCGGGCGATGCGTACACGAAGCGCTACTACCGCAAGCTCAATCGCTACGCCGCGGCGCTCGCGCTCGTCGCGGATACCTCGATGCTCGTGCTCGGCGGCAAGCTCAAGTTCAAGGAGAAGCTCTCGGCGCGGCTCGGCGACGTGCTCTCGAACCTCTACATCGCGAGCGCGATGCTGAAGCGCTACGAGGATCAGGATCGTCCTGCCACCGATCAGCCGTTTCTCGCATGGGCGTTCCACGATTCGGTCTGGCGCATGCAGATGGCGCTCGACGGCGTGCTGCGCAATTTCCCGCTGCGTCCGGTCGCGTGGATGCTGCGGTTTTTCGTGTTTCCGTTCGGCCGGCGCGAAGTGCCGCCGTCGGACCGTCTCGGCCGCCGCGTCGCCGCGCTGCTGACGGCGCCGAACGACGCGCGGGATCGGCTGACCGACGGCATCTACAAGACGCCGAGCGCGAACAACCCCGTCGGCCGCATGAACGCGCTGCTGCCGGACGTCATCGCGGCCGAGCCGGTCGAGCGGAAATTCCTCAAGGCCGCGAAGTCGGACGAGCTTTCGGGCTACGACTACGCAGCGCAGCTCGCCGACGCGGAAGCGAAAGGCATGATCAGCAGCGCCGAAGCCGCGCTCTTGAAGCGTGTGCGCGATGCGTCGTTCGAGTTCATTTCGGTCGACGATTTCGACGCAGCCGATCTCGCCGCGGGCCGCCACTCCAGACCGACACTCCGTTCCGTCGCATAAGGGCTTTTCCCCTCTCCCGCTGCGCGGGAGAGGGGAGGGTGAGGGCAATCTGGGTTCGCCGTTCCAATCCGGCCCTCACCCGCCGCGCTGCGCGCGGCGGCCTCTCCCGCAAGCGGGAGAGGCGAAGATCAGCCGAAATTGGCGTCCGGCATGTCGAGCACAGTGGATGCGCCCGCGCGAATCGCCGCCGCGTGCGTGCCGATGCGTGGCAGGATGCGCGCGAAATAGAAACGCGCCGTTCGCAACTTCGCCTCGCGGATCGCCGGTTGACTTGCCGCGGCCGCGACGCTTCTCGCCCAGAAATACGCGAGCGCGACGTAACCCGAATGGAAAAGATAATCGTACGCCGCCGCGCCCGTTTCCTCGGGATTCGAGACTGCGCGCTTTGCAATCTCCATCGTGAGATCGCTCAAGCTCTTCGTCGCACTCGCGAGTGGGGCAATGAACTCGCCGAGCTCGGCATTCGTCGCGTGCTGCTCGCAGAACGCGCTGATCTCGACGAGGAAATGCTTCAGCCCCGCGCCTTGCAGCTGCAGCACCTTGCGGCCCAGCAGATCGAGTGCCTGGATCTGCGTCGTGCCTTCGTACAGCGTCGTGATGCGCGCGTCGCGTGCAAGCTGCTCCATGCCGTTTTCGACGATGTAGCCGTGGCCGCCGAAGATCTGCAGCGCGTCGTACGTGCATTCGATCGCGCTCTCGGTCAGGACGCCTTTCACGATCGGCGTCAGGAACGAGACGATCGCATCGGCGCGCTCGCGCTCGGCGGCGTCGGTCGAGCGGCGCGCGATGTCCTCCTGGGTGTACGCGTACAGCGCGAGCAATCGGCCGCCTTCGGCGAACGCTTTTTGCGTCAGGAGCATGCGCCGGATGTCCGGATGCACGATCAGCGGGTCGGCCGGCTTGTCCGGAAACTTCGCGCCCGAGAGCGCGCGCATCTGCAGGCGCTCGCGCGCGTAGGCGAGCGCGCTCTGGTACGCGCGCTCGATGAGGCCGAGCCCTTGCAGCCCGACCGCGAGCCGAGCGGTGTTCATCATGGTGAACATCGCATTGAGGCCCTTGTGCGGCGCTCCGACGAGATAGCCGTCTGCGCCGTCGAAATTCATCGTGCAGGTCGCCGATGCCCGGATGCCCATCTTGTGCTCGATCGCGCCGCAGGCGAGCGCGTTGCGATCACCGAGCGCACCGTCGCGTCCAACTTTGAATTTTGGCACGACGAACAACGAGATGCCTTTGACGCCGGCTGGCGCATCGGGCAGTCGCGCGAGCACGAGATGCACGATGTTCTCGGCGAGATCGTGCTCGCCGGCCGTGATGAAGATCTTGGTGCCGCTGATGCGGTAGCCGCCGTCGCCGGCGGGCTCGGCCTTCGTCTTCAGCAAGCCGAGATCGGTGCCGCAATGCGGCTCGGTGAGGCACATCGTTCCCGTCCAGCGGCCCTCGACGATCGGCTTCAGGAACGTTTCGCGCTGCCATTCCTCGCCGTGCTGGAGCAGTGCTTCGGTCGCGCCGTGCGAGAGCAGCGGATAGTTGCCCCACGAGAGATTCGCCGAGTCGATCATCTCCTTGAGCGCGGCGCCGATCGTCTGCGGCATTTCCTGGCCGCCGTATGCCATCGGCGCCGTGAGCCCGGCCCAGCCGCCTTCGACGAACTGCCCGTACGCTTTGCGAAAACCCTGCGGCGTCGTGACGCTCGACGTAGCTGCATCGAAACGGCAGCCCTCGGCATCGCCGGTCGCGTTCAATGGCGCGAGCACCTGTTCGGTGAACCGCGCGGCTTCGTCGAGCACGGCGTCGACGACGTCGCGCGTCGCGACTTCAGAGCCCGGCAGGCGCTGAAACAGGCGCTCGACGTCGAGCACGTCGTGCAGCGCGAAGCGAAGATCCGCGAGCGGCGCGACGTAGCGGGTCATCGCCTGCGGCTCAGCGCCAGGTGCCGGGCAATCCCGGAGAGGGCGACAGCCGGCTCGACCGGTCGAACTTGAAATGCGTTTCGGGCTCGCTCGTGTCGAGCGTGCCGGCGATCGTGTACGAAAGATCGCCCGCCGGCAGCTTCGCGCTCGCCTTGATGGCCGTTTCGACGACGTCGGCGCTGTTCGGCGGGATGTCGAGATCGGGCTTCAGCGCGATGGAACCGACATCGACGCCGGCGACGTGCAGCGTTCCGTTCAATGCCGAGTAGTGCATCGCGACCGTGGAGTAATTCTGGATGCGGATCGTGAGGTGCCACTGTCCGTCCGGCGCGGCGACGAGCTGCTGGATCGAGACGACGGAAGGCGTGATGCGCTTCGGCGGCCCGCTGCTGCAGCCGGCGAAAAGGACCGCGGCCGCAAGCGCGGCGAGCATGTGACGCAATGCCATGGCAACCTCGCGACGATTCGTGGCCGTAGCCTAGCCGGTTCGCGCCGGGCGGCAAAGCGCCGCGGAAAAGACGGCGCGATCAGGGCTGTGCGTACGGAACCGCCGCCGCGGCGATCGCCTCGAATTCGGCGCGCGTGCGCTGGCCGGCGACGCGGCCGCCGTCGAGCAGCACGACCTCGTCGGCGAGCGCCGCGACTTCCGATGCGTGATGCGACACGAGCACCGTGAAGACGCCGAGCTCGTTCCTGAGACGGCGCAGATGATCCAGTACCTGGCGGCGAGCTTCGGCGTGGAGTCCCGTCATCGGCTCGTCGAGCAGCAGCGCGTGCGGTTCCGCGAGCAGCGCGCGGCCGATCGCGACGCGCTGGCGCTCGCCGCCCGACAGCGTCGACGGCTGCCGCTCGAGCAGCGGCGCGAGCTCGAGCAGCGCCACGACGCCCTCGAAGCCGATGTGCGCGCCGGATCGCGCGCCGTAGACGAGGTTCGCGCGCACGTCGAGATGCGGAAACAGCCGTCCGTCCTGGAATACGTAGCCGATGCGACGCTCGGCCACCGGCACGTCGATGCCGGCCGCGCTGTCGAACAGCACGCGCTCGTCGAGCGCGATGCGGCCTTCGCGCGGCTTCACGAGACCTGCGATCGCGTTCAGTACGCTGGTCTTGCCGGCGCCGGAATCGCCGAACAGCGCGAGCGTGCGCACGTCGGCGCGGAAGGCGACGTCGAGATCGAGATCGCCGATCCGGCGGCGGATCGAGAGGTCGATCATCGCGCTGCCGCCGACGCGTCAGTCATCGCCGTCGCGGCGCGCGACGCCGCCCGCGATCACGGTCGCGCTCGCGGCCGCGGCCAGCGCGACGAGCAACGCGACGATTGAAAGATGCCGCACGCCATCCATGCCGCCCGGCACCGAAAGCAGCTCGTAGATCGCGATCGGCAGCGTGCGCGTTTCGCCCGGAATGTTCGAGACGAAGCTGATCGTCGCGCCGAATTCGCCGAACGAACGCGCAAATGCGAGCACGCATCCGGCGACGATGCCGCGCAGCGAAAGCGGCAGGACGATCGTGCGAAAGCGCCGCCACGCGCGCGCGCCGAGCGTCTCGGCCGCGGCTTCGAGCCGGCGATCGACATTGTCGAAGGCGACGCGGATCGAGAGCACGAGCAGCGGAAATCCCATGACGGCCGCGGCGACGACGGCGCCGGTCCAGCGGAACGCGAACACGATGCCGATTTCGGCGAGCGCGTGCCCGAGCGGCGCGTTGCGGCCGAGGATCGCGAGCAGCGCGTAGCCGGTGACGACGGGCGGCAGGATCAGCGGCAGGAACAGGAGCGCCTCGACGAGCGTGCGGCCGGCGAAGCGCTTGCGCGAGAGCAGCCATGCGAGCGCGAGCGCGAACGGCAGCGACACGACGACGCTGAAGCACGCGACGCGCAGGCTCAACGCGAGCGCGCTCCAGTCCGCCGGCGAGAGCCACGCAGTCATCGGCGCGGCGGAGCGTCGAAACCGTGGCGCCGGAAGATCGCGGCCGTCGCCGGCGCGCGCAGCAAGTCGAGCAGCTTGCGCGCGGCGGGCGTGTCGTGGCCCGAGACGACGGCGGCCGGATAGACGATCGGTGCGTGCGACGACGGCGGAAACGTGTCCACGACGCGAACGGCCGGCTCGGACATCGCGTCCGAACGATAGACGACGCCGAGCGGCGCCTCGCCGCGTGCGACGAAGTTGAGCGCGGCCCGCACGTTCTCGGCCGCGACGATGCGGTGCGCAACCAGGTCCCAGGCGCCGAGCGCCATCAGCGAGGCCTTCGCGTATTTTCCGGCGGGCACGCTGTTCGGCTCGCCGAGTGCGAGGCGTCCATCCTTGCCGAGCGCATCGGCGAGATCGAAGCCCGGCGCGATGCGGAGCGCCGTCTTGCTGTCCTTCGGCGCGATCAGCACGAGCGCATTGCCGAGGAGATCCGTGCGCGTCGGGACGACGATCTTCCGTTGCGAGGCGGCCGCGTCCATCCAGTCCTCGTCGGCCGAGATGAACAGAGCGGCCGGCGCGCCGGCCTCGATCTGGCGCGCGAGCTGCGAGCTTGCGGCGTAGCTCGGCTTGATCTCGCCGATCGCGGCAGCTTCGGGCAGCGCGATGATCTCGTCGAGCGCGGGCTTCAGGCTCGCCGCCGCGAACACGAGCAGATCGTCGGCCGAAGCGCGAAGCGGCAGCAGCGAGAACGCGAACGCGAGTCCGGACGCCAGCACGCCGCGCGACATCCGGGTGCGACCGATCGCGCCGCGCTGCTTGACGAATCGGTCCGCATGGCGCGTCATGAGCGCGCGCAATCTGCCATTGCGGAGCCCTGCATGAGCCCACGAGCACATCTTGCGGAAATGATCCGGCTGCGCCTCAGGCTCGCGCCCGGCATCGACCTCGGGCCCGGCAAGGCCGACCTGCTCGAAGGCATCCTCGAGACCGGATCGATCTCGGCCGCGGGCCGGCGCATGCGCATGAGCTACAAGCGTGCGTGGCAGCTCGTCGACGAGCTCAACCGGCTCTTCGATGCACCGCTCGTCGAGGCGAGCAAGGGCGG
>DASZYR010000256.1:0-5851 GCA_035545255.1 Rhodanobacteraceae bacterium
CGAGAAGCTGATGAGCCTCGATGCCGTGCTCGCGAAGGCGGAGCAGGCGAAGGCGGCGGGCGCGACGCGCTTCTGCATGGGCGCGGCGTGGCGCTCGCCGAAGGAGCGCGACATTCCGAAGATCGCCGCGATGGTCGGCGCCGTGAAATCGCTCGGCATGGAAACCTGCGCGACGCTCGGCATGCTGACGCAGCCGCAGGCCGATGCATTGAAAAATGCCGGGCTCGACTATTACAACCACAATCTCGATTCTGCGCCGGAGTTCTACGGCGAGATCATCCACACGCGCGAATACCAGGATCGGCTCGACACGCTCGAATGCGTGCGCGAAGCCGGCCTCAAGACCTGCTGCGGCGGCATCGTCGGCATGGGCGAGACGCGCGAGCAGCGCGCCGGCCTCCTGCAAGCGCTCGCGAACCTGCCGGCGCATCCGGAATCGGTGCCGATCAACCGGCTCGTGCAGGTCGAAGGCACGCCGCTCGCCGGCACGGCGCTGCTCGATCCGTTCGAGTTCGTGCGCACGATCGCCGCCGCGCGGATCGTGATGCCGAAGTCCATCGTGCGCCTGTCCGCGGGCCGCGCGGAAATGAGCGACGAGCTGCAAGCGCTCTGCTTCTTTGCCGGCGCGAACTCGATCTTCCACGGCGAGAAGCTGCTGACTACGGGCAACCCGGACGTGGAGCACGATCAGCGCCTGTTCGCGCGGCTCGGCGTCAGGGCGATGGAGATCGAAATCGAATCGAAGACGGTCCACGCCGAGATTGCCGAAGCCGAAACTGCGTAGCCCAGTAGAAGCGTGGCTGCCGCCCTTGAGAGCCGCAAAACAAAGCCGCGGCCGGCCCCGTTCTTGCCGATCATGACCCTGCGTACGTCGCTGTTCGATCGACTCGCCGCCCGCCGGGCCGAGCGTGCGCGCCTCTCGCTTGTGCGACGCCTGCGCACGATCGAAGCAGCCGACGGTGCGCACGTCACGATCGACGGCAAGCGCCTCCTCAATTTCGCGAGCAACGACTACCTCGGCCTCGCGCAACATCCAGCGCTTCGCGAAGCGCTCTTTCGCGCAGCGGGGAAATGGGGCGTCGGCGCAACGGCCGCACCGCTGCTCGGCGGCCGGCGCGACGAGCACGCGGCGCTCGAGGAATCGCTCGCGCGCTGGACCGGCCGCGAGCGCGCGCTCCTGTTTTCGGACGGCTGGATGGCCAATCTCGGCGTGGTCCCGGCGCTGCTCGGCCGCGGCGATCTCTGCGTCGAGGACAAGCTCGACCACGCCTCGCTGCTCGACGCGGCGCGCCTCTCCGGCGCGGAGCTGAAGCGCTATCCGCACGCCGACGTCGATGCGGCGCGGCGCCGTCTCGAATCGCATCCGGATGCCGCCGCGCTCGTCGCGAGCGACGGCGTCTTCAGCATGGACGGCGACGTCGCGCCGCTTGCCGCGCTTGCGAAGCTCTGCCGCGACGCGCATGCGACGCTGATGATCGACGACGCGCACGGCCTCGGCGTGCTCGGGCCCGAAGGCGCGGGCAGCGCCGCCGAGGCCGGACTGTCGCAGGACGACGCGCCGATACTGATGGCGACGCTCGGCAAGGCGCTCGGCACGGCCGGCGCGTTCGTCGCCGGCAGCGCAGCGCTGATCGACGCGCTCGTGCAGGAAGCACGCACGTTCGTCTACACGACCGCGATGCCGACCGCGATCGCAGCCGCCGCGCGCGCCGCGATCGACGTCGCGCGCTTCGAAGGCTGGCGGCGCGACCGGCTCGCGCGACTCGTCGCGCACTTCCGCGCCGGCGCGATCGCGCAAGGCTGGACGCTCGCCGATTCGCGCACGCCGATCCAGCCGGTCGTGATCGGTGCGAGCGATGCGGCGCTCGCCGCTTCGACCCTGCTGGAGGGTGCGGGTTTCCATGTGCCGGCAATCCGACCGCCGACCGTGCCGGCCGGCTCGGCGCGGTTGCGCATCACGCTTTGCGCGCTGCACGCGGAGCGCGATGTCGATCGTCTGCTCGACGCGTTGCGTGCGATCCGCGCGCGAATGCCGAAGCACGGAGGCTGAGTGCACATCGAAACCGCCGGCGCGGGGCCGGACCTCGTCATGATCCACGGCTGGGCGATGCACGCCGGCATCTTCGCGCCACTGACGCGCCTGCTCGCGCCGCGATTCCGTCTGCATCTCGTCGATCTGCCGGGACATGGCTTCAGCCGCGACGATTCGGGCTCGCTCGATCCCGCCGAGTGCGCGCGCCGCATCGCAGCGGCGACGCCGCGCGCGATCTGGCTCGGCTGGTCGCTCGGCGGGCTCGTCGCGATGCGCGCCGCGCTCGATGCGCCGGCGCAGGTGCGCGCGCTCGTGCCGATCGCGTCGAGCCCGCGCTTCGTCGTCGGCGACGCCTGGTCCTTCGGCATCGCGCCGACGGTGCTCGCCGAGTTCGGTGCCGGGCTCGCGCGCGATTACCGCGCAACGATCGAGCGTTTCCTCGCGCTCGAAGCGATGGGATCGGATCACGCGCGCGCCGAGTTGCGCGAGCTGCGCTCGCACGCGTTCGAGCGCGGCCAGCCGGCCGTCTCGGCGCTCGAAAACGGCATGCGCGTGCTCGAAGGCGCCGATCTGCGCGACGGGATCGCGCGCATCGCGATGCCGAGCTTGTGGATCGCCGGACGCCGCGACCGGCTCGTCGATCCCTCCGCTATGCGCTGGTCGGCCGAGCGCTGCAACGGCCGCTTCGTCGCCTGCGACAGCGGGCACGCGCCGTTTCTCGCGCACGCCGGCGTGCTCGCGGACGCACTCGCCGCGTTCGCCGCGGAGCTGGAAGCATGACCGCGGGCCTCGACGCGCGCCATGTCCGCCGCGCGTTCGGACGCGCTGCGGAAACCTACGAAGCCCATGCGGTATTGCAAGCCGAAGTCGCCGCGCGACTCGCCGAGCGGCTCGACGACGTGGCGATCGAGCCCGCGCGCATCCTCGATGCCGGCAGCGGTCCCGGCGCCGGCAGCGCCGCATTGCGTGCGCGCTATCCATTCGCCGATGTCGTCGCGCTCGACTTCGCGCTGCCGATGCTGCGCGCCGCCGCGCGTCGCGCGGGCGAGCCCGCCGGATTCACGCGCGTCTGCGCCGATCTGCAGACGCTGCCGTTCGCCGATGCGGCATTCGACATCGTATGGTCGAACCTCTGCCTGCAATGGTGCAACGACCCCGGCCTCGCGATCGCCGAGTGCGCGCGCGTACTGCGACCCGGTGGATTGCTGCTGCTGACGACGTTCGGGCCCTCGACGCTGCACGAGCTCCGTGACGCATTCGCGGCGGCCGACGCGGACCCGCACGTCAGTCGCTTCGTCGACATGCACGATCTCGGCGATGCGCTGCTGACGACCGGCTTTCGCGATCCCGTGCTCGAACGCGACGATTTCACGCTGACGTATCGCGACGTCTGCGCGCTGATGCGCGAGCTGCGCTCGATCGGCGCGACGAATGCCGACGCGAAACGCGCGCGCACGCTGACCGGCAAGGGGAACTTCGCGCGCGTCGCCGGCGCCTACGAGCCGTTCCGGCGCGAAGGTCTGCTGCCGGCGACGTACGAAGTCGTCTATGCGCGCGCGTTCGCGCCATCGCCGGGACAACCGCGCCGCACCCCCGAAGGCGAGATCGCGAGCTTCCCGGTCGAGCGCCTGCGCGGACGGAGGCGCTGATGCGGCGCGCCGGCATTTCCGCGATCCTGATCGCGCTCGCCTCCGCGCTGTTCTTCACGGCGACGTACGTGCTGAACCGCGCGATCGCGAACAGCGGCGGTCACTGGGCGTGGTCGGCATCGCTGCGTTATCTCCTGACGCTGCCGATGCTCGCGCTGGTGCTGCCGTTTCGCGGCGGATTCGCTCCGGTCTGGCGCGCGGTGCGCGCACATCCTGGTGCGTGGCTCGTCTGGAGCGGCGTCGGCTTCACGCTGTTCTGCGTCTGCCTCACCTGGGCCGCCGACCGCGCACCGGCGTGGCTCGTCGCCGGAACGTTCCAGCTGACCGTCATCGCCGGCATGCTGGTCGCGCCATTGATCTACGACGACGAGCGCGCGCGATTGCCGCGCGGCGCGCTCGCGCTCGGCGTCGTCATCGTCGTCGGCGTGCTGCTGATGCAGTTCGGCCATTTTCGCGGCCATTTCGATCTCGATGCCTGGCTTGCGCTCGCGAGCGTCGCGCTGGCTGCATTCCTCTATCCGCTCGGCAACCGCAAGATCCTGCTGCATCTCGAACGAACCGGCGAATCGCTGAACGCGACGCAGCGCGTGTTCGGCATGACGCTCGCGAGCCAGCCGTTCTGGTGGATCGTCGCGGTCGGCGCTGCCGATGTCGCCGGCATGCCGTCCGCGAGCCAGATCTGGCTTGCGGGCGGCGTCGCGCTGTTCGCGGGGACGATCGCGACGATCCTGTTCTTCCACGCGACCGCGCTCGTGCAGGACGACGCGGCGCTGCTCGGCGCGGTCGAGGCGATGCAGGCGGCCGAGATCCTGTTCTCGTCCGTGCTCGGCGTGCTGCTGCTCGGCGAGCCGCCGCCACACGGGGTCGCCGCGTTCGGCGCGGTGCTCGTCGCGTTCGGGATCGTCGCGCTCGGCGTGCTCGTCGGGCGTCGGACGGCGGGCGATGCGGACGCGGCGCGGACACTTCGCACCGATCGCGGCGCCTGATCCGTCGCCGCCTGCACGATCGGCCGGCGCGGCGTCTGCTAGCCTCCGTTCACGATCGTGCAGCTGACGCTATCGACGGGTCTACCGATGTTTCGATCTCTTGCCGTGCTTGTCTTCGCCGCTTCCGCCATCGCGCCGGCGCGGGCCGCACCGAGCGCCGCCGCGCAACGCGACGCCGCCGCCTGCACGACGATCACGGACGATGCGAAACGCCTCGCATGCTACGACGGCGCACTGCGCCCGCGCGCCGCTCCCGCCGCGGCGGCGGAGAAAGTCTTCGCGCACGAGCCGCCGCCTGCCGCCGATTCCGTGGAGGCGCGCGCATCGCCGCTCGATCGCCGCTGGGAGCTCGATCCGAAGCTGAAGCACGAGCAAGGCCCTTTCCACATTCGCGCCTACCGGCCCGTCTATCTGCTGCCGGCATTCTGGACCAGCGACATCAACCACAATCCGCATTCGCCCGCGCCGGGTCACGACGCGACCGAACCGCGCAATCTCGACGCGCTCGAAGCGAAATACCAGATCAGCCTCAAGACGAAGGTCTGGCAGGACATTTTCGGCGACAACGGCGATCTCTGGATGGGTTACACGCAGGTCTCGCACTGGCAGGTCTACAACGCCGGCGAATCGCGCCCGTTCCGCGAGACGACGTACGAGCCCGACGCGACGCTGATGTTCCGCACGAATTACGACGTGCTCGGCTGGGACGGGCGTCTCTTCGGCGTCGGGCTCGATCATCAGTCGAATGGGCGCAGCAATCCGTTCTCGCGCAGCTGGAACCGCGTCATGTTCGACATCGGGCTCGATCGCGAAGGCTGGGTGCTGATGCTGCGTCCGTGGTGGCGCATCTCCGAGACACGCGACGTCGACGACAATCCCGACATCGAGGATTACATCGGCCGCGGCGACATCATGCTGACGCGCTTGTGGAACGGACACGAGATCACGCTGCTCGTGCGCCATTCGCTGCGCGGCGGCGACCGCTCGCACGGCGCGCTCGAGCTCGACTGGGCATTCCCGATCGCCGAAGAGCTGCGCGGGCACGTGCAGCTCTTCGATGGCTACGGCGAGAGTCTCATCGACTACAACCACCGCGCCTGGTATTTCGGGCTCGGCGTCTCGCTGCTCGAATGGTACTGAGCGCACTCGACGCGCCCGTCGCCGGGTGGCTATTTCGTCAGGAT
>DASZYR010000257.1:0-7249 GCA_035545255.1 Rhodanobacteraceae bacterium
ATTCATCAATGAACGCTCTTTTCAAGCTTGTCGTTCCGTGCCTTCTCGTGTGCGGCGTCCCGGCGATCGCGGCCGGGAACGCCGATTCCTCGCCGGCGCCCGTCTCGCACGGCGCCGACTACGTAAGCCCGCCTTCGGTTCCCGAGCGCATCTTTCTCGATGCGCGCACGCGACCGGCCGTGGAGACCTGGCAGCCGGGCGATCCGATCCGCGAGATCCCGCGCCAGTTCCACGGAGAAGAGGCCTTGCAGCGCAATCCGCCCGCTCCGGCCAATCCGACGCACGGCAGCGATCTGCTCGCCGAGCTGCAGCGCCATTTCACGCCAAGCGGCGGCGGCGGATTTACGACGCCCCTCGTCAACCTCGACGCCGCCGATTCGACCGGCGTCGTGCCGCCCGATCCGACCGGCGATGTCGGCGGCGGCTACTACGTGCACGTCTACAACGGCTCGGGCGGCGCGCTGGTCAAGATCTACAACACGTCGGACGGCAGCGTCGCCGCGAACACGTTCAACATGGACGGGCTCGGCAGCGGCGGTCCGTGCGCGAGCGGACTCGGCGACGGCATCGTCGTCTTCGATCAGCTCGCGCAGCGCTGGCTCCTGACCGAATTCTCGGGATCGAGCAACACGCTCTGCGTCTATCTCAGCGAGGGCGACGACCCGGTCGTCACGACGTGGACGCGCTACACGTTCAACACGCCGACCTTCCCGGACTATCCGAAGTACGGCGTGTGGCCCGACGCGTACTACGTCGGCGCGAACGAAGGGCCGGCCGTCTACGCGCTCGACCGCCAGAAGATGCTCGCCGGCGACGCCGCGACCCTCCAGCGCAAGACCGTCTCGCGCCTTTCCGGGCTCGGCTTCCAGATGCTGCCGCCGGTCTCGGTGTTCGGCTCGACGCCGCCGCCGGCCGGCGCGCCCGGCATCTTCATCCGCGACAACGACGATGAGCGCAACAATCCGTCGTCGAACGATCCCGATCACGATTTCCTCGAGCTCTTCACGCTGACGGTCGACTGGACGACGCCGGCGAACACGGCGCTCGCGGGGCCGATCCAGGTGCCCGAAAGCGAGTTCGACTCCGAATTCCACGTCGTCGGCGGTTTCGGCGCGATCCACCAGCCCGGTACGTCGCAGACGCTCGACCCGCTGCTCGAAGTGCCGATGGTTCCGGTGCATTACCGGAACTTCGGCACGTACGAAGTGCTCGTCGGCAACCACGTGACGCGCCTGCCGGACGACACCACCGAGAACATCGCCGGCGTGCGCTGGTTCGAGCTGCGCCGCACCGGCGGCGCCGCGAATCCGTGGCAGCTCTATCAGGAAGGCACTTACGCGCCGGCCGATTCGGGCGGCCAGATCAGCCGCTGGATGGCGGCGATCGGCATGGACGAGTCGGGCAATATCGCGATGGGCTACAGCGTCGCGCGCGATCCCGGCGTGTTCCCCGGCCTTCGCTACGTCGGACGCGAGGCCGCCGACCCGTCCGGCGTCATGACGACGCCGGAGACGACGCTCGTCGACGGTTCGAGCTCGCAGACGTTCGCCGACCGCTGGGGCGACTACTTCGGCATGGGCGTCGA
The DNA here is from genome assembly GCA_035545255.1 of Rhodanobacteraceae bacterium. Lineage (GTDB taxonomy): Bacteria > Pseudomonadota > Gammaproteobacteria > Xanthomonadales > Rhodanobacteraceae > Dokdonella_A. Next base: position 1,586 of record DASZYR010000257.1, read on the forward strand.
TCCGGACGACGGCTGCACGTTCTGGTTCACGGGCATGTACCTCCCGCCCGGCGGCGACTGGCGCACGCATTTCGCGTCGTTCAAGTTCGACAACTGCGGCACGCCGAGCTTCGCGATGACCGGCGACAACCTCAGCCAGAGCGTCTGCGCCGCGAGCGCGACGCCGGTCGCGCTTGCGCCGGTCACGATCCAGATCAAGAGCAACAACGGCTTCGTCGACCCGGTCACGATGAGCTTCGAGCCCGGCCTTCCGCAAGGCTTCACCGGCGCGTACACGGTCAATCCGGTGACGCCGCCGGGCTCGACCGTCGCGAACGTCTCGGTCGACAACACCGCCGCGCCGGGCGCGAACTCGTTCGTGCTGCGCGGCAGCGCGGCCGGCATCGACCGCGATCTCGAGCTCGACGTGAACGTCACGACCGTCGTCGCCGGCACGCCGTCGCTGACTTCTCCCGCCAACGGCGCGAGCAACGTTCCCGCGCAGCCGACGTTCGAATGGACCGCATCGGCGCAGGCCGTGTCGTACCTCATCGAGATCGCGACCGACGCGAATTTCGACAACGTGATCCTGTCGCAGACCGTCACCGGGACGAGCTTCCAGCCGACCGCGACGCTGCCGCTCGACACCGTGATCTACTGGCGCGTGACCGCAACCAACGACTGCGGTCCGGCGACGAGCAGCGTGTTCTCGTTCCGCACGCAGCCCGCGCCCGGACAGTGCAGTACCGGCTCGGCGACGGAGATGGTCTTCACCGACGACATCGAGAACGGCGACAACGGCTGGACGCACGATGCGCCGGTCGGCACCGATTCGTGGGCGATCACCGGCACGCATCCGTTCGACGGCGCGAACGCGTGGCAGGTGATGGCTCCCGCGGACGTCGGCGATCAGCGCCTGACATCGCCCGTCGTCGCGTTGCCGGACGATCTCTCGGGACTCACCTTGCAGTTCGAGCACTTCCGCGACCGGATCGAAGGCAGCGGGTCGGCGTGCCTCGACGGCGGCATCCTCGAGGTTTCGATCGACGGCGGCGTGTTCGGCGAGGTTCCGAGCGCGCAGCTCATCACCGGCCCGTACACCAGCACGGTCGCCAGCAGCGGCGGCAATCCGCTGGCCGGCAATCCCGCCTGGTGCGGACCCGGCGCGGATTACGAGCCGGTCGTCGCCGACCTCTCGGCGTACGCCGGCCACGACGTGCAGTTCCGCTTCCGGTTCGGCAGCGACAACACGCTCCGGCACGAAGGCAACTGGTACATCGACGCGGTCAAGGTGCAGGGCTGCAGCGACGCGCCCGGCGATCGCATCTTCGCGGACGGATTCGAAGGCACGCCGTAGCATCCGGCAGCCTTCGACGCGACAAGGCGCCCGCGGCTTCGCGGGCGCCTTTTTTTCCGGACCGCGTACCGCCGTCGCCGCATCTGCGATCTTCGGCGACGGAGATTCGCCGGCGCCGGTTTCGCCTCGAAGCACTCTCCCCGAGCGGCACGCCGCCGCCGTGTCATTTTGTTGCGAAACACGAAAGCGCGCCGAAAGGCGGCGGGACTAGCGTCGCGACGCCTGCGATCCGCACCGGCGGTCGACGATCGCGGCAGCGCGAAACGCGCGCTCGATGCGCAAACGCCACCGCCTTCGGAGGACATCGTGAAAACGCTCCTCGTTTCGATCGCAACGACGTTCGCACTCGTCCTGGCCTCGGCGGCGCACGCAGCGCCACCGTCCGGCGCACCCGCAGGCACGACGGGCCTGTGCAAGGACGGCAGCTACTATTCCGGCGAGAGCAAGCGCGGCGCCTGCCGCGGCCACAAGGGCGTCAAGGAGTGGTATGGCGCCGCCAGCGCCTCGTCAACGGAGTCCGCACCGGCGCCGACGGAGTCCCGGAAGGCGCCGAAGAAAAAACGCGAGGCGCGCGTCGCGGAGGCGCCGCCGGCCGCGTCGACGTCCGCGGCACCGGCGGGAGCGACCGGCCTCTGCAAGGACGGCAGCTACTACTCCGGCGAGAGCAAGCGCGGCGCCTGCCGCGGCCACAAGGGCGTCAAGGAATGGTATGGCGCCACGAAGACCGCGACGCCTGTTGCAGCACCGGCCAGCGTGCCTGCGCCCGCATCGGCGCCGGTCGCCCCGGTCGCGAAGGCGCCGGCCTCGGGCGCGATGTCGTCGCCGACCCGTTCGATTCCGGCCGCGAGCTCGCCAGCGCCGGGCGGTGGCAACGGCAAGGTCTGGGTGAACACGAGCTCGAAGGTCTATCACTGCGCCGGCGATCGCTACTACGGCGCGACGAAGACCGGCGAATACATGTCCGAAAGCGACGCCGTCGCGAAAGGCAACCGGCCCGCCCACGGCAAGGCCTGCGCTTCCTGAGCGGAATATCCGCCGCCGGCTGCGGGAGGCGCCGCGCGCTTCCTCAGCCGGACGGCGGCAACGAAACTTTCCCTGCGACGCCGTGATGGCGGATCGCGCCGCCGTTGCCGGATTTGGCGCCGACGGTGAAGCCACCTTTGACGCCGTCGGCCGTGATTTCGCCGGTGCCGTCCACGCCGACGATCGCATCGCGGCCGATGTCGACGAAAGCGATGTCGCCCGAGCTGTCGCGGTCGACGCGCGCGTCGCCGCCGACGTGACGCAGCTCGATGTCGCCTGAGCTGTCCTCCTTGACGATCGCGCTGCCCTTGACGTCGTCGGCGACGATGTCGCCCGAGCTGTCGGACAGCACGGTGAAATCGCCCGAGATCTTGCGCGCGATGATGTCGCCGGAAGTATCGGTCACGTCGACCGCGCCGCCGAGATCGTGGAGGCGGATGTCGCCGGAGCTGTCCTTGACGCTGACGCCGGCGGTCAGCCCCGAGACTTCGAGATCGCCCGAGGAATCGCGCAGGTCGAGCCGGAGCCCCGCCGGCATGCGCACGTGCACGTCCATGTACGCGTAGTCGTTTGCGAAGAGACGGCCGTCGATCTCCGGAATGCGCGTGCCGACGTTCGCGACGGCGCCTTCGCGCTGCTGCGCGAACTGGATCTGCGCGAGCGCATCCTCCTGGCTTGCGCACGCCTTGCCGCGGACCTCGACGCGGGCGAGCCCCGCGACGCCTTCGACGACGAGATCGCCGGCGCCGGTGTCGAGCTTGAGAACATCGAGCCCCTTCGCGTCGAGATCGATCGCGCGGTCGGCGCTGAACGCGCAATCGTCGGCCAGGGCCGCGAGCGGCAGGAACGTCAGGACGAGCAGTGTGGCGGTGCGAAGCATGCGCAAAACCTCCGGCGGCGTATCGATCCGATCGGCGCTCGCGCGCCCAATGACATCCGATGCAGGCCGCCGCCGCAAGGTTTAACGGTCCGCGGCGTGCGGAGCGCCGTCGAAGCCGTCCGCGAAGATCTCGTCGTCGACGAGAGCGCCGACCTCGACCGCGCCGCTGTCGCAGGCCGTGCCGAACGGCCGCGCGCCGTCGCGCTGATCAAACGCCGGCAGGCAGCTCGCGAGCGGCACGTGGTCGATCGCCGGATTTCCCGACGCCGGTGGCGCGGTCTCGGTCGGACCGCCGTGATCGCCGAGCGGCTGCATCGGCAGCGGCGTGTCGTTGACGTCTCCGGGCCCCGTGAACGCGGCTCCGCAATGCGTGTCGTCGCTGAGATTGTAGCCCGCCGATTCGATCGAGCCGTCGCAATTGCCGGTCGCGTTGCCGCTCAGCAGCGAGTTGCCGACGATCATCGCGTGAGCGAAGTCGCCGGCGTCCTTGTAGAAGCCGGCGCCGAACGCCGCCGTGTTGCCGGCCGCCGTGACGAAGACGACCGACGCGTCGGCGTCGTCGGTCTGGTAGATCGCGCCGCCGCCCGATGAGGCCGCGTTCGCGCTGAACGTCGAGTTCGTCACCGAAAGCGGCGCCGTGCTGTAGATCGCGGCGCCGTTGACGGCCTGATTACCCTGGAACGTGCTCGACGACACCGCGAGATCGGTCCCCGCATGGTTGATCGCGCCGCCGTTGAACGAGGAAATGTTGCCGCTGAACGTGCTTGCGACGACGGTCAGCGTTCCCGAGTTCGCGACGGCGGGCTCGGCCGACACGTTCGCGCTCACGCGCGCGTGATCGAGCTTGAGCGTGCCGAAGTTCTCGATCGCGTGCACGCCGTTGAACACGCCGTGTTGCAGAGTCAGCCCTTTCAGCGTCGCATTCGCGCTGAAGAAGATCTGGAACAGCGGAGTCGCGTTGCCGCCGTCGAGCGTGATGCGTCCGCCGCCGTCGATCGTCACGGCGTTGGCGATCTCCTTGTAGTCCGTGAACGCGATCGTCGCCGTGCCGCAATCGAACGTGATCGTGCCGCCGCCGCTGCCGTCGACCGCGGCGAGCACGTCGTCGAAGCCGTCTTCGTCGCAGTTGCCGGGACCGACGACGCCGTCCGTCGCGCCGGCCGGCGACGCGAATGCGAGCGCGCCAAGAAATGCGATCATCGAAAGAATGCCCATCCTTGCGTGTGCATGCGAAATCGTCGACACGATCGTCCCTCCCTTCGATCCGAATTCCGGTTCCACAAGTCCGCGAGCGCGGTCCTCGTCCATTGGGGAACGCCACCCGGCGACGAGATGCGACAAGCGTCAGCCGGCGGCCTTCTCCTCGGCCTTGGCGCGATCCCAGAGCGCATCCTGCTCCTCCAGCGACTTGCCGGGAAGGGCCTCGCCCGCCTCCGCCGCGAGCGCCTCCATGCGCCGGAAGCGCCGCTCGAACTTCGCGTTCGCGTGGCGCAGCGCGCGCGAGACGTCGACGCCGGCATGTCGCGCGAGATTGACGCAGACGAAGAGCACGTCGCCGATCTCGTCGTCGAGCCGTTCCGGATCGGCGCCGCGCGCGAATTCCTCGCGTACTTCGTCGAGCTCCTCGTGCAATTTTTCGAACACGGGATCGACGTTGGGCCAATCGAATCCGACGCGCGCGGCGCGCTGCTGGAGCTTCAACGCACGCTGCCATTCCGGCAAGCCGCGCGAGATGCCGGCGAGAGCGCTCGTGTCGGCGTTGCCTTTCGCGGCGCGCTCATCGGCCTTGATGTTTTCCCACGCCGCGGTTTGTTCCTCGACGTTCGCGAAGCGCGCGTCGGCGAACACATGCGGATGCCGCGCGATCATCTTGTCGCAGATCGCCGCGACGACATCGCCGAAGTCGAAATGTCCCGCCTCCTTCGCCATCTGCGCGTGGAACACGACCTGCAGCAGAAGATCGCCGAGCTCTTCGCGAAGATGCGCGTAGTCGCGCCGATCGATCGCATCGGCGACCTCGTAGGCTTCCTCGATCGTGTACGGCGCGATCGTGTCGAAGGTCTGCTCGAGATCCCACGGGCAGCCGCGCTCGCGGTCGCGCAGCGTGGCCATGATGCGGAGAAGCTCGTCGATCGTCGGTTTCATGGGCGTTCGATCTCGATAGATCCCTTCATCTCGTCATCCCGGCGAAGGCCGGGATCCAGTTTTGCGGGCGCGTGTCACTGTTCGAGGAAAAGGAGCTGGATCCCGGCCTTCGCCGGGATGACGAAACGTTGCTAGAGCACAGCGAACAGCGCCGACCAGTCCGCGCGCGGATCGCCGACCGCGACGAAATCCGGATTGATCAGCGAGTCGCGCGTGTTGTAGCGCAGTGGCTCGCCCGTCATGTCGAGCACGGCGCCGCCTGCTTCCTCGAGCACGCACT
>DASZYR010000258.1:0-2325 GCA_035545255.1 Rhodanobacteraceae bacterium
GATATACGGCGGCGCGACGAAGACGATGCGCTGGCCGGCTTGCGTCAGTGACGCGAGCGCGGGCAGCAGCAGGCTGCATTCGCCGATGCCGTCGTTCTCGACGAGAATTTCGCTCAGCGCGCCGCGCGGCCAGCCGCCGCCCGGGAGACGCGCGTCGAGATCGGCGAGGCCGGTCGGCTCGGCATCGATCTTCGGCCGCGTCGCGCCGCTGCGGCGCCAGATGCCGGGATGGCGCAGCACTTCGGCGAGCGCGGCTTCGTTGCGGGAATCCCGAATCCCGAATCCCGGCTTTCGGTTTCTCCGTCCCGGCTTGGGCGAATTCAGCCGATTCGGAAACGAAAGTCGAAACTTCCGGCGAGGGTTGCGTGAACATGACGACTCATCCTTGTCGCGGGGTGGAGACGTTGCGGATCAGGCCGACGTACAGACCTTCGATCGCGAATGCGTGCTGCCCGGGATCGACGTCGATCGGCTCGAAATCCGGATTCGCGGGCAGGAGGCGCACGCGTCCGTTGCGACGGTCGAGCGTCTTGACCGTGACCTCGTCGTCGATACGTGCGACGACGATGCGGCCGTGATCGGCGCTTTCGGCGCGATGCACGGCGATGAGGTCGCCGTCGAGGATGCCGGCGTCGCGCATGCTGAGCCCGACGACGCGCAAAAGGTAATCGGCGCGCGGCCGGAACAGGCCGGCATCGACGCCGTGGTGCGCTTCGACGTTTTCGGCGGCGAGGATCGGGCTGCCGGCAGCGACCCGGCCGACGAGGGGAAGCAGGGCCGCTGCCGGCGCCCGTGAGCGATGCGGAAGGCGCAGGCCCCGATGGATGTACTTGTTACAGCCGGGCAAACGCTCGAGCGCGCCCTTGCGGACCAGTGCATCGACGTAATCCTGGGCTGAGCTATGGCTGCTAAGTCCAAGATTTTCCGATATTTCTCGTAAGGTCGGCGCGTGCCCGTCGCGCTTGAGGCAGCGTTCGATGAAATCCAGCACGCGTTGCTGGTTCGCAGTCAGGTTCGTCGACATACGTACATTTGTACGGTATGTGAGGGACGAATGCAAGAGGCGCAAAAACCTCGCGTCGATCGATAGCGGAACGCGGAGCATTGCCCTTGCCGCGCTACGATCTCGAATGCGCCGAGGACGCGCTTGGCGCGTCCCTCAAGAAGATCCACCGTCGCCCGGCGTCGAAGGCCGCGTAGACGCTCAAAGCGTCTTGCCGATCACGTCGTCCTTGAGCCGGAAATTCGAATCGGTCGACGCGGTTTCGCCATCGGCGAGTTGCGCGAAGCGTTGCGCGTTCTTGTCGCCGTCGTTCTTGTCCCACGGCGCCGGATGCACCGGCCCCGGCTCGTATGCCGTCCAGCCGTGATGCCAGCGGCTGGGCTGAAATTCGATGGGCGCGATCGCATGGCGATTCGCCACCCGCTTGCCGTCGACGAGCTCGCTCGGATCGTATCGCCACGTTTTCGCGGCCTTGATGCTCGCTTTCTCGAATTGCTGGCGCCAGTCTTCCGCGTCGCGCTCGTTTTTCGCGCGCATGCCGAGACTCGTCTGGCCCGGCAGCGCTTCGATGACCTTGCCGTCCTCGTCGATCACGAGATAGAGCACGACGCGCGCCCCGAGGCCCACGCGTGCCGCGTTACCCGGGTATTCGGGCGGCTTCAGCTTCGTGCGCGTGAGCACGCCGAAATGCACGCTTTCGATGCGCAGCGAATACGAGTCGTTGGGAGCGGGAGTGCCGCTCAGTCGAAGGCTCATCGTCGTCTTCGCGTTCACGGCCCGGCCGTCGACGGTGACCGGCTCGAAGTGCCAGCTGCGAACCGTGCCGTCGACGAGCTTGCCAACCGCCGGCGAGAGCTTCGTGGAAAGATGGAAGTCTGTCACATGCCCGTCCGGCGCGATCGTGATGTCGCCATCCGCGTTGAGCGCGATCACCGCCTCCTTCTGCTGCGCAGATGCGATGCCCATGGCGCTGGCCGCGAGCAGGGCGGCGCATGAGATGCGTTGCAGGAACATGTCGCCTTTCTCCTCTGGAATCAGCCCGCCTTCTTCTTCGCGAGCATGAGCCACGTATCGACGACCGTATCCGGATTCAGCGAAACGGATTCGATGCCTTGATCCATCAGCCACTCGGCGAGATCGGGATGATCGCTCGGCCCCTGGCCGCAGATGCCGACGTACTTGCCTTTCTTCTTCGCGGTCTGGATCGCCATCGACAGCATCTTCTTGACCGCGGGATCGCGCTCGTCGAAGAGGCTCGCGACGATCCCGGAGTCGCGGTCGAGGCCGAGCGTCAGCTGCGTCAAGTCGTTCGAGCCGATCGA
>DASZYR010000259.1:0-5049 GCA_035545255.1 Rhodanobacteraceae bacterium
TCGTCCTCGCTGTGCGTGTGCTCGTTGAGGAATTTCTGGCGAAACGCGGCGCGATCCGGGTTGTCGGGCTTGAGACTGATGACGTCGACGGCCTGATAGCCTTCCTCGCGCATGAGCCGGTCGATGTCCTCCCTGTATGCCGCGATGACTTCGTCCTGGCTCGCGCCGGGCGCGATCGCCTGCGAGGCTTCCCATTGCTCGAAGCGCACGCCGACCTTGCCGAGCTCGCGCGCGATGTCGGCATGATCGGTGTGCACGGAAAGCGCCTTTCCAGCGCGCGTTTCGTCGTAGATCGAAAGTCGGCTCATGGCGTGTCGCCTTCAAGTCGCGCGAGATCGAGCTCGCAGGCCAGCAGGAACTCGAACGCCTCGAGATGGCGCCGGGTCTCCGGCATGTCTCTTCCCCACGTATAGATGCCGTGGCCGTCGATCAAGTAGCCCGAAAGCGGCTTGCCCGCATCGAGCCAGTCGTCGACGGCGCGGACGAGCGCCTGCATGTCCTGCGTGTTCGGGAACACCGGCACGTCGAGGATGCTTTCGTGCGTCGTGTAGCCCGAGATCGCCTTCTGGAGCTCCCAGCCTTCGAAGCGGACGACGCCGCGCGGCGCGAAGAAGCGCGAGGCGACGGTCTGCGTGCGCGAGTGCGTATGCAGCACCGCGTTCGCATCGGGGAAGCGCCGGTAGATCTGCGTGTGCAGCAACGTCTCCGCCGACGGGCGGGCGTCGGTCGCGACGGCGATGCCGTCGAGGTCGACGACCATGATGTCGTCCTCGCCGAGCTTGCCTTTGTCGCGCCCGGAGATCGTCACCGCGGCGTGCAGCGGATCGAGCCGCATCGAGAAGTTGCTGCTCGTCGCCGGCGTCCAGCCGAGCGCGGCGAGCTCATGCCCGGTTTCGGCGATCGTGCGCGCGCAGGCGGCGAGGGCGGCGGAGTCGTAGGGGAGAGGTGTTTTCACGCGTCGACTATAAAGGAGCGGAGGAGAGGGGCAAGCGGGATTCGCGCGCGATGAAAAATGCTTTCACTTCTCCCGCTTTCGGGAGAAATCGCCGCGCAGCGGCGGATGAGGGGCGCTCTGGAGTCGGGCGCTTCGCGAAAAGCTTCCCTCACCCGCGCCGTTCGGCGCTCTCCCGCAAGGGGAAGAGGCGACAGCTGCCTTTGCACATGACGCGAAATGTAACTGAGAGCTATTCCTATATCGTGTCAGCGTCCGTTTCGGAGGTCGGAGTATTCTCGGCGCCGGCCGGAGGCAACTCCACCTACTCACTCCCTTTCATGCCAGGAGCCGAACAATGTCCAACCCAGCTGACAGCCAGGCCAGACGCCGTTTCCTCAAGCTTGCAGCCGCCGGTGCGGCGATCGCGCCGGTTGCCGCGATGCTGCCGCGCATCGTTCGCGCCGACGACATGCCGCATCTCGCCGAGAGCGATCCGACCGCGATGGCGCTCGGATACAAGGAAGATGCGACGAAAGTCGACAAGGCGAAGTTCGCGACGTACAAGGCAGGCTCGCAGTGCGACAACTGCCGCTTCTGGACCGGCAAGGCGGGCGATGCCTACGGACCGTGCGGTCTTTTCCCCGGCAAGGCGACCGCGGCCAAGGGCTGGTGCTCGGGCTACAACGCGAAAGCGTGATGCCGAGGCGGCGCTTCGCGGCCGGAAGGCCCGCGGTCGCGCCGCCGTCGCGGTTTCCTCGGCCGAACCGTCTCGGCAATTGAGACCTTCCGCTGTCAGAATCAGCTCTTCTGACGCGGAGCTCCTTGCGTGCCGAACCTGACGCCGCTCGTCGCCCTGATCGCCGGTCTTGCAGCCGGCGTCCTCGCCGGAATCGCGATCGTTCTGTTCGCTTCGCGGCGCCGGTCGGCGCGCGCGCACGCGGCCGGGCGCGCCTCGCGCGATGGCGAGATCGCGGTGCTCGCCGAGCAGCGCTCGGCGGCAGCGGCGCGCGCGGACGAACTCGCGCACCGCGTCGATCGTTTCGAGCGCGACGCCGAGACGAGCACGCGGGACCTGCGCGAAGCCGCTGCACGGGCTGCCGGCCAGCAAGCGCGCGCGGAGCGCCTGGAATCCGATCTCGTCGAGGCGCGCCGCATCCGCGAAGGCCTCCAGCACCGCATCGATGCGTTGTCCGCGAGCCACGCGGCGCTCGAAGCCTCGTCGCGCGAGCAGTTGCAGGCGGCGGCCGAGAAGCTTGCGCTGCTCGATCAGGCCGAGCAGCGCCTGCGCGATTCGTTCCAGAATCTCGCCGCGTCGATCCTCGAGGACAAGGCAAAGCACTTGCGCGAGCAGAGCGAGCAGCAGCTCGGCGGCCTGCTCGATCCCCTGAAGCTGCAGCTTCGCGAATTCCGCGAGACCGTCTCGCAGACGCATGCGAGCGAGCAGCGCGAGCGCGGCATGCTCGCGCAGGAGATCCAGAGCCTGAAGCAGCTCAACCAGCGCATCAGCGAGGACGCGATCAACCTGACGCGCGCGCTGAAAGGCGATTCGCGCACGCAGGGCGCATGGGGCGAGCTCGTGCTCGAACGCGTGCTCGAAGCGTCGGGCTTGAGCGCCGGGCGCGACTACGAGACGCAGGTGACGTTCCGCAACGACGACGGCACGCGTCCGCGCCCCGACGTGATCGTGCATCTGCCGGACAGCAAGGACATCGTCGTCGATTCGAAGGTGTCGCTGAAGGCGTACGAGCGCTATGTCGCATCGGGCGAGGACGGCCTGCGCGCGGCCGCGTTGAACGATCACGTCGCCTCGCTGCGCCGGCACGTCGACGAGCTCTCGGCGCGCAACTACGACGACATCGAGAAATTGCGCACGCTCGATTTCGTGCTGCTGTTCATCCCGGTCGAGGCGGCATTCATCGAAGCCGTGCGCGCCGACGCGAACCTCTACGGCTATGCGCTCGCGAAGAACATCTCGCTGGTGAGCCCGAGCACGCTGCTCGCGACGCTGCGCACGGTCGCGCATCTCTGGCGCATCGAGCAGCGCAACGTCAACGCGATGGAGATCGCGCGCCGCGCCGCGCAGCTGCACGACAACTTCGCGCTGCTCGTCAACGAGCTCGGCAGCGTCGGCCTTGCGCTCGACAAGGCGCAGCGCGCGCACGCGAGCGCGCTGCGGCGCCTGCGCGAGGGCGGCAAGGGCAGCGTGCTGCTGCAGGTGCAGAGCCTCGCCGAGATGGGCGCGCCGGTGAAGAAGCAGTTGTCGCTGCTGGAATCGGCGCCGGCGGAGCTCGTCGACGAAGCCGCCGAGCCGGAAGCGCCGGCTGCGGGTGCCGGGACGTCCGCGAAAGAAACCACGGCTTCCGGGTCCGACGTGCCGAAGGCGCCGTCGGTCGTGCCGTTGAAGGCGCGTACGTGAAGGAAAGCGGTGGGCCAGGCCTGCCCCATGGGCTTCGATTCGCTGAAGACACGGGCATGACGGGATAGATCGACAGGGTGGGCCTCGGCCCACCGATCTCACGCCGTGCCGCGCAGCTTGCTGTGCTCGAAGCCGTAGAAGAAATAAATCGCAAGACCAATTACCGTCCACACGCCCATCATCGTCCAGTTGTACCAGTTCTCGCCGAAGATCAAGAGGAACAGGCACGACAGCACGCCGAGCGTGCACGTCAGCGGCGCCGCCGGCACGCGGAACGTGCGCTTGAGATCGGGAGCGGTCTTTCTCAGCACCAGCACGCCGATGCAGACGGCGACGAATGCGATCAGCGTGCCCATCGAGACGAGATCGCCGAGGACGTCGAGCGGAAACACCGCGGCCAGCAGCGCGATGCCGCAGCCGGTGATGACCGTGTTGATGTGCGGCGTGCAGTATTTCGGATGGATCTTCGCGAACACCGGCGGCAGCAATCCGTCGCGGCCCATGATCATGAAGATGCGCGGCTGCGCGATGATCATGACGAGGATCACCGACGACAATCCGATCAGCGCGCCGACCTCGACCAGCCAGCGGAGCCAATCGAGCTCCGGATGCGCCTTGATCGCGGTCACGACCGGCTCGCTCGTGCCGAGCTGATCGTAGGGCAGGAGGCCGGTCAGCACCGTCGCCATGCCGATGTAGAGCACCGTGCAGATCGCGAGCGAGGCGATCGTGCCGATCGGCAGGTCGCGCTGCGGATTCTTCGCTTCCTGCGCCGCGGTCGAGGTCGCCTCGAAGCCGATGTAGGCGAAGAAGACCAGCGCGGCGCCGCGGATGATGCCGGACCAGCCGTATTTCTCCGGCCCCTGGTTCTCCGGAATGAACGGATGCCAGTAGCTCGTGTCCACGTACATCGCGCCGACGACGATGACGATGACGATCAGCGACACCTTGAGGATCACCATCGCGAGATTCGCGCCGCTCGATTCGCGGATGCCGACGTAGCAGATCGCGGTCAGCGCGAGCACGATCGCGACGGCCGGCAGGTTTAAGAGCGCGCCGGTCGTGACGAGATGTCCGTCGGTGAACGCGAGCGGCGCGTTCGTCAGCGCAGACGGCAGGTGGATGCCTATGTGATCCAGCAGGCTCGTGAAGTAGCCGGTCCAGCTGACCGCGACCGCCGACGCCGAGACGCCGTACTCCAGCACCATGTTCCAGCCGATGAACCACGCGACGAGCTCGCCGAGCGTCGCGTACGCGTACGAGTACGAGCTTCCCGACATCGGAATCAGCGTCGCGAACTCGGCGTAGCAGAGCGCCGTGAAGCTGCAGCACAGCGCGGCAATGACGAAGCAGAGCACGATCGCGGGACCCGCGTGCTCGGCCGCGGCCTGGCCCGTGATCACGAAGATGCCGCCGCCGATGACGGCGCCGATGCCGAGCGCGGTCAGGCCCCATGGCCCGAGCGTCCGCTTGAGGCAGGTGCCTTCGGCCGCATCGGCGTCGGAGAAGTCGGTTTTTTTGACGATGAGGCGATCGAGCATGAAGGATTCCGCTGGCGGGACGAATCTTCGATGAGTCGCAATGAAAAAGCCGGCGGATCGCTCCGCCGGCTTCGAGGATCACCTCTGCTGCGCGCGCAACTTGCTGCGCTTGTACCCGTAGAGGAAATAAACGAGCAGCCCCGCGACGACCCAGCCGC
>DASZYR010000260.1:0-4367 GCA_035545255.1 Rhodanobacteraceae bacterium
CCGGGCCTTGATCGCGCGATCGCGCGTGTTCAGTCGATGCGCGCGGTGCCGCCCATGTACGGCTTCAGCACGTCGGGCACGTCGATCGAGCCGTCCGCATTCTGGAAATTTTCCATGACCGCGATCAGCGCCCGGCCGACCGCGACGCCCGAGCCGTTCAGCGTATGCACGAGCTCGGGCTTGTTCGTCTCGGGATTCCGCCACCGCGCCTGCATGCGGCGTGCCTGGAAATCCGTGCAGTTCGAGCACGACGAGATCTCGCGATAAGTGCCCTGCGAGGGCAGCCAGACTTCGAGATCGTAGGTCTTCGCAGCCGCGAAACCCATGTCTCCCGTGCAGAGCAGCATGCGGCGATAAGGAAGGCCGAGCTTTTCGAGCACGGCCTCGGCCGAGCGCGTCATGCGCTCATGCTCGGCTGCGCTTTCCGACGGCCTCGCGATGCTGACGAGCTCGACCTTCTCGAACTGGTGCTGGCGGATCATGCCGCGCACGTCCTTGCCGTAGCTGCCGGCTTCGGCGCGGAAGCACGGCGTGTGCGCCGTGAGGCGCAGCGGCAGCAGGGCCGCATCGACGATCTCGTCGCGCACGAAATTCGTCAGCGAGACTTCGGCGGTCGGAATCAGATAGCGCTTCGTCTCGCCGACCACGGTCGCGAACAGGTCGTCCTCGAATTTCGGAAGCTGGCTGGTGCCCTGCATCGACTCGGCGTTGACGAGCAGCGGCACGTTGCATTCGAGATAGCCGTGCTCGCGCGTGTGGAGATCGAGCATGAACTGCGCGAGCGCACGATGCAGGCGCGCGAGCTCGCCGCGCAGCACCGTGAAGCGCGCACCCGAGAGCTTCGAGCCCATCTCGCCGTCGAGCCAGCCCTTGCGGGCGCCGAGCTCGACGTGGTCCCTGACCGCGAAATCGAACGTGCGAGGCGTGCCGTTGCGGTGCTGCTCTGCGTTTTCGGTCTCGTCCTTGCCCCGCGGAACCGCTTCGTCGGGAAGATTGGGAATCCCGAGCGCGATCGACGCGAGCTTCGCCTGGACTGCGGCGAGGCGATGCTCGTTCGCCTTCAGCCTGTCGCCGATGCCGGCGACCTCGGCCATCAGCGCGGAGACGTCCTCGCCCTTCCCCTTCGCGGCGCCGATCGCCTTCGAGCGCGTGTTGCGCAGGTTCTGGAGCTCCTGCGTCTCGGTCTGCACGGCCTTGCGCTCGGATTCGATCGCTTCGAGCGCATTTTTGTCGAGCACGAAACCGCGCGTCGCGAGGCGTTCGGCGGTCGCGTCCAGCTGGCCGCGCAGGAGGGCCGGGTCGAGCATGATCTTGAGTTCCGCGGAAAAGGGACCGCGGATTATAGACGCGCGAGATCGCGCGCTGATGCGCCCGACCTCGCCCCGCTGCGGAAACGATGCGCTATCGGCGCGCGGCCGTCCTGCCGAGCCACCACGCGATCGCGATGCCGCCGAGCGTCCAGCCGATCGCCTCCTCGATCAGATTTCCCACCAGGAAATCGCTCGGGAAGCGATACCAGTTCCATTGCGGAACGATGTTCGCGAGCCAGCCGAACACGCCGAACGCGAGCGCGCCGATCACCCGCGCACCGAACGTCCACCTCGTCGCGGCGAGGATCCACGCCACGAGCAGCGCAGCGAGGAACACGGTGACGAACTGCTTCGCGAGCTGCGGACCCATGCTCATCGGATCGCTCTCGGGCGGCGTGTTGACCACCGCGAAGACGTATGGATTCTTCTTCGCCTTCTCGCTCCACGCCTTGACCGTCGCCTCGTCGCCCATCTTCGCGGGATCGATCGACGGCAGGTAATAGATGCCGGGCGTGGTCAGGCCGGTCGTGACCGCCTGCAGCACGGCGTCTTCGTTCTGCGGCTGACGAAAACCCATTTCGCCGATCGGCAGCAGCATGTGCGCGACGGCCTGCCAGACGAAAATCACGATGGCGGCGAAGAGCGCCGCGATGGCGATGCGCATGGATCACCTCACTCCCCGGTTGGTGCGGCGGAACTTACGCGCGCGAACCGTCCCCGGCAAGCTGCATCGCCGCGCAAGCCGCGCCGAGGCTCAGCCGGTCGTGGCCGCGATGCCGCGCGGCACGACCCAGACACGCAGCAGCAGCGCCGCGACCAGCGCGCAGCCCGATCCGAACGCGAACGCCGCGAACGGCGAGATCGACGACCAGATCCAGCCGAATACGAGCGAGGCCGGCAGCAGGAATACGCCGGCGACAAGGTTGTACCAGCCGAACGCCGTCCCGCCGCGCTCCCGCGGCACGAGATCGGCGACGAGCGCCTTCTCGGTGCCTTCGAGAGCCGCCGTGACCGCGCCGTAAGTCGCGAACGCGAGCCAGAGCGCCCAGTCGGCGTCGGGCAGGAGACCGATCGCGAGATAGACGATGCCGTACGCCAGCCACGCGGCCGCGAGCACGCGCGCGCGTCCGAGCCTGTCCGACAATGCCGAAAGCGGCGTCGAGAGTACGGCTGCGACGAACGAGAACAGCGCCCACATCAAGGTCAGGCGCGTCGGCGACGCGCCGAGCGCGTTCGCGCGCAGCAGCAGGAACATGTTCGACGAATTGCCGAGCGTGAAGAGGCCGAGCACGACGAGGTAGCGGCGGAATCCGGGCGGCAAACCCGCGAGCGTCCAGCGGAACGGCTGCTTCGCGGGCATAAGCGGAAGCTCGGGCTCGCGCACCGCCAGCGCAAGCGCGAGCACGACGAGCGCGGGAACGACCGCGAGCAGGAACACGTCGCGCAACCCGACGCCGGCCGCGAGCAATGCACCTGCGACGAGCGGACCGGCGACCGCGCCGAGATTGTCCATCGCGCGATGGAAACCGAACGCGAGCCCGCGCTGATCCGGCTCGATGCTGAGGTTGATGAGCGCATCGCGCGGCGCGCTGCGGAGGCCCTTGCCGACGCGATCGGCAAACCGGCACGCGAGCACGCCGAGCCAGCTTTGCGCGATGCCGATCAGCGGCCGCGCGAACCCCGCGATGCCGTAACCTGCGATGACCCACGCGCGCGTTTTTCCCGTGCGGTCGGCGAGCACGCCGGCGAAGAGCTTGATCACGCTCGACACGGCCTCGGCGATGCCTTCGATGAGGCCGAGCGCTTTCGGGCCTGCCATCAGCACGGACGCGAGGTAGAGCGGCACGAGCGGGTAGATCATGTCGCTCGCGGCGTCGTTGACGAGCGAGATCGCGGCGAGCAGCCAGACCGTGCGCGGAAGCGAGAGAATCCGTTTCAGCACACGAGACTCCTCAGGCGACGTCATTCCCGCGAAAGCGGGAACCCATTTTGCTCCGTCGGCGCACAAAACCAATGGATGCCCGCCTTCGCGGGCATGACGTCGACTACTCCAGCAGTTCCGGCCAGAGGTCTCGCCAGTGCGGATTGGTCGATTCGATCAACTCCACTTTCCACATTCGATTCCATTTCTTCAGCTGCGTCTCGCGCCGGATCGCCGCGGGAAAGTCCGCGTAAAGCTCGAACCAGACGAGGCGTTTGAGGCCGTACCTCTTCGTGAAACCTTCCAGCGAACCTTCACGGTGCTCGTGAATTCGTTCCTTGAGCCAGCCGGTCACTCCGATGTAGAGGGTGCCGCGCTCCGCGTTGGCTACGATATAGACGGCTGGCTGCTTTCTCGACATCGCGACCGCATTCCGCCACCGCCGTCATTCCCGCGAAAGCGGGAATCCATGTTTTCCCACGTCAGAAAAAGCGCAAATGGATGCCCGCCTTCGCGGGCATGACGCCGCGAGCTGTCTAGCCGCGACGCTTGACCGCAGCACGACGCGCTTCGCGCAACGCTTCGAGCTTTTCGCGAAACTGCCCTTCGAGCCCGCGCTCCGTCGGCTCGTAGAGCGACGTGCCGACGAGCGCGTCCGGCAGACACTGCTGATCGACCGCGACGCCTCCTTCGGCTTCATGGTCGTACTGATAACCCTTGCCGTAGCCGAGCCCTTTCATGAGCTTCGTCGGCGCGTTGCGCAGGT
Source organism: Rhodanobacteraceae bacterium (assembly GCA_035545255.1). Taxonomy (GTDB): domain Bacteria; phylum Pseudomonadota; class Gammaproteobacteria; order Xanthomonadales; family Rhodanobacteraceae; genus Dokdonella_A. Next base: position 3,998 of record DASZYR010000260.1, read on the forward strand.
GCATCGGCACGTCGAGCGTGCCGGTCTCCTGCACGAGCGCCTTCGCGGCGCCGAACGCCGAGTACGCCGCGTTGCTCTTCGGCGCGACCGCGAGATACAGCGCAAGCTCCGCAAGCCCGAGCTCGCCTTCGGGGCTGCCGAGCCGGTCGTACGTGTCCCAGGCGTCGAGTGCCATGCGCCACGCGCGCGGATCGGCGAGGCCGATGTCCTCGACCGCCATGCGCGCCATGCGCCGCGCGAGATAGAGCGGATCGACGCCGCCGTCGAGCATGCGCGTCAGCCAGTAGAGCGCGGCGTCGGGATCGGAAGAGCGCACCGACTTGTGCAGCGCCGAGGTCTGATCGTAGAACTGCTCGCCGCCCTTGTCGAA
>DASZYR010000261.1:0-6937 GCA_035545255.1 Rhodanobacteraceae bacterium
CGCTTCGCGATCGCAAGATCACCTCGTTCGCGATGGAGCTCCTGACGCGCACGACGCGCGCGCAGGCCATGGACGTCCTGTCGTCGCAGGCCGCGGTCGCCGGCTACAAGGCCGTGCTGATCGCGGCCGAGGCCGCTCCGAAGTTCTTCCCGATGCTGACGACCGCGGCCGGCACGATCCGCCCGTCGAAGGTGCTGATCGTCGGCGCTGGCGTGGCAGGTTTGCAGGCGATCGCGACCGCGCGACGGCTCGGCGCGCAGGTCGAAGGCTTCGACGTGCGCCCGGAGACGAAGGAGCAGATCGAATCGCTCGGCGCGAAGTTCCTCGATCTCGGCGTCAGCGCGGCCGGCAGCGGCGGCTACGCGCGCGAGCTGACCGCCGAGGAACGCGAGAGACAGCAGCAGGCGCTCGCCGAGCAACTGAAATCGTTCGACGTCGTCGTGACGACCGCCGCCGTGCCGGGCCGCAAGGCGCCGCGCATCATCTCGGCGGCGATGGTCGCCGGCATGAAGCCGGGCGCGGTCATCGTCGACATCGCGGCGGAGACCGGCGGCAACGTCGAGATCACCGAAGCCGGCAAGACCGTCGTCAGCCCGAACGGCGTGAGCGTGATCGGCACGACGAACCTGCCGTCCAGCGCGCCGGTGCATGCGAGCGAGATGTATGCGCGCAATCTCTACAATTTTCTGGAATTGAGCCTCAAGGACGGGGCGATCAATCTCGACTGGAACGACGAACTGATCGCGAAGACGTGCCTGACGCACGGCGGCGAGATCAGAAACGAAGCGGCGAAGAAACGGGTGGAAGGCGGCTGACATGCCCCGGTGTCATCCCGGCGAGAGCCGGGATCCATTTTGATCTTCGCCGCAGAAGCACATGGATTCCGGCTTTCGCCGGAATGACGAGTACGGTGAAGGCGGCAGCGGAGACGAAACGATGATCGACGGATTCCTCGCGCTCTACATCTTCATGCTCGCCGCGTTCACCGGCAAGGAAATCATCGGGCGCGTGCCGGTGATCCTGCACACGCCGCTGATGTCGGGCTCGAACTTCGTGCACGGCATCGTGCTCGTCGGCGCGATGATCGCGCTCGCGAACGCGGAATCGCCGCTCGCGAAGGCGATCGGATTCGTCGGCGTCGTGCTCGGCGCGGGCAATGCGGCGGGCGGTTACGTCGTGACCGAGCGCATGCTCGAGATGTTCAAGTCGAGCAAGGACAAGAAGTGAAGCGCGCGAAGACCCCGTAGGAGCGGCTTCAGCCGCGAGCTTTTTGGTCCATGCGCAAAGAAGATCGCGGCTGAAGCCGCTCCTACAACGGCAGAGCCAACTGCAGAGCCGCACGCGGGGACACTCGGATGACGATCGAAAACCTCTTACCCGACATCGCCAAGGCTTCGTATTTCCTCGCCGCGGTGCTGTTCATCCTCGGCATCAAGCGCATGTCCTCGCCGGTCACGGCGAAGAAGGGCATCGTGCAGGCTGGCATCGGCATGGTCATCACAACGCTCGCGACGTTCGCGATCACCGGCGGCCACAATCTCTGGCTGATCGTCGCCGGCATCGCGATCGGCGTCGTGCCGACCTGGATCTGGGGCAAGAAAGTCGCGATGACCGACATGCCGCAGATGGTCGCGCTCTTCAACGGCATGGGCGGCGGCTCGGCCGCCGCGATCGGTGCCGGCGAATTGCTCAAGTTCACCCACGGCATCGAGACGCCGCCGCTCGCGACGCTCGCGCTCGCCGTCGTCGGCGCTCTGATCGGCTCGATCTCGATGACGGGATCGATCATCGCCTGGGCCAAGCTCGACGGGCGCATGGACAAGCGCTTCACGTTCGGCGGACAGCAGGCGGTGAACTTCCTCGTTTTCGCCGCCGCCGCGCTGGCCGGCGCGGCAATCGTGTTCTGGAAACTCGACGCGAGCCTCGTCGTCGTGTTCTTCCTGCTCGCGCTCGCATTCGGAATATTGATGACGCTGCCGATCGGCGGCGCCGACATGCCGGTCGTGATCTCGCTCTACAACGCGCTGACCGGCCTGGCAGTGGCATTCGAAGGCTACGTGATGCAGATCGAGGCGCTCATCATCGCGGGCACGGTGGTCGGCGCGGCGGGCACGTTCCTCACGCAGCTGATGGCGAAGGCGATGAACCGCCCGATCAGCAACGTGCTTTTCTCGAACTTCGGCGGCGGCGGCGAAGGCGCGGCGATCGCGGGATCGCAAAAGCCGATCGAAGCGAGCGACGCGGCTTCGCTGCTCTATCTCGCCGACAAGGTCGTCATCGTGCCGGGCTACGGCATGGCCGTCGCGCAGGCGCAGCACAAGATCTGGGAACTCTCGCAGGCGCTGATCAAGGCCGGCAAGGAAGTGAAGTTCGCGATCCATCCGGTCGCGGGCCGCATGCCGGGTCACATGAACGTGCTGCTTGCCGAAGCCGGCGTCCCGTACGACCTCATCGCCGACATGGACGACATCAACCCCGAGTTCAAGACCTGCGACGTCGCGATCGTCATCGGTGCGAACGACGTCGTGAACCCGGCTGCGAAGACCGACAAATCCTCGCCGATCTACGGCATGCCGATCCTCGACGTCGTCGACGCGAAGCAGGTCATCGTCATCAAACGCGGCAAGGGCACCGGCTTCGCCGGCATCGAGAACGCACTGTTCTACGCCGACAACACGCGCATGCTGTACGCCGACGGCAAGGAAGCGGCGAACCGGCTGATCGCGGAGCTGAAGGCGATCGAGGGCGGCGGCGGACACTGAGCGCAACAAGGCCATGCCGGCTGCGGCAAGCGCTCCACGTGGCGGACATCGCCTTGCTCACATCGATGCGATGCGGGCGATCGCTGCCTTTCTCGTGCTCTGGGTGCATGTATCAGGATCGTTTCTCAGACTAGGCCCATCGGGTGTCTGGGTACACGATCTCACCGGTCCGATCAACATGGGCCGGATCGGCGTCGTGATGTTTTTCGCGATCAGCGGATTCGTCGTGCCGTTCAGCATCAAGCTGGCGCACCCGCACCCGATCCGGGAATTCCTCCTCACCCGATTCTTTCGGCTTTATCCTGCCTACTGGCTTTCGATTCCGCTTGGAATCTTCGCGAACTGGCTGTGGAGCAGGCCGTTCACGTGGCCGATGCTGGCGGTCAACCTGACGATGCTGGAGTACATCTTCGATGTCGATCCGATCATCGGGCTGTACTGGACGCTGGCGGTCGAGTTCGTCTTCTACGTGTGCTGCGCCCTCCTTGTCGCGATGCACAGCATCGCGAACTATCGGCGGATCGGTCTTCTTGTCGTGCTCCTCCTCGCGACGCATGCAACGATCGTTGCCGTGTCGTGGAACCGCGTTGGCGGCGCCTACTACAGTTTCTCGGCGTGGTTCATCAATCTCGCGATCATGTTCTGGGGCACGCTTTATCGCGCGCACTCGGAAGATACCGGCCTCGAGCGTCCGGAGCGGACCCTCATGTGGTCCGTCGCGATCTTCATCGTCATTGTCTACCCGCTTGCGTTCCGGTTTCTGATCGGTGTGCCGTTGAGCTTCACGATCGGCTATTCGATCGGCGTTCTTCTATTCATCGTCGGGACGCGCTTCCTGCGAATCACGTTCGCGCCGCTGGCATGGCTCGGCCTGGTCAGCTATTCGGTTTATCTTTTGCATCCGGTCGTATTGGCCGTCGTGCTGCGCGGCCTCATGGCTTTGCCGCGCGATTCGTGGTGGCGGACGTGGCATCTCGGCGCATATGTCGTACTCGTTGCCGTCGTGACGAGCGCGGTCGCGGCGGCGGTCTATTACTGCATCGAGAAGCCGTTCATCGCGCTCGGTCGGCGACTTGCGCGGCGCTTCTTCGATCAGCCTGACGTCGTACCCCGATCGGTTCGAGCATCGCCTAGCTGATGGACCCGCCCCACGATCCGCGTGCGGTCCACGCAGTTCCTGCCGCGCCGACCAGTATCGCAGCGAGCAACGTCGCGACGCCGACGGCGTCCAGGTTCGCCCACATGATGTCGAATGCCATGCGCGGCTCGATCTGGCGTAACGCTTCGCGCAGCGGCAGTCCGAGCATCGATGCGACCTGCGCGCTGGCCTGGAGATAAAGCGAATAGGCGCTCGCGAGCGCGATGCTGGCTGCGGCGAAGATGGCGCCGCTCCAGCGTCCGGCGTATCCGTGCGCGCGCAGCGCCCAGACGATGAGTCCCGCGATCGGCAACGCGAGCGCGACCAGGTCGCGACGCGCATACAGTGCGATCAGACACCAGACAGCGCCGCCGGCGAGCGCCGTCATCAACGCTGTCGCGATTCCGATCCAGTGCGTGCGGCGCGGCGCGGCGGCCATCCAGCATCCTCTCGCCAGTGCAGGATGGCGAAGCGCCGATCATAGCTGCGCGCCGCCGGCGTTGGAATTGCGCGAAATTTCGGTCAAGCAGCTGCGGCGGGCAGCGGTTTGGCGAAATGGAACGAAGTGACGACCATGCCTTCGCGAAAATAGAACCGGTGTGCCTGCTGGCGCTGGGTGCCGGAGTCGAGGTTGAATTTCGTGCAGAGCGACCCGCGTGCGATGCGCTGCAGGTGGTCCAGCAGCGCCTTGCCGATGCCCTGCGAGCGCAAGGTCTCATCCGTGACCAGATCGTCGACGTACATCTGCACGCCGTCGACGGTGTTCTCGAAGATGCGATGGACGGCGACGCCAACGACGCGATCGCCTTCCGCGGCAACGCACATGCGCGCCCCTTGCGCGAAGACGCGCTGCATTTTCGCGGTGTAACCATCGGGCAGGTGCGGGCGCAGTTGCCGATGCACGGTTTCGGCGCGGGCAAGCCAATCGGGCTCGATGACGGTTCCATCCGGGCCGTTGATATCGATGACGCGGATCGTGTTCATGCGCGCGCTCCGAGTGCGATCAGTCCTTGTACCGACCGCGGCGTGCTTATACCTGCGCCGACGTTCGGATCGGAAATCGGTTCGCCATACGCGGCACGCTGCGGCACGACGCCGGCCCAGTATGGCAGAGCGAGATCGGCCGCATCGTCCTTGACGCCGCCGCTGCGGATCTTCGCGCTGGCATCCTCGATGGCGAAGCGCAGCACGTGCGTTGCCGAGAGTTCGTTGCGATCGGGCGGGCGCGATTCCGCGGCGCGTCCCGGGACGATCGCGTCGACGAAACGCGCGAGCGCCGCGATCTTCCCGTCGGGATCGTTCACGATGGCCGCCTTGCCGAACGCGACGACCGAGCGATAGTTCACCGAGTGATGGAAATGCGAGCGCGCGAGCACGAGACCGTCGACGTGCGTCACGCCGAGGCAGGCGGGCACCCCTGAGCCGAGCGCGCCGACGAGGCGGCTCGCGATCGAACCGTGCAGCAGCAGCGTATCGCCGTCGCGTGCGTAGAGCATCGGGATCACGAACGGTTGCGCGTCGATCGAGAACGCGACGTGCGCCACGATTCCGTCATCGAGGATCGCGTGGATCGCTTCGCGCTCGTAACGCGCGCGCGCCTTCGTGCGGTCGACGCGATGGCGTGCGCGAGGCTTGTTCGTGCCCGCTTTCGCGGTGCCGGTCGATGCTGCGCTTGCGCGCCCGGATGCTTGCGGCATGGCGTTCTCGCTTCACGACGATTCGATGGCGACTCTACGTCCGCATATTGGTACCATGGAGCTCCACCATCATCGGCAATGATGGAGCCAATCGCATGTACCTCGATCTCGACGGCGAAGGGCCGCGCTACGCGCAGCTGATCCGCTCGCTGAAGGAGGCGATCCTCGACGGCCGTTTCGCCGCCGGTGCGCGCCTGCCGGCCAGCCGCTCGCTCGCGCGCGAGCTCGACATCTCGCGCAACACCGTGCTCGCCGCGTACGAGCAGCTGCAAGCCGAAGGTTTCCTGGTCGGCCGCGTCGGCTCGGGCAGCTACGTCGCGAGCGTCGGCCATCCGGCGCCGCAGCGGCGCGGCAGCCCGGCGCTCGTCGCGCCGCTGTCGCCGTTCGCGCGGCGCGTGCTCGCGAACTTCGACGGCCGCGCGATTCCGGGGCGCCAGCACCGCGGACTCCGCTACAACCTGCAATACGGCCTGCCGCTGGCGAATCCGCTGCTGGCGAGCGCGTGGCGCCGAGAGCTGAATCGCGCGGCCGAGCACGTCGAGTTCGACTATCCCGACGCGCAGGGTCTTCTCGCGTTGCGCGAGCAGATCTGCGACTACCTCGCGCGACGGCGCGGCGTTCCGGCGACGGCCGAAGACGTGCTGATCGTGTCGGGCACGCAGCAGGCGTTCGCGCTCGCCGCACGCGTGCTGCTCGGCGCGAGCGAGAGCGTCGTGCTCGAAGATCCGCATTATCGCGGCGCCCGGCAGGTGTTCGTCGCGCACGGCGCGGACGTGCGCGGCTGCCGCGTCGACGCCGAAGGCCTCGTGCCGTCGGCGCTTCCGGACGATGCGCGCCTTGCGGTCGTCACGCCCTCGCATCAGTTTCCGACCGGTGCGTTGCTGCCGCTCGCGCGGCGCATCGAGCTGCTCGACTGGGCCGCGTCGCGCCGCGCCTGGCTGATCGAGGACGATTACGACGGAGAATTCCGCTACGGCGGCCGGCCGCTCGCCGCGCTGAAGTCGCTCGATCGCGACGGTCGCGTCATCTACATCGGCAGCTTTTCGAAGGCGCTGTTCCCCGCGCTCAGGCTCGGTTACATGGTCCTGCCGCCGGCATTGCGGCAGGCGTTCGTCGCCGCGAAATGGCTCGAGGATCGCGGCTGCAACGCGCTCGAGCAAGCTGCGCTCGCGCGCTTCATGGGCAGCGGCGGATTCGAACGGCATCTGCGCCGCGCCGCGCTGACGTTGCGCGCACGACGCACGGCGATGCTGACGGGACTCGCCCGGCATGCGCGCGGCGCCGTCGACGTCGTCGACTCGAATGCCGGCATGCATCTCACGGCCTGGCTCGTCGGCATG
>DASZYR010000262.1:0-6653 GCA_035545255.1 Rhodanobacteraceae bacterium
CCTTCGCCTGATTCGATGCAAGCCGCATTTTTGCACTTCGATCGCATGATCGAGCCATGCCGATCGGCACATGCGCCAGCGCCCGATGCTTCCCCTCGCGAAGATTTCCGACTGCACGTAGCGCTGATCCTCTAGAATCGCCCGGTTGCCCGACGGACGGGCGCACACGCTCGAACGCCCATGCTCTATCACTTTCATGAACTCGGCCGCACGCTCCTGAATCCGCTCGTCGCGTGGTCCGGCGCGGCATCGAGGGCGCTTTCGGCGCCGGACAACTGGCTCTCGAAGGTCCCGGGCATGGACCGCGTCGCCGCCGGATACGAACTTGTCTACCGGCTCGGCAAGGATTACGAGAAGCCCACGTTCGGCATCGGCTCGGTGGCCGCTCATGGACGCGAGGCGCCGGTCGTCGAAGAGCGCGTCGTCGAGCTGCCGTTCTGCCACCTCCTGCACTTCAAGCGCTGCAGCGACGATCCAGCCGCGCTCGGCGTGCTGCGCGAGGATCCGACCGTCCTCGTCGTCGCGCCGCTCTCGGGACACCACGCGACGCTGCTGCGCGACACCGTGCGCACGCTGCTGCGCGATCACGACGTCTACATCACCGACTGGGTCGACGCGCGCATGGTGCCGCTTTCGGAAGGGCCGTTCCATCTCGACGACTACGTCGCGTACATGCGCCGCTTCATGACGCACGTCGGCACGAAGCAGCTGCACGTCATCTCGGTCTGCCAGCCGACCGTGCCGGTGCTTGCAGCCGTTTCGCTGATGGCCTCGGCCGGCGAGGCGACGCCGCTGACGCTGACGCTGATGGGCGGGCCGATCGACCCGCGCCAGTGCCCGACCCAGGTCAACGACCTCGCGCGCCTGCACGATTACGCGTGGTTCGAGACCAACATGATCTTCGACGTGCCGCCGAACTACCCCGGCAGCGGCCGCAAGGTCTATCCCGGATTCCTGCAGCACGCGGGATTCGTCGCGATGAACCCGAGCCGGCATATGACCGCGCACTGGGATTTCTACCAGGATCTCCTGCGCGGCGATCTCGAAGACGCCGAGGCGCATCGGCGCTTCTACGACGAATACAACGCCGTCGAGGACCTGCCCGCGGAGTTCTACCTCGACACGATCCGCATCGTGTTCCAGGAATATCTGCTGCCGCTCGGCAAATGGTTCGTGCGCGGCGAGCGCGTAGCGCCCGAGGACATCCGGCGCACGGCGCTCCTGACGATCGAAGGTGAGCTCGACGACATCTCGGGCATCGGACAGACCGCGGCGGCGCACGCGCTCTGCACCGGAATCCCGAAGGCGAAGCAGGCGCATCTCGAAGTCAAGGGCGCCGGCCACTACGGCATCTTCAGCGGACGGCGCTGGCGCGACGTCGTGTATCCGGACGTGCGCGATTTCATCCGGCGATTCGACCGCGCGCCGCCGTCACGGCGCGCACGGCGCGCCTGACAGACCCTGACCGAAGGCTTGCCGCGAGGTCAGTGCGTCAGATTGATGCCGATCAGCACGGGCCGACCGCCTTCGCATTGGGTATCGAGAACCGTGATGTCCACCGGCGTGGACAGCGCGAACGCCGTCAGCGTCGCGGAAAGATACGTCTGATAACCCGGACGCGAGCTCGTCGAGACATAGCCGTCCGCAGTGGGACAGCCGGCGGGATTGATGATCGGCTGCGCCGTGACGACGCCGATCGCATCGGAATTCCATCCGGTCCGCACCCATGTGATATCGACGGGCCCGGTCATCGACTGGGCGCTCACGCTGGCGGTTACGGATAAAACGAGCGTAGCAAGAATCAAACGTGGCATTTCGTTCTCCTGGTCGGGCTTTCACTGCGCGCTGTCGAAGCCGTTGGCGAAGATCGTATCCGGCTTCGGTTTCGTCACGATCGCGATGACGGCGGCGGCACTCGCTTTCTTCGTGAACCTGACCCGCACGGTGCCGTTTTCGGTCGGGAAAAACTGGCAGGACGTCTGGCCGCGGCATTCGCCGGAGATCGTCGCGATCGAATCAGGATCGGGTACTGCGTCCAGGATCAGCATGGAATCCGGCGTCGTCAGGTAGCAGCGCACGCCGCAGTCTTCCCGGAAACCATCGATGAACACGCTACCGCTGCCGTTGCCATCGATCGAAAGGACAATCCGATATCCGTAACGCAGAGCCATGCCGTATTGATCGCGGGCGGAAATCGTCTGCGAGCCGATGATGGCCTGACAGTCGGCGACGCTGGTGCAGGCATTCTCCGAGCCCGGCGGCTGGCCGGCGGGCTGCGCCCCCAGGACGGTGATATCGGCCCAGACGTCGACCCCGCCGCACGTATAGTGCGCGGGCGACGGGTAATGCATGATCGACGCGTAGTCGTACGCGGTGTTCGTCTCGGTCGCGACTTCGCCGTAATTCGCATCCCACGTGCCCTGCCCGCAGTGTTCGACGATCCCGTGATCGGTGATCGTCACGTACGAATCCCGATCCGATCGCTGCTGCTCGTGCACGGCGTCCAGAGCGTGACCCAGCTCGTGCTGCACCACGCCGGACGCCCAGCAACCCGCGCCGGTGGCGATGACGAAATCCTGCACGCCTCCGATCATGCCGACGGCGGAATGACCGCAGCCGATGTCGTCGGCTATTTGGACGAGGACGCGATTGGGCGCTCCGGAGTCCTCGACGAAGCGGACGCCGGAGCCGCTTTGCCATTGCGCGGCCCATTGCCGGAAATCGGCCTGCTGCGCCGCCGATACCGAACCGTCGAACGCGTAGAACAGGGTCGCCTCCGGCCAGCGCGTGCCCATCAGCGCGCCTGCCGGGCCCGGCGGGGCTTCCACCGGAACGAGAATATCGCCGTATGCGCGGTACGCCCGGCCTGATTTCAGCGTGATGACCGCGGCATCGCTGCCCGCAGCCACCGCCGGCGCGAGCCACGCCAAGACAGCGAATGCCATCACGGCGCAGCATGGAATCGGACGTTTCATCATCGTCTCCCAGGGATCACGGACAGCGGAGTCCGGCGGGCAACGTCAGCCGCGCGAGATCCATGTGTCCTTCGCCGTAGCCCGGAGTGCTCGACGTGAAGTCGACGCGTCCGTGGTTGCAATCGGTGAACGAGAACTTGAGCTCGCCCCGGTCATGATCCTTGCTCCTGTCCCTCAGGCACTGTCGCCAGCGCGCAGCCGGCGTACCATGGCTCGCGTCTGACCGGCATCTGACCGGTGCGTGACCCGCGACGCCGCGCCTCATCCACGGACGCGCGATCGCAGCACGCTCCAGCAGGGGGAACGCCATGGCGCACACGAAGGAATTCCGGTTCGATGGCTGGACGTTGAGGTGCGACTCCGGCGATCTCGTCGGCGAAGGCCGCACGGTGCGCCTGCGCAAGCAGTCGCAGCAGGTGCTGGAGGCGCTGCTGGAATATCCGGGCGAGGTCGTCATGCGCGAGCAGCTGATCGCGCGATTGTGGCCGCGCGGCGTCGTCGATTTCGAGATGGGCCTCAACAGCGCGATCGGCCGGTTGCGCCGCACGCTCGACGACGACGCGGACGCACCCCGCTACATCGAAACGCTGCCGCGCCGCGGCTATCGCTTCATCGGGCACGTGACGGTTGCGTGCGAGGACGGATCGGTTGCGCAAGCGCCCATCGCCGAACAGACTTTTCCGCAGCGCATGCACCGGGCTCGAGACCGCATCTTCCTCGCAGCGCTGTGCACGGTCGCTCTCGCGATTGCAGGCAGCGCGCCGGCGCCGACACGATGGCTGCCGCTCGCCCTCCAAGACGCGCCGGCAGCCTCCATGCAGGATGCCGCGGCGGACGAGCACTACCGTCTCGGCCGGTATTTCCTCGCGCGGCGGAACGCGGGCGATCTCGAGCGCGCGCGCGAGCGCTTCGAAAGCGCCGCCGCGATCGACCCCGGGTTCGCGCAGGCGTATGCGGGACTCGCCAGCACGGACTGGCTGCTCGCCGTCGAAGGGCTCGCGCCCGAGGACGCCGTCCTTCCGCAAATGCGGACCGCCGCGAACCGCGCGCTCGCGCTCGATCCCGATCTCGCCGAAGCGCACATGCGTCTTGCGCTGGATGCGCTCAGAATCGGCCGGCACGACCTCTACGAGATGCACGCGACGCGCGCGGAACGCGCGCAGCCGGACAACGCTCTGCTGCTGAGCGAGTCATCGAGCGAAGCGCTTTCGAACGGCCATTTCGACGAAGGCGTGGCCCTCGCCCGGCGTGCGGTCGCTGCCGAGCCGCTCACGATCGCCTATCGCTACAACCTCGCTTCGGCGCTCTTTCTCGCCGGCCGCTACGACGAGGCGAAACAGGTCAACCTCGATGTCCTCGCGCTCGATCCTTCAACGTGGGCCGACATCGCGGGACAGGTGCTCGTGCTCCAGAGGCGATTCGAAGAGGCGCTGGCGCTCGCGAAGACCTGGCCCGACGGCATCGACAAGTACGAGATCGAAGCGCTGGCGTATCAGGGCCTGCGCCGGCGCGGCGAAGCGGATGCCGCGCTGGCGGCTCTGATCGGCACGGCGGGCGATCGCGATCCCTTGCGGATCGTCGAGGTCTACGCCTATCGAGGCGATGCGGACGCGGCGTTCGGCTGGCTTGCGATCAGCGCGGGATGGTTCCGCCGCAACCAGACGCTCCCAAGCCACGAGCTCCTGCCGTGGACGCTGCGCCTTTCGCCGTTCGTCGCGTCACTGCGCGACAGCCCGCGCTGGCCCGAGTTCGTCGCAAAGCTCGGCGACATCTGATCCGCCTTGCGACGTTCGTCAGGGGGCGAACCCTCTTTGTCATCCTGGCGAAAGCCGGAATCCATTCTCGAGATTCCGGCCCTCGCCGGAATGACGGCAGCGGCACGCGCATCGCGCTTCCCACCGGCTCGCACGCAGCAATGAACGACACGCGACGCCCCGCGAACGCTCCGCAGCCCGCTGGCGCGGCTGCACCGATGCGAGGAAAATTCCGCGCATGACCCGACCGAACGCACATCGCACCCATCGAGCGAGCGCAGCGCGGAACTTCGTGCTGGCACTGCTCGCGGCAACGAGCCTCGCGGCGGCCGACAGCGGCACGTCCGCGAAGCCGAAGACGATGGCCGACGTGCTCGCCGCATCGAAGCCTTCGGACTGGCGAGCACTCGATCCCGAGAACACGCTCTATCTCGACTTTGCCGCCGGCCGCGTCGTCATCGAGCTTGCGCCCGACTACGCGCCGCTGCACGCGACGAACATCCGCACGCTCGTGCGCCAGCGCTATTTCGACGGGCTCGCGATCCTGCGCGTGCAGGACAACTTCGTGACCCAGTGGGGCGATCCCGAAGGCGACAAGCCCGACAAGGCGCATCCGTTCGGCAAGGCATCGAAGACGGTCGCGCCCGAATTCGAGCGCGACATCGCGAAGGATCTCGCGTTCACGCCGCTGCCCGACGGCGACGTCTACGCGCCGGAAGTCGGATTCTCGAACGGCTTTCCGGTTGCGCGCGACGGGAAATCCGGCAAGACATGGCTCGCGCACTGCTACGGCATGGTCGGTGCCGGGCGCGACGTCGGTCCCGAAACGGGTCCCGGCTCGGAGCTCTACGTCGTCATCGGTCACGCGCCTCGGCAACTCGATCGCAACATCGCGCTGGTCGGGCGCGTCGTGAAGGGCATGGAGCTCCTGTCCGCGCTGCCGCGCGGAACCGGCGCGCTCGGTTTCTACGAGAAGCCGGAGCAGCGCGTGCCGATCCGCTCGGCGCGGTTGGCCGCCGACGTGCCGGTCGCGGAACGCACGCCGCTCGAAGTGCTGCGCACCGACACCGCGACGTTCGCCGCGCTCGTCGAATCGCGGCGCAACCGCCGCGACGACTGGTACAAGGTGCCGGCCGGGAGGATCGATCTCTGCAACGTGCCGATTCCCGTGCGCGCGGTCGAAGCAAAGCATTGATCAGGCTCGGCCGCGTCTCTCGTGCCTTCCGCGGATAACGTCGGGCGCTTGCCGCAGGCGGCGACTCCTGTGCCTGGGGATTTCGTGAATGCCGGCCGCTGCTAACCGAATCTGCTTTCCTCGGCGCCGCTTGCGCGAACGACGCCGCTGCGACATCGGCCATTCGTTCATCGACGAGTCCGCAGCACCGATCTAGGCTCGCCATAGCCTCGTCTGCGGAGCACGACCATGCAGCATGAGCATTGGCAGTTCTTCAAGGAACAGGACCGCTCGTTCGGCGTCTTCTATCCGCTCCACTACATCGTCGCCGCGTTCGATACGCCCGAGCGCGCGGACTACGTGCGCAAGGAATTCGTCGAAGCCGGATTCGGTGACGACGAGGTCGCGAGCGCGACCGGCCCGTTCGTCACGCGCACGCTCGAATCGACGAAAGGCGCGACGTGGCTCGAGCGCTTCAAGATCGGCTTCGCGAGCTTCCTCGGCACCGAGCTCGGCTACGTCGACGACGACCGCAAGCTCGCCGAGCGCGGCGCGGGATTCCTCTTTGTCCATGCGCCGGACGCGAGCACGATCGAGAGAGCGGAAAAGCTGCTCGTGCGCGCGCATCCGATCTCGGCGCGCCGCTACGATCATGCCGGCATCCGGCGGCTCGTCTATCCGCCGCAGGCCGCGCTGTAGGGATCCTCACGCTCGCGGACGCCGTAGGAGCGTCTTCAGCCCGACCTTTCG
>DASZYR010000263.1:0-2497 GCA_035545255.1 Rhodanobacteraceae bacterium
GACGCAGGCGCTCTGCGAATGGATGGCTGCACGCGGACATGCGGTTGCCGCGCTCGTGCACCAGCGCCCGCGAACGTGGCGCACGACGCGCGAAACGCGCGCCGGCGTCGACGTGCGGCGAGTCGCCTGCATCGCCGCGCCGGTCTACACGCCGATCAGTCCGACATTCCCGATCGCGCTCGCGCGCGCGCTGCGCGAGGTCCGGCCGGAGCTGCTCCACGTGCACTTGCCGAACGCATCCGCCTTCGCTCTTCTCGCCAGCCCGGCCGCACGAACCACGCCATGGATCGTGCACTGGCACGCGGACATCCCGCCCGATGCGCTCGATTGGCGCCTGCGCGCGGGCTATGCGTTCTATCGACCGTTCGAGCAGGCGATCCTGAGACGCGCGAGCGCGATCGTCGCGACATCGAGCGCCTATCTCGATGCAAGCGCGGCGCTCGCGCCGTGGCGCGGCAAGGCGAGCGTGATCCCGCTCGGCGCCGGCGACGTCGAGCTGCCCGAAGCGCGCCCGGATCTCTGGCCGGCGGGCGACGGCCTGCGGCTGCTCGCGGTGGGACGCCTCAGCCACTACAAGGGCTTCGACGTCCTGATCGATGCGCTCACGCGAGCGTCCGACGCACGGCTCCTGCTGATCGGCGAAGGCGAGCAGGCCGAAGCGCTGCGTCGCCTGGCCGCCGCGTCCGCCGTCGCCGGCCGCATCCGCTTCGCCGGCGCGGTCGACGATGCAACGCTGCAAGGCGCCTACGCAGCCGCCGACGCGCTCGTGCTGCCTTCGCTCGATCGCGGCGAAGCATTCGGTCTCGTGCTGCTCGAAGCGATGCGCGCGCGCTTGGCCGTCATTGCGAGCGCGATTCCGGGATCGGGAATCGGCGAGGTCGTCGTCGACGGCGAATCGGGCTTGCTCGTCCCGCCCGGCGACGTCGACGCACTCGCCGCGGCGATCCGCTCGATCGGCGATGCGACCCTGCGCCGTCGCCTCGCGACCGGCGGCCGTTCGCGATGGGAAAACCGCTTCACGCTCGAACGCGCGGCGCAGGCGTGGCTTGCGCTGTACGCCGATCGGCGACGGTAGCGGCACGCTCGTCCATCGGCCGCAGCAACACGGCCGCAAGCGCGACGACGCTCGGAACGAGCTGGAGAATGAGCCGGTTGGCGCTCGTGAAATCCTCGGCCCAGGCCGACGCGCCCGTCAGGAAGAACAGCGCGAGCAGCAGCGCGAAATCGATCAGCAGCATGAGGCCGAGCGAGCGAGCGGCGGGATCGTCGCGGAACCGCTGTCGGCGCAGCACGATCAGCAGCGGCACGAGATACCAGAAGAGATGCCAGTTCGGCAGCGTGAACAGGCTCGCTGCCAGCGCGCCGCCGACGCCGTGCCAGGCAAGCTCGAACGTGCCGATCGAAGGCACGCCGATGCGATTGCCGTGGATGACGACGGCGCCCGCCGCGACCAGAGCGACGCCGGCGAGCGCGACGAGCACCGCAATGCCCGCGATCATCCGGCTCCGCCGGCGCAACGGCACGGCATCGACGAGCACGAACAGAGCGAACACGAACAGCCAGATGCGTCCTTCGAGCTTGATCGCCGGAAGGCAAAGCGCCGCGGCGATCGCGAGCACCCATTGTCCGCGCTCGCGGCGGATCAGCCAGCGCGCCCACGCGAGCGAAGCGAGGCCGAGGGTCACGGCGATCCAGAGATCCGCATAGCCGGCGAGCGCGACGTGCGCGTCGATCAGCGGCAGCGAGACGAGTGCGTAGACGAGCACGAGCGCAAGCCACGGCGCGAGATCGAGCGCACGCCAGTAGCCATAGGCGGCGAGCGCAAAAGCCGCGAGCGCGCCGCACCACGCGAGATCGACGAGCGGCTCGTTCCAAGCCATCGCGCCGCCGGCGAACCAGAGCTCGATCCATGCGAGCAGCTCGGGATAATTCCACGAAGCCGCCGTCCGCAACGCAGCGTCGGGATGCGCCAGCCAGTCGAGCATCGAGACGTACGGCTCGACGCGTCCCGCGAGGAACCACGTCTTCGCCTTGATCGCCCAGGCCGACCACGCATCCCACGGAAAGACCGGACGCAGCGAAGCCTCGTCGCCGAGCGAGTGGAAGCGCAGGACGATCCAGAGCAGCAGCAGCCACCACGCGAGGCGCATCGTCGCCGAGGAAGGCGAGGACGAGAGACGCCCGGGCCAGGCGAGCGGACGCAGGCGCGCGAACGCGGCGATCCATGCGAGCGCGCCGAAACCGGCAAGCCACGGCCATGCGACGGCGAATGCCTGATTTGCGTGCTCTTGCGCCGCCAGGCGCGCGCACTCGGCAGCGACGACGATGCCGATCAGCCAGCCGGCGCCGATCGCCGACGCGGCATCGCCGGCCGAACGATCGCGTCCGTTCAACGCAAGCCATGCGCCGCCGCCCGCGAGCGCGGGCAAAAGCCACGCCGCGAAATAGGTCGAGCTAATTCCCATGCGGGTGAAACCGGAAGACGGTGACGCGCTCG
>DASZYR010000264.1:0-12660 GCA_035545255.1 Rhodanobacteraceae bacterium
CGGCGTGTCGCCGTCGTGCCAGTTCGCGGGGTCCGCGGCCGCGGCGGAATCGTCGAACGTGATGCCGCGGCGGACATCCCACGAATAGCCGCCGTTGTAATACGGCTCGATGAATGCCTGCGTGTTGTCGGTGTTGTTCGAGCGGCTGTAGCCGCCCTGCGCCGAGAGGTTCCAGCCTTCGCCGTGATACGCGCCGGAAAGATCGAGGCCGTACGTCTTCACGATCGACGAACGCGCCTGGTTGTCGAGATACGTGTTGACGGGACCGGTGCCGCCGTTGTCGGGCAGGCCGGGACAATCCGGATCGTCGTTGCCGCACGAATGGCCGCCGGTGATGAGGCCGTGGCCGTTCGACGTCAGGCTCGTGATGTTGAGCGGCGTCTGCGACGTGAAGCCGTACATCGACTGGTTGAAGTTGTTGAAGTTCTCGCGGATGAAGAGACCCTTCGCGGCGAACTCGAGCTCGTTGCTCGGCTTCCACTGGAGATTCACGGTCGCGCTGTCGCGCTTTCGCGTCTGCTGGAAGTAGGCGGCGTTGATTTCCTGGGGCACGAGATCGTTCGGGTTCAGCGAGCCGTTCGCGATGCCTTCGGCGACCGCGGGGCTCGCCGAGAGGCTCGACACCGGGCTGTAGCCGAAGATCTCTTCGCCCTGGCGATCGACCTTCTCTTCGTAGTGCTGCACGGAGAACGCGGCGCCGAACGTCGATTCGGGATTCTTCCAGCTGTAGAGGAACGACGCATTCGGCTTCGTCGTGTCGGACTGATCGCCGTACGTCGCGCCGATCGAGCCCGAGATCGTGTTCGCGCGAAGGTCGAGCGGATCGCGCGTATGCATCAGCACCGTGCCGCCGACGCTGCCTTCGGGAAGGCGCGCCTCGGGCGATTTGTACACTTCGAGCTTGCCGAGGATCTCCGGCGCGAGCAGCGTGTAGTCGAAGCCGCGGTTCGGCTGCTCGCCGTAGAGCCACGTCGTCTCCGCGACCGGATGGCCGTCGAGGAAGGTCAGGTTGAGGCTCGGGTCGGTGCCGTTGATGCTGACGCGCTCGCCCTGGCCGAAGCGGCGGTCGATCGTCACGCCCGGAATCTGCGCCATCGCCTCGGCGACGTTCGTCGACGGGAACTTGCCGATGTCCTCGGCGGTGATCGCGTCGACGACCGCGTCGGCGTCGCGCTTCGTTTCCAGCGAGCGCTTGAGACTCTCGCGGATGCCTCGCACGACGATCGTTTCCATCTCCTCGCTGCTCGTCGACGAGGTCGCATCCTGCGATGCGCCCGCGGGACCGGCGGCGGGCGCCGGCGCTTCCTCTGCGTACAGCACGCTCGCGAAACTCAAGCCGGCGAGGATGCTCGCTGACAACAGGCTCTTACGGCACGTCATGACATTCCCCTCTCGTGGTTGTATCGGCTCGCGTGCGCGTCCTCGCATCGCTTCGCCGGCTCGTGGTGCTGCATCGATGAAACTCCTCGAAACGAATCGCGATCGCGCGCGTCAGGCATGGCTTTCCTCGCGCGCCCCGCTCGATCCGGCCGGATGGCGGCCGAAATACCAGCTCGCCGCGCCGATCACGCCGAGCTGCGCGTGCTCGACGAGGCGCACGGGCGTTCGCGCGAGCACGCCCTGCATGACGCCCTTGTCGAGGAAGCGCGCGACGAACGTGCTCCGTGCGACGAGATCCTTCATCTGCGGCAGCACGCCGCCCGCGAGCCAGATCCCGCCTTCGGCGCCGTAGACCAGTGCAAGATCGCCGAGCACGCCGCCGAGCCAGCCGCAGAACACGTCCGCGGTCTCGACCGCAACCGGATCGCTCTTCGCGAGCGCCGCCGCGGTGATCTCCGCCGCGGATCGCTCGGGCACGGCAACGCCGCGCAGCGAAGCGATCGCGCGATGCAGATTGACGAGACCCGTGCCCGAGATGACGTGCTCGACCTGCACGCGCGAACCCTGCTTGCGAAGCTCGGCGAGAATCGCGAATTCGCGATCGGTTTCGGGTGCGAGCGTCGCCTGGCCCGCTTCGGTTGCGAGAATGATCGCGCGGCCCGCATCGGGAATGCGCAGCGCGGCGCCGAGACCCGTGCCGGGACCGACGACGAGCACGGGGCCGCGCGACGTCGCGCGCGCGGGACCGCTCAACAGGATCGCCGACGATTCGTCGACATGACCGATCGCGTGCGCGACGGCTTCGAAATCGTTGACGATCGCGAGTTCTTCGACGCCGAGCGCACCGCGCAAGCCGGAAACCGAAACCGGCCACGGCAGATTGACGTTGACTACCGCGTCGTCGATGACGTAGCCCGCGACTGCGAGCGCGATGCGGTCGATGTCGCGGCTCCCCGCGTCGGCGCGGAAAGCATCGATGATCGCGGCGAGACTCGGGAAATCCGCGCAGGAATACTTGCGGTACTCGACGATCGCGAATTCACGACCCGCGAAACCCGGCTCGAGCCGCGCGATGCGTGCGTGCGTGCCGCCGACGTCGGCCGCGATCAGCGCCGTCGCGTGAGCACGGGCAAGGCCGCGCTGGCTCGTCGATCTGCCCACTCTCTTCCCCTCCGCAATCACCGCCGCCGCACGGCTCTCGACGGCCGGTTCGGCGAGCGCAGTCTCCGAGCGCATGACAACGTTGTCAATATTGCATTGCAATAATGTTTCCGGACAACCAGTTGGCGGTGACTTCCCGGCATTTTCCGCGTCGTTACGCGATGCCAGACAGCGGCAAAACAAGGCAAAAGCGCCGGAACATGCGCCGCCTACGCTGCGGCATCGTCCTGTCTTGACAACGTTGATAATCGAGTTCTTCGAGTGGACAATCGCGAGCACGGCCGTCATCGCGCGCCGAACGTCACGAGGGGAATCGTCCGCATGTCGATGAGCGCCGCCGTCGGGTCGCCCGCACGCGACTACCGCGCGCCGATGATGATCATCGGCCTCCTGTTCTTCATCTTCGGATTCGTCACCTGGCTCAACGGACCCTTGATCCAGTTCGTCGAGCTCGCGTTCGATCTCGACACCGTGAACGCGTTCCTCGTGCTGATGGTGTTCTATCTCTCGTACTTCTTCCTCGCGCTGCCTGCGTCGTGGATCCTGAAACGCACGGGCATGAAGAAAGGCATGGCGATCGGGCTCGTCGTCATGGCCGTCGGCGCGCTCGTGTTCGGAGAGTTCGTCGTGCGGCGCTGGTACCCAGGCGCGCTCACCGGGCTGTTCGTGATCGGCGCGGGCCTTTCATTGCTGCAGACCGCCGCGAATCCGTACATCTCGATCCTGGGGCCGATCGAAAGCGCGGCGCAACGCATCGCGTTCATGGGCATCTGCAACAAGGTCGCGGGCATCCTCGCGCCGCTCGTGATCGGCGCGCTCGTCATGCACGGCCTCGGCGACCTGAAGGCAGAGGTGCAGGCGGCGGATCCTGCGACCCGCGTGCAGCTGCTCGACGCGTTCGCCGCGCGCATCCACGTTCCGTATCTCGTGATGGCTGCGATTCTTGCGGCGCTCGGCTTCTGGATCGCGAAATCGCCGCTGCCCGAAGTGCGCGCCGAAGAGGTGAATCGTGCGCCGTCGCACATCGACGCGCGCTCGATCTTCTCGTGCACGCATCTCTGGCTCGGCGTGCTCTGCCTTTTCGTCTACGTCGGCGTCGAGGTCATGGCCGGCGATGCGATCGGCACCTACGGCCGCGGCTTCGGGCTTCCGCCAGACGAGACGAAATTCTTCACGTCGTTCACGCTGACCGCGATGCTCGTCGGCTACGTGGTCGGCTTGCTCACGATTCCTCGCTTCATCTCGCAGGAACGCTATCTGCTGCTGTCGGCAGCGCTCGGCATCGTGCTTTCGCTCGGCGCATACGCGACGACCGGCTACACGTCGGTCGCGTTCGTCGCCGCGCTCGGCTTCGCGAACGCGATGATGTGGCCCGCGATCTTCCCGCTCGCGATCGCCGGCCTCGGCCGCCTCACCGAAACCGGCTCGGCGCTGCTCATCATGGGCATCGCGGGCGGCGCGATCATTCCGCAGACGTTCGCGGTGCTGCGCGAGCACCACGATTTCCAGCTCGTGTTCGCGGCGATCATGGTGCCGTGCTACGCGTACATCCTCTATTACGGCTGGCGCGGGCACGCGGTCGGAATGCGCAAGCCGTGATGCCTTCCCGCTTGCGCGCCGTTCCCCCTCTCCCGCTTGCGGGAGAGGGCTGGGGTGAGGGCAATCGGAGTGAAGCGCCCCACTCCGCCCTTCCCTCACCCGCGCTGCGCGCGGCCTCTCCCGCAAGCGGGAGAGGTGAAAGCCACGCTACGATGCGTCGTCGCTTTTGAAACCGAAGCCCGTGCACCGACCCACGATCAAAGACGTTGCCCATCGCGCCAAGGTCTCGCTGAAGACCGTCTCGCGCGTGATCAACAACGAAGCTTCCGTGCGCGGGCCGACACGCGATCGCGTGCAGCGCGCGATCGAGGAGCTCAGGTACGAGCCGGATCAGTCGGCGCGAAGTCTTCGCACCGCGATGTCGTATGCGCTCGGACTCGTCTACGACAACCCGAACCCGTACTACGTGATCAGCGTGCAGAACGGCGTGCTCGCCGCGTGCCGCGATCAGGGTTTCGGCCTCCAGATCCATCCGTGCGACTCGACCGTGCCCGATCTCGCCGACGAGTTGCACGAGCTCGTGCGCCGCGCGCGGCTCGCGGGGCTCGTGCTCGCGCCGCCGATGTCCGAGCGCATGGATCTCATCAAGTATCTCGCCGCGAACGGCATCCGCTTCGTGCGCATCATCTCGGCGGCCGAGGATCCGAACGACGGTTATCCCTGCGTCTACGTCGACGACCGCGACGCCGCTTATGACATCACGGAGCACCTGATCCAGCTCGGCCATCAGCGCATCGGATTCCTCTGGGGCGGCGAAGCGCATCGCTCGAGCCCGGAGCGCTTCAAGGGGTACGAGGCCGCGCTCAAGGATTACGGCATCCCGCTCGACAAGAAGCTCGTGATCCCCGGCGACTATTCGTTCGACGACGGTTTCCGCGGCGCGCGCCGCCTGTTCGCGCTGCGCGAGCGTCCGACCGCGATCTTCGGCTCGAACGACGAAATCGCCGCGGGCGTGCTCGCGGCGGCGAAGTCGAGCGGCATCGACGTGCCGTACGAGCTTTCGATCGCGGGCTTCGAGGATTCGCCGTTTTCCAAGCAGTCGTGGCCCGCGCTCACGACCGCGAAGCAGGCGACCGAAGACATCGCGCGCCACGCGGCGCTGCGACTCATCGCCGAATTGAAACCGCATGCGGGCTCGGCCGCGCCCGCGAATCGCGGCTTCAGTCCGCAGCTGGTCATCCGCGATTCCACGGCACGCGTCAGACTCGTGAACGGCAACTGATTTTTCCGGACGAATTTCCGTGATCCCGCAGAAAAAACCCGAACCGCCCTCGCCCCACGCGACGCGCATGCATCGCGAGATCGCCGAATCCGCGAGCGCGATCGCGCATCAGCTCGAAGCGAACCGCGCTGTCGTGCGCGAGCTCGCAGCCAGCTTGCGCGCGAATCCGCCGCGGCTCGTCTCGACCGGCGCGCGCGGCAGCTCCGACAATGCGGCGACGTTCGCGAAGTACCTGTTCGAGACGCGACTCGGCATCCCGACGACGTCGGCCGCGCCGTCGGTGCAGTCGATCTACGCGGCCGAGCAGGATCTTTCGGACACGCTCTTCCTCGCGATCTCGCAATCGGGCAAGAGCCCCGATCTCGTGCGTCAGGCCGAAGCCGCGAAGCGCGCAGGTGCGCGCGTCGTCGCGATGGTCAACGTCGAAGCATCGCCGCTTGCGTCCGCTGCCGATGCGGTGATTCCGCTGCGCGCGGGACCCGAGCTCAGCGTCGCCGCGACGAAGAGCTATCTCTGCTCGCTGTCGGCGATTCTCCAGCTCGCGGCCGAATGGAAGGACGACGGCTCGCTTCGCGGCGCGCTCGCAGGCGTCCCGGCCGCTCTCGGCGAAGACGCGGCGATGGACTGGAGCGTGCTCGTCGACGGGCTCGCCGATGCACGGAGCCTTTTCGTCGTCGGTCGCGGCCTTGGCCTTTCGGCCGCGCAGGAGGCCGCGCTGAAGCTCAAGGAAACCTGCGGCATCCATGCCGAGGCGTTCAGCGCGGCCGAGGTGCAGCACGGTCCGATGGCATTGGTGGGGAGCGATTTTCCGGTCGTGTTCTTCGTGCAGGACGACGACACGAAAGCGAGCACGCTCGGAATCGCCGCGGCGTTTCGCGCGCGCGGCGCGCGCGTGTGGCTCATCGGCTGCGGCGACGATGCCTTGCCGCTGCCGCGGACGAGCGATCCCGCCTGCACGCCGCCGATTGCCGTGCACCGTTTCTACGAAGCGGTCAATGCGCTCGCGGTGCGGCGCGGCCGCGATCCCGACCGGCCGCCGCATCTCGACAAGGTGACCGAGACGATCTGATGGCCGAGGCATTCGTCAACGCGCGCGTGCTGACCGTCGACGGCTTTCGCGACGACGCAGCCGTACTCGTCGAGGACGGCCGCGTCGATGCGGTCGTTGCCGCGGGCGATGCGCGCCTGCGCGACTTCGACGCGCGTGATCTCGCCGGACGATACCTGGTCGCCGGCTTCATCGACTGCCAGGTCAACGGAGGCGGCGGCGCTCTGTTCAACGACGCCCCGACGGTCGAGACGATCCGCCGCATCGGGGAAGCGCATCGCCGTTTCGGCACGACCGGCTTCCTGCCGACGCTGATCAGCGACGACGCGGATGTCATGCGCGCGGCGATCGAGGCCGTCGATGCAGCGATCCGCGACGGCGTTCCCGGCGTGCTCGGCATCCATCTCGAAGGGCCGTACCTCGCCGCGGCGCGGCGCGGCGTTCACGACGCGGCGAAATTCCGCACGCCCGACGCCGCGGAGATCGATCTCGTGGCTTCGCTCGCAAGCGGCGTGACGTTGCTGACGCTCGCGCCCGAGCGCATTCCGCCGACCACGATCCGCGCGCTGACGCAACGTGGCGTGATCGTCTCGGCGGGCCACACGGCGGCGAGCTATGCCGAAACGCGCGCCGCGCTCTATGCGGGCCTGCGCGGATTCACGCATCTCTACAACGCGATGTCGCCGCTGACCGGCCGCGAGCCCGGCGTCGTCGGCGCCGCGCTCGAAGATTCGGAAAGCTGGTGCGGCATCGTCGTGGACGGTTATCACGTGCATCCGGCGAGCCTGCGCGTCGCGCTCGCCGCGAAGCCGCGCGGGAAGCTCTTCCTCGTGACCGACGCGATGCCGCCGGTCGGGAGCGATATCGACACGTACACGCTCGGCGGAGTCACGATCGCTTGCCGTGACGGCCGCTGCGAAACGCCCGAAGGCGTGCTCGCCGGTTCTGCGCTCGACATGGCGGGCGCCGTGCAGAACGCGACGGCCTCGCTCGGCATCGCGCTCGACGAGGCCCTGCGCATGGCGTCGGCGTATCCCGCCGATTTCCTCGGCATCGCGAATGCGGCCGGCCGCATCGCGCCGGGCCTGCGCGCCGACTTCGTCGTGCTCGACGACGCGCTTTGCGTACGCGACGTGTTCGTCGGCGGAGCGCGCGCGTTCGATCGCTAGCTCGATGCCGCACCGTCGATCTGGCGGCGGGCGGTGCGATCGCGGTGACGAGCAAGCGGTTCAGGGCCGAAGACCGGCAGCTTTTATGCCGCCGGGAGGTTCGCCACTCGTCCACGGCCTTCGTCGTTCCCGGGAGAAAGACCGGGATCCGCACGGAAGACCCATGGTCCTGGCGGCCATCGCGGCGTTGCCGCGCGCGAACGCATGCTGCGCGGCTTCTTCGGGTTTGGTGGGCCCACCAGGACTCGAACCTGGAACCAAGGGATTCGCGAACTCCGACCGTTTCCGGCCGGCGCGGACTATCTCTTCACCCGCAGCGTGATCGATCGCCCGATGCGCTGGTGGGGTGCGGGACGCTCTTGCCTGTCATCAAGGGCGCTCGAAGCCCTCAGGTAGTCTCTGCACCTTCCGGCGGTGCACCGCCGGCTTGGCTCAG
The DNA here is from genome assembly GCA_035545255.1 of Rhodanobacteraceae bacterium. Classification (GTDB taxonomy): domain Bacteria; phylum Pseudomonadota; class Gammaproteobacteria; order Xanthomonadales; family Rhodanobacteraceae; genus Dokdonella_A. The sequence continues at coordinate 8,016 of DASZYR010000264.1, forward strand.
GATTGCCGTCGGCCTGACCGGACGGTTTCCCTGAATTCGTCCCGATTCCATCCGCGTGTTTCCACGCGGCGGCACCTTCTCGATGAGTCCCCTGCTCTAACCATTGAGCTATAGGCCCCGGCGCGCATTAGATCACGCGGCTGCACACGGCGCGATGCTTCGGTCTCGTCGACGGGAACCGCCGCCGCCCGTGGCCGGGCGGCGGTTTTCGGCGTGTCGCTCGACCGCTCGCAATCGCGCGATGCGGACGTTCAGGGCGCGCCGTCGAAACCATCGACGAAGATCGTGTCATCGGCCGTCACCGTGAGGCTCGCGGGCACGCCGATGAGGCCGTGATCGGGATCGTTCGTCGTGACGCAGACCAGCGCCGCGTACGAACCGGGATCGAGACCGTCCGCGCTCGCCGTCACCGTGACGTCTTGCGACGCGCCGCTCGCGACGGTGCCGCTCTCCGGCGCCTCGGCGAGCCACGGGATGTCCGCGGACGCCGAGCAGTCTTCGCCGCCTTCGAAGATCGTGTAGTCGAGAGCGCTGCCGCCGCGGTTCGAGATCGAGAGCGTGGCCGTTCCACTCGCGCCGGATGCGAGCGAGAAATCGAGCGAGGTCGGAGCGACGTCGGCGACCGGCGGCTCGCCCGGCGCGTAGATGTAGGCCGCGCCCTGGAATTCGTTGCCGCCGACCGTGCCCTGCGAGCCGACGACGAGCGTCGTGCCGTCGATCGCGACGTCCCAGCCGAACGAGTCGCCGTCGCTGCCGTCGCTCGCAGTGAATTTCGTCGAGAAATTCCAGGTGCCGTGCGAGGCCGTGTAGAGATACGCGACGCCGGGTTTCGGCGGCGGCGGCGTGCCTTCCGGATCGTCGTTGTGGCTCCAGCTGCCGGCGAGCGCCATGTCGCCGTCGATCGCGACGGATTGGCCGAGCTGATCGTATGCGACGCCGTCGTCGGCGACGAGCTTGACGAGCTCGGTCCAGCTGCCGCTCGATCCGTCGAACGCGTAGATGGCGCCCTGATGACTGTTCTTGCCGATGTTCGCGGCCGGCGCGCCGATCACGGCATTCGCACCGTCGAGCGCGACCGAATAGCCGAACTGGTCGCCGTCGGCGCTGTCGCCCGGAACGAGGCGCTCGGTCTCGGCCCATGTTCCGCCGCTGTTCGCGAACACGTAGACCGCGCCCGGAATATAGACGCCTGTCGAGTTCCAGTCGGAGCTTGGCGCGCCGATCAGCAAGGTCGTTCCGTCGAACGCGATCGCGCTGCCGAACTGACGTCCGTCGCCGGGCGTGCTGTCGCTGCCTTCGAGCTCCTGCGTCTGGGTCCAGGTCCCGCCGCTTCGCGTGAATACGTAAGCGGCGCCTTCGGTACCGTTCGCGCCGCGGTTGTGGCTGTTCGAGCCGACCACCGCCGTGTCGCCGACGTGCTTGACGGACCAGCCGAAATAATCGGTTGCCGCGGCGTCGGATGCGGTGAGCTCCTGCGTCTGCGTCCAGGTGCCGCCGTCATTCGTGAACGCGTAGACGGCGCCGATCGGGCCGGCCATCGGATCGAGCATGAACGGCGCGCCGACGAGCAGCGTGTCGCCGGACAGCGAGAGCGACCAGCCGAAGAAATCGGACCAGCCGGGCGGCGGCGCCGATGTCGGCGTCGCGCTGATCGTCTGGGTCGCGGTCCAGCCGCCGCCCGAATTCTCGAACACGTAGACCTTGCCGGGCCGGTAGATCGGCGCCGGCGCGCTGACGAACGCGGTGTCGCCGGCGACGAGCACGCGAAAGCCGAACAGATCGTCCGCCTGGCCGTCCGCCGCGAGAATCTTCGTCTCGAGCCAGACGGCGTCGGGATCGGCCACGATCGCGCGCTCGAGTGCCGGGCGCAGAGCCGAAGGCAGGCTGTGCTGCGTCGTCGCCGACGGGAATTGCAGCGGAAAATCGAACGGCGCCGCCGCCAGGGCCGCGGTCGGCAGCGCCAGCGCGAGCAGCACGGCGCCCGCGAGCGAGCGGGCCGGTTTCATCGCAGGATCCACAGTGTCCACCCCTCCCGTTTCCGGGTTTTCTCGTTTCATGTCGATGTCGGCATCGGCATCTCGCCAGACGGCGATCCTGCCGGATTCGAGCGGCCTCTCCGCGCTCAAAGGCGCGCAAGGGCCACTTCGCGATCGAGTATCGGCGTTAGCCGCCGGAACCAGCAAGGCCGATTGCTGATTGATTTGTATCTTGAGATATAAACGTCAAACGACCGCATGAACGGCTAGACTGCTGCCGATGAATCGTCGCGGTTCCGCATCGGACCCGAGCCCGCTCGAGATCCTCGGCATCGCGCCCGACGAAGAGCAGGGCTACCGGCTGCTGCTCGCGCGCGGGCTCGCGAATGCCGGCGAGCTCGCGCGCGAGCTCGGGGTCGCGCCGCGCACGGCGCAGCGCCTGCTCGAGGCGCTCGCCGCGAAAGGGCTCGCGACGCACGCGCCGGAACGGCCGCGCCGCTATCTGCCGGTGCTGCCGGAGTTCGCGGTCGAGGCGATCGTGAGCCAGCGCAAGGGCGAGCTCGAGCGCGCCCGCGCGGTGATTCCGGATCTCAGGAAGCTCGCGGCGCGCGCGCCAAGCGCGGCCGGGCAGGGCGAGATCGTCGAGGTCGTCTCGAGCCGCGACGCCGAGCGCAGCATCTTCGAGCAGGCGCAGCACGTCGCGCGACGCGAGGTCGTGACGCTGGTGCGCCCGCCGCTCAGGATCACGCGGCTCGACGCACCGTTCGAGCAGGATCAGTCGCCGCAGAAGAAGGCGCGCGCTCGCGGCGTGCGCTATCGCAGCATCGTCGACGCCGACTATCTCGCCTTGCCGGGCGCGCCCGAACGTGTGCGCTCGGAAAGCGAATCGGGCGAGGAGATTCGCGTATTTCCCGAACTGCCGTTCAAGGTCGCGATCTTCGACGGCGAGCTCGCGTTCATTCCGCTGAACCCGCAGCAGCCGGACAGCGCGACGCTGCTCGTGCGCTCGTCCGCGCTGCTCGATGCGCTCTACGCAGTGTTCGAGAGTCTGTGGGAGCGCTCGACGCCGATCGCGTTCACGCCGTCTGGCACACCGCGATACGGCAAGCCGTCCTCGCGACTGCCGGATTTCGCATCGACGCTGATTCCGCTTCTCGCCGCCGGGCTCAACGACAAGGCGATTGCGCACGAGCTCGGCATTTCCTCGGCGACGCTGAACCGGCGTCTCGCCGAGCTCATGAAAGGTTTCGACACGCGCACGCGCTTCCAGATGGGCTGGCGTGCCGCGCTCGATGCTTTTCCCGAGCGCGTCGCGCGCGCGAAGCCGAAATAGACTCGCTGTCGCGCCGCGATCGAAGCTAGCGCTTCGCGTCGATGCCCGTGCGCACGCCGCGAAGATTCAGATCGACGTGCAGCCGGTCGCCTTCCCGGACGAAGCCGACCGGAAGCAGCGCGCGACGCGCGCCGACGCCCATCGACACCGCGACGCAGGGCTCGCCTTCGGATACGCCTTCGACGCGATCTTTCGCGATCGGGCCGCGCAGCGCACACGCTTCGAGCGACAGCCATCCATCCGGCGTGAACCTCGCCGCGTCCGGCCTGGAATCCTGCTTCAACTGGTAGTACGGAATCAACGCGGAGCTGCCGTCGTATTCCTTGCGCGACTGCATCGCCCAGGTCTGGTCGTAAGACGTCGTCGCGTCGGTTTCGACGTGCACGCTCCAGAGCGTCCACTCGCGTTCTGCGGTCGGCTCGATCGTTATGACGACATGCGGAACGGCACCGTCCGGTTTCACCTGTTCGGCATTGTCGTAGCGGCCGGAGAGCGATTTACCGTCGGCGGCGCCCTCGCTACGCGCAACGAAGCATGCGCAGATGCCGGTAAGCAGAACGGCGGGGCGGACAAAAAACGTCGTCGGCAGATTCATCGAACGCCTCCTCGTTTCCGCGCGTCGAGCATACGCCGTCGAAACGGGTCCGCAAGGGTCGGGGACCCGGCATTCGCGCACCGGAGGTTCGTACCATCGCCGGACCGCGGGATCCGGTCGAGTCCATCGCCTGCTGACACCACGCGGTCAGCATTCGCCCACTAAGCTGCACCTCTCTCTCAAACGCAGGAGCGCGTCATGGATACCGAGCAGATCGCCAAGCGTCTCGTCGAGCTGTGCCGCGAAGGCAAAGGCCAGCAGGCGCAGGACGAGCTTTATTCGAGCGACGCCGTCAGCGTCGAGATGGAAGGCATCGAGGGCAGCGGCATGCCCGCCGTCGCCAAGGGCCTCGACGCGATTCGCGAGAAAGGGCGCCAGTTCAATGCCGGCATCGAGGAAGTGCACGGCGGCACGGTCGGCGATCCGATCGTCGTGGGCAACTGGTTCGCCGTCGTGATGACGATGGACGCGACGATGGAGGGACGCGGCCGCGTGAACATGCAGGAGATCTGCGTGTATCAGGTGCGCGACGGGAAGATCGTGCGCGAGCAGTTTTTCTACGACATCGGGTGATCGCGGCGAGAAGCGCTTTCGCGGCTTGCCCTCATCCGCCTGCCGGCACCTTCTCCCGCTTGCGGGAGAAGGATTGATAGAAACGTTCAGAATTCGGCGTCTTCCCGAAACAGGAAGTGCGGCAAGATCAATCCTTCTCCCACCTGCGGGAGAAGGTGCCGGCAGGCG
>DASZYR010000265.1:0-12948 GCA_035545255.1 Rhodanobacteraceae bacterium
GGGCAGTCCGTCTGGATCGTCAACTTCGACGACGGCAGCGCGTCGCAGCAGCCGAAGGGCATCATGCTGCCGGTTCGCGCCGTCAGCGGCACGACGCCGCGCTCCGAAGGCGAGCCGCCGGTCTGCGGCAAGCGCGAGAACCGGCTGATCCCGGCGAGCACCGCGGGCGCGTTCTCGTTCGGCGAAAGCGGCACCGCAACCGATTCGCGCACGGGCCTCACCTGGATGCGCTGCGGCGTCGGCCAGGACTTCGCCGGCGAAGGCGAGGAGCAGCCGCGCTGCGACGGCGAGCTGCAGCACATGAACTGGCAGGACGCGATGCAGGAAGTCCGCGCGCGCAACGAGCAGCAGTGGCTCGGCCACGACGACTGGCGTCTTCCGAACGCGAAGGAGCTGCGCAGCATCTTCGAGGCGCAGTGCTTCGGTCCCGTCGTCGATCTGCGCGTGTTTCCGGAAGCCGGCAACATGTACTGGTCGTCGACGACCTACGACTGGCAGCGGTCGATGGCCTGGGCCTACGAGATGTTTGGCGGAAATCCGTCGCCGACGGAAAAGAGCGACGCATCGCCCGGCATCCGGCTCGTGCGCGGAGGAACCGAATACGACGCATACGAAGGCGGCCTCTCGCACAGCATCGGCGGCGCCGTGACTGGGCTCGTCGGCAGCGGGCTCGTGCTGCGTCTCGACCTCGGCGACGGTGGCAGCGAGACGCTGACCGTCGATGCGGACGGGGCGTTCACGTTCTCGTCGGCGATGTCGCCGGGAGATACCTACGACGTCGTCGTCGACGAGCCGCCAGCGCCGTTCCAGGAATGCAATGTCGAGAACGGCAGCGGCACGGTCGGCGACGCGGACGTCACGAACGTCGAGGTGACCTGCGACGCGCCGGCGCCCGCCGTCATCGAGATTGCGCCGGCGGCGTTCTCGTTCGACGTGCCGCCCGATGCGGACGCGGACGACACGCTGACGATCGGCAACATCGGCGGCGGATTCCTGCACTGGTCGATCGCGACGGCGTATTCGGCGGCACTTCCCGCCGGCGCGCTCGATTGCGATGCCGAGCCGGGAATCATCGTGCACGACGACGGCACCGTCGAGAACGCCTACGGCGGAAACGCGGCGTGGCCGGAAGGCGTGATGATCGTCGATGAGTTCACGCCGGACGCGTATCCAGCGTCGATCGGCGCGCTTTGCGTGTCGCTCGTCGGACAAGGCGTCACTTCGCTCGATTTCGAGATCGTCGTGCTCGACGACAACGGTCCCGACGGCGCGCCCGGCACCGAGCTCGGAGCTCTCGCCGCGTCGGCGACGGATCTTCCGCAATATCCGATCGCGACGCCGGTATGGCGCGCTTACGATCTCTCGCCGCTCTACACGACGATCGATTCGGGAAGCCTCTACGTCGGAATCCGTTTCCATCCGGGCGGCGTGTACCTCGCCGCGGACGAATCGGACGACCGGCCCGTCGGTTATGCGGGCGGACGCTACTGGAACTGGGGCGACGCCGGCACGTGGTCGAACATCGAAGAGCATTTCCCGGCGTATCGCTCGATGTTCCTGCGCGCCGTCACCGCGGGCGCTCAGGAACCGCCGACCGGTTGCGATGATCCGCACTCGATTCCGTGGCTCGACGTCGCGCCCGATTCCGGCAGCACGGCGGCGGGGCAGACCGACGACGTCACGGTTTCGGTCAACACATCGGGAGTTGCCGCGGGCGACTATTCGGCACTGCTCTGCCTCGACAGCGACGATTCGGCCGGCAACGCGCACATCGAGATACCGGTCTCGCTGCACGTCGCGGAGCCGGTGCCGGTGCTCGCCGTCGATCCGCTGTCGCTCGACTTCGGCAGCGTGCGCGTCGGCGAAAGCTCGGCGTCGCAGACGGTCACGATCGCAAACACCGGCAATGCGCCGCTCGCGAGCATCGTTCCAGCGGAGCCCGCGGCACCGTTCGCGCGCACCGGCGGCTCGTGTCCCGCCGCGCCTTTCTCGTTGCAGGCCGCACAGTCGTGCACGATCGCCTACGCATTCGCGCCGACGGCGCTCGGAGCGCAGCAGCAGGATCTCGCTGTCGCGAGCGCGATCGGTTCGGTCGTCGTGCATCTCGCCGGAACCGGCATCACGGGCGCGCCGGCGACGGTCGCGGTCGTTTCGGGCGACGCCCAATCCGCCGTCGCAGGAACGCCGTTCGCGAATCCGCTCGTCGTATCGGTGCGCGACGCGTTCGGCAATCCGGTTTCCGGCGCAGAGGTGACGTTTGCGGCGCCGGCATCGGGCGCAAGCGCGACCCTTTCGGCGACGAGCGTCGTCACCGGCGGCGGCGGTACGGCTTCGGTCACGGCGACCGCGAACGGAACAGCCGGCGGTTACGCCGTGACGGCGACCGTGTCGGGCCTCGCTCCGGCCTCGTTCGCGCTGACGAATGTTCCGGCGGCGCCGGCGGCGATCGCGATCGTCTCGGGGAACAACCAGACGGCCGCGGCCGGAACGCCATTCGCGAACGCGCTCGCCGTCTCGGTGAGCGACGCATTCGGCAATCCGGTATCCGGTACGCAAGTGACGTTCGCTGCCCCGGCTTCGGGCGCGAGCGCCACGCTGTCGGCGACGAGCGTCGTGACCGTCGGTGGAACGGCATCGGTCACCGCGACCGCGAATGGAACCGCAGGCAGCTACGTCGTGACGGCGACCGTGTCAGGCCTCGCTCCGGTCTCGTTCGCACTGACGAACGTTCCTGCGGCGCCGGCGACGATCACCATCGTCTCCGGAAACGATCAATCGACCGACGTGGGAACGCCGTTCGCGAGCCCGCTCGTCGTCTCGGTCGGCGATGCATTCGGCAATCCCGTCTCCGGTGTCGAGGTGAGATTCGCCGCGCCGGCATCCGGCGCGAGCGCCACGCTCTCGGCGACGAGCGTCGTCACCGGCAGCGACGGCGCGGCATCGGTCACCGCGACCGCGAACGGAACGGCCGGCAGCTACGTCGTGACCGCGACGGTTTCCGGGATCGCGCCGGTTTCGTTCGCACTGACCAACGTCGCGACCGAGCCGCCGGACAGGCTCTTCGCGAACGGATTCGAGGTCGGCGAATAGTTTCCTGCATGATGACGTGACCATCGCATGGCGTTGCCGTGGCGGAACGGCCGCTACGGCAACGCGCCTCCGATCTTTGGCCGCATGCGGTCGCGGCGGGGGAGGAGGCGATCCAGGGAGCCGGACGACTTCCGGCTTCCGAACGCCTCAGAAATCCATGAAGTAGCCGCCGTTCACCGGAATGTTCGCTCCGGTGATGAAGCCGGCGTCGTCGGCGGAGAGGAAGTCGACGACGCGCGCGATCTCGCGGGGCTCGCCGAGGCGGCCGACCGGGATGTTCGCGATGATCTGGTTGCGCACGTCCTCGGGCACCGCCATGACCATCGCGGTGCGGCAATAGCCGGGCGAGACGCTGTTGACGGTCACGCCTTTCTTCGCGACTTCGCGCGCGAGCGCCATCGTGAAGCCGTGCATGCCGGCCTTGGCGGCGGAGTAGTTCGTCTGGCCGAACTGGCCGGTCTGGCCGTTGACCGACGAGATGTTGACGATGCGTCCGTAGCCGCGCGTCGACATGCCGTCGACGACGTTGCGGCACATGTTGAAGACGCCGTCGAGGTTGACCTTCAGCACGTCGATCCACTGCTCGGGCGTCATCTTGCGCAGCGAGGTGTCGCGCGTGATGCCGGCGGCATTGACGAGGATCGCGACCGGGCCGTGATCGGCCTCGACTTTCCGGACAAGGTCGGCGCAGGCGCCGAAGTCGGCGACGTTCAGCGACTCGAAGACGACGTCGTCGCCGAACTCGGCCATTTCGGCGCGGAACTCCTCGACGCGCTCGGCGCGCGAGCCGAGATCCACGGCGACGACCTTGCGGCCGGAGCGGGCGAGGTACTTGCAGATCTCGGTGCCGAGACCGCCGATTCCGCCCGTGACGATGGCGACGCGCTTGCTCATGGTCGATGGCTCTTGCAGTGCGACATGGCGTGCGGCGCAGCACGGTGCTGCGGCGCACAAGGCGCGCGATGTTAAAAACGCGATGGGGGGTTGTCAAACGGCGGCGCGATTTTTCACGATCCCGCGCTCAAGCTGCCGGCGTCATCCCGGCGAAAGCCCGTATCCATTTTCCGGCTCGGCTTCGAGATCAGAATGGATTCTGGCCTTCGCCGTTAATGACGGGCTTCGGGGCCTCGCCGGATTCGGCTCTTGGCCCGGGACGTTTCAGGGCTTCGTCGTCTTCTTCTGCGGCTGCGTCGGATCGAACGTGCCGTTGCGCACGCTGTTCGCCGCCGCGTTCAGGAACCCCTGCTGCAGCGATTTCCAGAGATCCATGTTGCGCTCGGTCAGATCGTTCAGCATCGACCAGGGCGTCTGCCCGAGGATGTTGTTGAGCTGGCTGCGGAACTGCTGCTGCTGGTCGAGGAAGATCTGGAGACTCTTCTCGAGATAGCTGCCCATGAAGCCCTGCAGCGAATCACCGTAGAAACGGATGATCTGCGAGAGCAGGTGCGTCGTGAACATCGGCTGCCCGCGCTCCTCGTGCTCCGAGATGATCTGGAGCAGCACCGAGCGAGTCAGGTCGTCGCCGGTCTTGGCGTCGCGGACCTCGAATTCCTCGTTGTCGAGGACGAGCTGGCGCACCTCCTCGAGCGTGATGTAGCTCGAGATCTCGGTGTCGTAGAGACGCCGGTTCGGATACTTCTTGATCGTGCGCAGTTGTGCCATGCCGCAACGCTAGCAGAATATGCTGTGGCGCACCAGTTTCTTTGCTGCGCAGCATTTTGGAAGAGCCGGGATTCGGGATGACGGGATTCGGGATGTTCCCGACGCATCATCCCGAAGGCCGGATCCCGGCTTTTGCCCCGCTACCAGCCCATGTACTGCCCGCCGTTGATCGCGAGATTCGCGCCCGTGATCCAGCGCGCCTTGTCCTCGATGAAGAACCCGACGGCGTAGGCGATCTCGTCCGGCTCGCCCAGGCGGCCGGCCGGAATCTGCGCGACGATCTTGGCGCGAACGTCTTCCGGCACGGCCATGACCATGTCGGTGCCGACGTATCCCGGCGAGACCGTGTTGACCGTGATGCCGAACTTGGCATTCTCCTGCGCGAGCGAGATCGTGAAGCCGTGCATGCCGGCCTTGGCCGCCGCGTAGTTCGCCTGGCCGTACTGGCCCTTCTGGCCGTTGATCGAGCTGATCTGCACGATACGGCCCCATTTGCGGTTGCGCATGCCGTCGATGACCGGGCGCGTCACGTTGAAGACCGAGTTGAGGTTCGTGTTGATGACCTCCTGCCACTGCACCGCGTTCATCTTGTGGAACGTCGTGTCGCGCGTGATGCCGGCGTTGTTGACCAGGATGTCGATCGGACCGAGCTGCGCCTCGATGTCGCGCACCATCTTCTCGGCGCCGGCCGGATCGGACACGTCGCCCCGGGCGATCGCGAAATCGAACCCGGCGGCTTTCTGCGCCTCCTGCCACGCGCGCGTCTTGTTCTCGTCGCGATAGTTCGTCGCGACCTTGTGTCCGTGCCGGGCGAGCTCGCGGCAGATCGCCGTGCCGATGCCGCCTGTGCCGCCGGTAACCAGTGCCACGCGCGTCGTCATCTCGTTCTCCTCGTGTGCGAGCGGAAGATTCTGTCGATCGATTGTGCCCGCGGCTTCATGAAAGTTCCTTCCGCAGCGCCGCAAACGGAGCCGGCGTCGCGGGATCGCGCGGAATCCGCCCTGCATCGAACGCGGCGAGCGCGGCAGCGAGCGTCGCGGCCACCGTCCGCTCGGCAGCGACGGGCTGGCCGAGGAAAGCCAGCGCGGCGCGGAGCGCCGGCAGCGGATCGTCGGGCTCGACCGCGATCGCGCGCTCGTGCTTGCCGAGCTTGCGGCCCTCACGGTCCAGCGCGAGCGGCACATGCGCATGGTGCACGCTCGGCAGGCCGAGCAGCTCCCCGAGAAAGATCTGGCGTGGCGTCGAGTCGACGAGGTCGGCGCCGCGCACGACATCGCTGATGCCTTGCGCCGCGTCGTCGACGACGACCGCGAGCTGATAGGCGAACCAGCCATCCGCGCGGCGCACGACGAAATCGCCGACCTCGAGCGCCAGGTCCTGTTCGATGCGTCCCTGGATCGCATCGTCGAACGCGATCGTGCGGGCGGGTACGCGCACGCGCCACGCGGGCGCGCGCGATGCATCGTGCGGCGCAATGCATGTCGCGGGGTGAATGCCGCCGAACGCATCGAGATCGCTGCGGCTGCACCAGCATCGGTAGACCGAATCCAGAGCTTCGAGCTTCGCAAGCGCATCGGCATAGATCGCCGCGCGGCGGCTCTGGTAGAGCACGGGCTCGTCCGATTCCATGCCGAACGCGGCGAGCGTCGAAAGGATGTCGGCATCGGCGCCGGCGACCTCGCGCGGCGGGTCGAGATCCTCGACGCGCACGAGCCAGCGTCCGCCCGCCGCGCGCGCGAAGAGCCAGCTTCCGAGCGCTGCGACGAGCGAGCCGAAATGCAGACGGCCGGTCGGCGAGGGCGCGAAGCGGCCGCGGTAGGCGGGCGGGGTCGGGGTCATCGCCGGGCTTCGAGCAGAAAGGAAAAGATTGGAGCACCGAGAGAAGGAAAAAGATTGAAACACGAAGGGCGCGAGGAGGAGATGCAATATCGGGGTCGCTTTTCTTCGCGCCCTTCGTGTTTCAATCTCCTTGCTTGTACTTCCTTTTCTTGTACTTCGCAGTTCAACCGCGGCCGCGAACCATTCGCCGCGCGCCGGAGTCGAACCGAATTCGCGAACGCCGCCCCGCCGCGACACCCTTTTGAACCGGCGGAACGGACCCACGTTCCCAAGCGCGACATCCACTTCCGAGGGCCGCCATGCTGCGCATCATCCTTTTCATCGCGACCAACCTCGCGGTCATGCTGCTCCTGACGATCGTCGTCAGGATCACCGGCATCGACGTCTACGCGTACAACCGCGGCGGCCTCAATCTCCAGGCGCTCCTCGTCATGGCGGCCGTCATGGGCATGGGCGGCTCGTTCATCTCGCTCGCCATGTCGAAATGGATCGCGAAGATGTCGGTTCGCGCGCAGGTCATCGCCGAGCCGCGAAATCCGACCGAAAGCTGGCTCGTGAACACGGTGCGCTCGCATGCGGAGAAGGCCGGCATCGGCATGCCGGAGGTCGCGATCTACGATGCGCCGGAGATGAACGCGTTCGCGACCGGCATGAGCAGGAATCACGCGCTCGTCGCGGTTTCGACGGGCCTGTTGCAGTCGATGGATCGCGAGCAGGTCGACGCGGTGCTCGGCCACGAGATCACGCACGTGGCGAACGGAGACATGGTCACGATGGCGCTGATCCAGGGCGTGCTCAACACGTTCGTGATCTTCCTCGCGCGCGTCATCGGCACGCTCGTCGACCGCGCGATCAGCGGGAATCGCGATTCGGGCGGCGGCTTCGCCTACTTCGGCATCGTGATCGTGCTGCAGATCGTGCTCGGCTTTCTCGCTTCTCTCATCGTCATGGGGTTCTCGCGCTGGCGCGAATTCCGAGCCGATGCAGGCGGTGCGCGCCTCGCTGGCCGCGATTCGATGATCTCTGCGCTGCAGCGGCTCGGCGGCGACGACGGGCAATCGACGTTGCCGAAGGCGATTCAGGCGTTCGGAATCACGGGCGAGCGCGGGATCGCGAGGTTGCTGATGAGTCATCCGCCGATTGCCGAGCGTATTGCGGCGCTTCGCGCGCAGGCTGCGTAACCGCCGTTCCCCCTCTCCCGCTTGCGGGAGAGGGCTGGGGTGAGGGCACTTCGGAGTGAGGCGCTGCACAAGCTTGCCCTCACCCTAACCCTCTCCCGCAAGCGGGAGAGGGGATAAAGCGCTATCCGTGCGCCATCACCTTCTCGGGCTCCTGCAGGAAGTTCCCCTGCACGAAGTTGACGCCGCACGAGAACAGGATCGACATGCTCGCGGCGTCCTCGACGAACTCGGCGACCGTGAGCTTTCCGGCGTGGTGCGCCTGGTCGCAGATCTCCTTGATCTTCTCCTGGTTCTCCTTGTGCTTCGGGAGCTCCGCCATGTAGTTGCGGTCGATCTTGAGATAGTGCGCCGGAATGTGCTTCAGGAGCTGGAACGAGTTGAGGCCCGAGCCGAACTGCTCGAGCGCGAAACCGCAATGGAGCTGATCGAGGCCTTTGACGAACGCGCGAGCCGGTTTCAGGCTCGTCACGACCTTGCTTTCCGGCATCTCGAACACGAGCGAATCGCCGCGCTGGCGCGCGTTCTTCAACTGCTGCGCGATCCACGCGAGCAGCGTCTGGTCTTCGAGCGACTGCGGCGTCAGCTTGATGAAGAACGTCGTCTTGTGACCGGCGCGCTCGCGCTCGGCGATCGATCGGATCGCCGCGCCGATGACCCAGCGGTCGATCGCCGACAGCTTGCCATGCTGCTCGGCGATCGGCAGGAAATGCCCGGGCAGGATCTCGCCCTTCGCGCCCTTCATTCGCAGGAGCACTTCATAGAACTCGCCTTCGGCGCCGTGCAGGCTGACGATCGGCTGGTAATACAGCACGAAGCCGTCGCTCGCGAGCGCTTCGTCGATCAGCGAGAGCCAGTGCCTGGTCTTCTCGGCCGCTGCCTTGTCCTGCGCGGCGGGATCGACCAGGCTCACGCGGTTGCCGCCTTCGCCTTGCGCCGCACGCAGCGCGCCCTGCGACTGCGCGAGCAGCGTCTGGGCGTTCGCGTTCTTCTCGCCGATCAGCGCGCCGCCGATGCTGACCGTGAGGCTCAGCGATTGCTTGCCGATGTCGAAGATGCGCTCTTCGAAAGCCCTGCGCAGGCGCTCGGCGAGCTGGCGCACATCGTCGGCGCCGCGGCGGGTCGCCAGAACGCCGAACGTATGCTCGCCGACGCGGCCGGCGATGTCGGATTCGTCGAGGTGGCGACGCAGGAGGCCGGCCATGTCGCCGAGCAGCACGTCGGCGTTGCCGATGCCGACTCCGTCGAGCACCTGCTTGAAGTTGTCGGGCTCGACGAGCAGCAGCGCCTGGTCGAGCTTGCCGCCGGCCGCGGCCGCGACCGCGTTCTCGATCTCGGCGATCGTGTGCTGGCGATTGAAAAGATCGGTGACGAGATCCTTCGAGCGCAGCGCGTCGAGTTCCTCGGCGAGATTCGCGTCGATCGTCTGCCGGCGGAACGTGATCTGCTGGCAGGGCTCGCTTTCGTAGCTTGCCTCGGTGAATTCCATCGTCGCGTCGAAGGTCGAGCCGTCGCTGCGCTGTGCCTTGATGTTGAGCCGCTGCGGAGGCTTCTCGCCTTTCGAAAGGCGTTTGAGGAGCGTCTTGAAATCGTCGGCGTCGTCCGCCGCGATCAGGTCGAGGATCGACATGCCCTCGACGTCCTCGAAATCCTCGAAGCCGAATGTCTCGAGATAGGCCTTGTTCGCGCGCACGTGCATGCCCTCGTGCACGTAGGCGATCGGATCGCGCGAGGAGTCGAGCAGCGCCTCGCAGCGCCGCTCGGATTCGCGCAAGGAAGCCTCGAGGCGTCGCACGTTGCGCCGTGTCGTGAGCGCGTCGAACTCGCGGCGCACGATCATCTGGAGGTGTTCGGGCTTGTCGCGCAGCGCGAGGCCGCGCGCACCGTCGACGAACGCGGCGACGATGCGGTCTTCGGTGGGCGTGCGGGCGGTCGCTATCAGCGCGACGTCCTTGCCGCCCCGGCTCGCCGCCGCCGCGACCTCCGCGAGCGAAAGCTCGGCGCTGTCCAGGCTGGCGAGGATCAGGTCCGGCGTCTGCTGCTCCAGCGCCGCCTCGAGGTCGGCCTCGTTCGCGGCGCGCATCGGGCGTACGGCGATTCCGCCGTTGCGCAGCACGCTGATCAGCTGCTCGGCCTCCTCGACGGAGTCCTCGATCAGGAGCAGCTTGATGATGTTGTCGGTTTTCGTCATCGGCGGTGGCTTCAGGGCTGGCAGCCGTCGCGAGCGACGCCGCTGCCGGCCGGACGGCCGGCCCGGTTCGGCGCGGAGCAAGCGGGATCGGTCGTGATCGGCAAGCCGCGTCGCGAGTCGCGGCATCGACCTATTTACCGGATTCGGACACGCATTTCCATCGGGCCGGCCGGCTTTACAACGGCATCTTCGACGGAGCACCGGCGGTCTCGCGCACGAGGCGAGGCACGAGATAGCCGGGCAGGACCGCGCGGATCGCGTCCGCGAGCATGCGCGCGCGCGCGTCGTCGACCTCGAAATGAGCGGCGCCGCGCACGCGATCGAGCTGATGCAGGTAATAGGGGAGGACGCCGCATGTGAACAATCGTTCCGACAGCGCGCGTAATGTGTCCGCGTCGTCGTTGATCCCGCGCAGCAGGACCGACTGGTTCAGGAGCGTCGCGCCGGTCCGGGCGAGGCGCGCGCAGGCCTCGGCCACCGATGCGTCGAGCTCGTTCGGATGGTTCGCGTGCAGGACGACGATGCGCCGCAGCGGCAGGCGGCCCAGCCACGCCACCAGCTCGTCGTCGACGCGCTCGGGCAGCACGACCGGCAGGCGCGTGTGGATGCGCAGCCGCTCCACGTGCGCGATCGGCGCGAGGCGATCGGTGAGCTCGGCGAGCTTCGCCGTCGACAGCGAAAGCGGATCGCCGCCGGACAGGATCACCTCCCGGATCGAGGCGTCGTCCCGGATGAGATCGATCGCTTCCTCCCAGCGGGCCGCTGCCGCCGTTTCCTCGGCGTACGGAAAATGCCGGCGAAAGCAGTACCGGCAGTTGACCGCACACGACCCCGTCGCGATCAGGAGCGCGCGCCCTTCGTATTTGTGCAGCACGCCGTGCGCGGCACGCGAAGCGAGATCGCCGACCGCATCGCGCGTGAACCCCGGCACGTCGCCGAGCTCGGCCGCTTGAGGCAGCACCTGCAGCAGGAGGGGATCTTGCGCATCGCCCGCGCGCATGCGTGCAGCGAAGCCGCGCGGAACCCGCATCGCGAATCCGGCGTCGTCGGCGGCGAGGTCGCCGCGATGCGAAAGGCCGACGAGATCGAGCAGTTCGCGGGGATCGCGGATCGCGTCGCGCCAGAGCTCCTGCCATCGCGCGGGCTGCGCCGGCAGACGTTTAGCGGGTATCATGTTCGGCTCGGGTCCGGCCGTGACGGCCGGGAAACCCGATATTCTAGGCCATCAGCCAATGGGCCATCCGCTTTCGTGCTGTTGTTGACAGTGCGGCCAGGACAGCCGCTTCCGGACTTGCCGATTTCGCGCAGACCGTTCGACCGGTTCGCGGGCTCCGCAAGCGGCGATCAGGGAAGATCGCAAAAAAAACCAATCAGGAAGAGAAAAATGGCCAGCTATGGCATGAACGACGTCAAGAACGGCATGAAGATCATCGTGGACGGCTATCCGTGCACGATCGTCGACACCGAATACGTCAAACCCGGCAAAGGCCAGGCGTTCACGCGCGTCAAATACCGGAATCTCAAGACCGGCCGCACGGTCGAGCTGACGATGAAATCGACCGATTCGGTCGAGGCCGCCGATGTCGTCGACACCGATCTCGAATACCTCTACACCGACGGCGAGTTCTGGCATTTCATGCACCCCGACACGCACGAGCAGCTCGCCGCCGACAAGACCGCGATGGGCGACGCCGCGCAGTGGCTGAAGGGCAACGAGAGCTGCATCGTGACGCTCTGGAACGGCGCGCCGTTGACCGTGACGCCGCCGACGTTCGTCGAGCTTCTCATCACCGAGACCGATCCCGGCGTCAAGGGCGACACCGCCGGAAGCGGCGGCAAGCCCGCGACGCTCGAAACCGGCGCGGTGGTCCGCGTGCCGCTCTTCGTTCCGCAGGGCGACACGATCAAGGTCGATACGCGAACCGGCGAGTACGTTTCGCGCGTCAAATGACGTCGCGGCGGCCATGCCGTACTGCCGGCGAAAGCCTTCCATGTCGTCATTCCGGCGAAAGCCGGAATCCATCTTGATTTTTCGTAGCGCAACACGGCCAAGGCAAAAGGGATTCCGGCTTTCGCCGGAATGACGCAGAAGGGCAGGGACGACCGGTGCCATGACCGACACCGCGCGCACGATCGACGCGCTCATCGAACCCCGCTGGCTCGTTCCGGTCGAGCCGCACGGCGTCGTTCTCGAAAACCATGCCGTCGCGATCACGGACGGTCGCATCGAAGCGATCCTGCCGATCGCAGACGCTCGCGCGCGCTACGCGCCGCGCGAGCGCATCGAGCTGCCCGGGCACGCGCTGATCCCCGGTCTCGTCAACGCGCACACGCACAACGCGATGACGCTGATGCGCGGCATCGCGGACGATCTCCCGCTGATGCGCTGGCTGAAGGAGCACATCTGGCCCGCCGAGGCGAAGGCGATCGGCCCCGGATTCGTGCGCGACGGCGTCGAGCTCGCCGTTGCCGAGATGCTGCGCGGCGGCACGACCTCGTGCAACGAGAACTACTTCTTCCCGGACGTCCAGGCCGCGACGTACCGGCGGCTCGGCTTCCGCGCGATGGTGGGCCTTCCGATCATCGAGTTTCCGAGCGCGTGGGCGAAGAGCCGCGACGAATACTTCGACAAGGGACTCGCCGTCCACGACGAATTCCGCGGCGAGCCGCTGATCGGCACGAGCCTCGCGCCGCATGCGCCGTACACGGTCGCCGACGAGAGCTTCGCGCGGATCCGCATGCTCTCCGACCAGCTCGACATCCCGGTGCACCTCCATCTGCACGAAACCCTGCAGGAAGTCGAGGATGCCCGGCGCGAGCACGGCGCGCGTCCATTCGCGCGCATGCAGGCGCTCGGCCTCGTCAACGATCATCTGATCGCCGTGCACATGACTCAACTGACCGACGCCGAGATCGCGGCCTGCGCCGAGAATGGCGTATCCGTCGCGCACTGCGCCGAATCGAACCTGAAGCTTGCCTCGGGATTCT
>DASZYR010000266.1:0-3002 GCA_035545255.1 Rhodanobacteraceae bacterium
GCTCTGCGTCGAATCGGTGCGGCCCAGCACGCGCACCGCGATCGCCGAGAGCGCGTAGCCCGAGGCCGACACGATCACGGCGAGCCCGCCGAGCGAGAGCATGCCCTGCCCGGTCGGCCGCAGCACGACGATCGTGCCGCAAAGTCCGACGACGATCGCGAGCCAGCGCCGCCAGCCGACCGTTTCGCCGAGAATCGGTACCGCAAGCGCAGTGATCAGGAGCGGCGCGACGAAGAACAGCGAATACGCCTCCGCGAGCGGAAGCCGTTTCAGCGCGTAGACGAACGCGACGAGCATGACCACCGACAGCACGCCGCGCAACAGATGCAGCGACCAGCGCACGCGCAGGAGCTGCATCGGGCCGCCATGGACGAGCACCCAGACCAGCACGAGCGGCAATGACGCGAGCCCGCGCAGTGCTGCCACCTGCATCGGCGGATAGTGCGGCGCGAGCGTCTTCATGCTGGCGTCCATGATCGAGAACGAGGCGACCGCGAGCAGCATCGAAAGGATACCGCGCAGATGGCTGGCGGAGACGTCGGTCATGCGCGGGATTCCGAGTGGAACGATGCGAAGCGTAGCGCCGTTGTTGCTGCCCTCTTACGCGCTGTTCCCCGTCTCCCGTTCGCGGAAGAGGGCTGGGGCGAGGGCAATCGGAGTGAAGCGTCGAAGGACAAGCATGCGACATTATCGCAAGATCGCCCTCGCCCTACCCTCCCGCAAGCGGGAGAGGGAAAAGCGACGCTCTGCGGTTAGTATCGACAAATCGAACGGAGCAGCCGCGCGCATGGACTCTTCGAAAACCGCCTTCCTCTTCGATCTCGACGGCACGCTCGTCGACAGCGTCTACCAGCACGTGCTCGCTTGGCAGGAAGCGCTCGAAAGCGAAGGCATCCCGCTTTCCGTCTGGCGCATCCACCGCAAGATCGGCATGAGCGGCGGGCTCATGACGAACATCCTCCTGCGCGAGAGCGGCCACGAGATCGATGCCGCGCGCGGCGAGCGCCTGCGCCGCATGCACGCGCAGGCGTACAACCGCCGGTCGAAGGCGATACGGCCGCTGCCGGGCGCGCGCGAGCTCGTAGCGCACCTCGCCGAAGCCGGCATTCCGTGGGCGATCGCGACGAGCGGTCGCATGGAAACCGCGCGCCCCGTGCTCGAGACGCTTGGCGTCGACTTCGATCGCGTGCCGATCGTCACGCGCGACGAAGTGCGCTACGCGAAGCCCGACCCCGATCTCTTCATCGCGGCGGCGAAAAAACTCGACGTCGCGATCGAGACGTCGACCGTCGTCGGCGACAGCGCCTGGGACATGCTTGCCGCGACGCGCGCGCGTGCGCTCGGGATCGGATTGCTTTCAGGCGGCTATGCATCCGAGGAGCTCGAGCGCGCGGGTGCCTATCGCGTGTTCGAGGATCCGGCCGACATGCTGCGGCACATCGACGAAGTCGGCGGCCGCCGCTAGCCGGGCGCGCGAACGGACGCATGCCCGAGCTTCCCGATATCGAGGTCTACCTCGGCGGACTGCGCGAACGGATCGCGGGCCGCGTTCTCCGGTCCGTGCGACTCAGGAATCCGTTCCTGTTGCGCACCGCGGTTCCGCCGATCGCCGACGCGGCTGGCCGCCGCGTGACGAGCTTTCGCCGCATCGGCAAGCGGATCGCGATCGGGCTCGAAGGCGACCTCTTCCTCGTCATCCATCTGATGATCGCCGGCCGCCTGCACTGGCGCGACGCCGATGCCGGCGAACCGCGCAATACGCTCGCGGCATTCGCGTTCGACGACGGAACGCTCTTCATGACCGAGGCCGGCAGCAAGCGCCGCGCCTCCCTGCATCTCGTCGCCGGCGAGGAAGCGCTCACGGCGCTCGATCCCGGCGGCATCGACGTGATGACGGTCGGCCAGCACGCTTTCGCGCACGCACTGCGCGCGCGAAACCACACGCTGAAGCGCGCGCTGACCGATCCGCACATCTTCAGTGGCATCGGCAACGCGTATTCGGACGAGATCCTGCACGCGGCCCGGCTCTCTCCGCTGGCGCTGACGTCGAGATTGTCCGACGGGGACGTCGCACGGCTTTTCGCCGCGACGCGCGAGACGCTCGCGACGTGGACGGAACGCCTTCGCGAGCAAGCCGGCGACGCCTTCCCCGCGAAAGTCACCGCGTTCCACGAAGAGATGGCCGTGCACGGCCGCTACGGCTTGCCCTGCCCGGTCTGCGGCGCGCCCGTGCAGCGCATCGTCCATGCCGAGAGCGAAACGAACTACTGCGCGCGCTGCCAGACGGGAGGCAGGCTGCTCGCGGATCGCGCGCTCTCGCGACTGCTGCACGATGACTGGCCGAAGAACATCGACGAGCTCGGTTGAGACGCCGAAAGCGGCTACGATGCGCGCTCCGGGAATCCTGATGCCGACCATGCAACGCGATGCTGCCTCGACCGAGCCGGTTCTGCGCCTTGCCGGCGCCGAGCCGATCGCGGTCGGCCATCTGCGCAGTGTCTACCAGCATCCGCGCCACGCGAACGAGCTGATCAAGGTCATGCGCGCCGAGGCGATCGAGAAGCGCTGGAACGCGCCGGGCCGCTGGGCGAAACGGCTGCCGCGCGCGCGGCATTACGTGCAGTACCTGCGCGAGCTCAAGGAATTCGTCGCCGCGCGCGCGCGCGCGCCGGAAATCGACGTGCCGATCGCGCGCATGCTCGGCATCGTCGACACCGATCTCGGGCTCGGGCTCGTCTCGGAGAAAGTCGTCGATGCGGCCGGCGCGCTCGCGCCGACGCTTGCAGCGGTCTATGCGAAACGCGGATTCACTCCCGAGCTCGACGCCTCGCTCGCGAAGTTCTCGGCCGATCTCCTCGCGGCAAACGTGATCGTCGGCGACATGCACGCGTGGAACGTCGTCT
Source organism: Rhodanobacteraceae bacterium (assembly GCA_035545255.1). Taxonomy (GTDB): domain Bacteria; phylum Pseudomonadota; class Gammaproteobacteria; order Xanthomonadales; family Rhodanobacteraceae; genus Dokdonella_A. The sequence goes on from DASZYR010000266.1 coordinate 2,904, forward strand.
ACGGCAGCGACTCGCGCGGCGGGCCACGGCTCGTGATGATCGACGGATTCGGCGAGAAGCATGCGATTCCGGTTTCGTCCATGAGCCGCACGATCAATC
>DASZYR010000267.1:0-1880 GCA_035545255.1 Rhodanobacteraceae bacterium
CCCGAAGGCGAGCGAGGATGGCCTCATCGAATTCCTGCTGACGGCCGGCGCGATCGGCATCCTCTACAAGGAAAACGCGTCGATCTCGGGCGCCGAAGTCGGCTGCCAGGGCGAAGTCGGCGTCGCGTGCTCGATGGCGGCAGGCGGCCTCGCCGCTGCGCTCGGCGGCAGCATCTATCAGGTCGAGAACGCCGCCGAGATCGGCATGGAGCACAACCTCGGCCTCACCTGCGATCCGATCGGCGGCCTCGTGCAGATTCCGTGCATCGAGCGCAACGCGATGGGCGCGGTCAAGGCGATCAACGCGCAGCGCATGGCGATGAAGAGCGACGGCAAACACCGCGTCTCGCTCGACAAGGTCATCAAGACGATGCGCGAGACCGGGCGCGACATGAAGGACAAATACAAGGAAACCTCTCGCGGCGGCCTCGCGGTCAACGTCATCGAATGCTGATCCCGTCTTTTCCCCCTCTCCCGCAAAGGGGGGGGGGCGAGGGCAAGCTGGTTCGCCCTTCCAAGCGTCCCTCATCCGCCTTCGGCACCTTCTCCCGCACGCGGGAGAACGGGAAAACCCTCCCTCCCCGCTCAATCCGGCCATTCGATCGTCGCCACGAGCGGCAGATGATCCGACGCGACGCGCGCCAGCCGGCTTCGATGCACGGCGACATCGACGATCTCCGCGCCGTGCAGCGCGAAGATCCGGTCGAGCGGCAGCACCGGCGCGATCGACGGAAATGTCGCCAGTACGCTCGCCGTTCCGAGCCGCTCCGCATGCGCACGGATCTCGCGCGATTTCGCGCGCGTCGCGTTGAAATCGCCGAGCAGAACGGTCGGAAGCTCGCGCCGCCGCTCGACGAGCTCGACCAGCCGCGACAATTGCTCGTGCCGCTCGGCGCTGCGAAGCCCGAGATGCGTCGCGATCACGCGAATCTCCTGCCGGCCGCGCCCGAGCGTCGCGTCGATCGCGCCGCGCGGCTCGCGGCTGCCGACCGTCAATCCATGCTCGGCGAGATCGAGGATAGGCCAGCGGCAGAGCAGCGCATTCCCGAACGTGCCGCCGGCGAGCTGCATCGTCGCCATTGCCGCGAGATGAAATCCCGTCGTGGCGCCGAGGTGCGCGTGCACGTCGAAGCCCCGCACCGGCGAGAGCACTTCCTGCAGCGCGACGACGTCCGCGCCGAGTTCGCCGATCACGTCGGCGATGCGCTGCGGCCGGAAGCGGCGGTCGACGCCGACGCCGCTGTGCACGTTGTAGGTCGCGACGCACAGCCGCGTCACGCGCGCGCACCGCGTCTGCGTCCCCGCAGGCGCCTCAGCAGCAGCGCGGCAGCCGCGATCAGCAATGCCGCGAACGCGAGCATCGCCCAGCTCAAGGGTCGTGGATCGGCGATCACGGCGCGCGCGCGGTCGATGAAGATCGCATAAAGCGCGATGCCCGGCGCCATGCCGAGCGCCGTGCCGGCGAGGTACGGAATGCGCCGGATGCCGGCCGCGCCGGCCGCGACGCTGACGATGCTGTACGGCGCGACCGGAAGCAGCCGGACGGCGGCGATGGCGAAGAGCCCGTGCCGCGCGATCCGCTCGCGCACGCGCTCGACCGCCGTGCCAGCGAAGCGCGCGCGGATCCGCTCCGGAAGCAGCGATCCGACCGCGTGCAGCAGCAGCGCGCTCACGACCGAGCCGAGCAGCGCGACCGCGGCGCCGGCGAGCGGCCCGAACGCGACGATCGACGCGGCGATCAGCAAATTCACCGGAAACACGACGAGGCCGCCGACGACGAATGCGCCGAGCATCGCCAGCGCCGCGACCGGCGAGGATCGCCAGGCGCTCAAACGCTCGACGAGCGCCGGAAGATCAGTCCACGCGACACGCCGCGAACC
>DASZYR010000268.1:0-1964 GCA_035545255.1 Rhodanobacteraceae bacterium
CGACGAGTACGGCTTCGATCTTGCGTTCGGCGGCGCGCGCCGCGACGAGGAGAAATCGCGCGCGAAGGAGCGCGTGTTCTCGTTCCGGAGCGCGCAGCATCAGTGGGATCCGAAGAACCAGCGTCCCGAGCTCTGGCGCCTCTACAACACGCGCAAGAACCGCGGCGAGAGCATCCGCGTGTTTCCGCTCTCGAACTGGACCGAGCTCGACGTCTGGCAGTACATCGAAAGCGAGCGCATCGACATCGTGCCGCTCTACTTCGCCGCCGAGCGCCCCGTCGTCCTGCGCGACGGCGTCCTGATCATGGTCGACGACGAGCGCATGCCGCTCCGCGACGGCGAGAAACCCGCGCTGCGACGCGTGCGCTTCCGCACGCTCGGCTGCTGGCCGCTGACCGGCGCGATCGAATCGGACGCCGATACGCTCGAAGCGATCATCCGCGAGATGGCCGCGTCGCGCACGACCGAGCGACAGGGCCGCGTCATCGACCACGACGGCAGCGCGTCGATGGAGAAGAAGAAGAAGGAAGGCTACTTTTGATGCGGACGCTCGCTCCTTCCCTGCCTTCGTGGCCCACCCTTCCGTCATTCCCGCGAAAGCGGGAATCCATTTTGCTTTTTGCGCCAACAAAAATGGATTCCCGCTTTCGCGGGAATGACGACGCCAGGGTCGAGCCCACATGAACGCCGAGTTCGCGCACGCGGTCAATCCGGACGCATCATTGCGCCAGATGGATCTTCTGCGCTTCATCACCTGCGGCAGCGTCGACGACGGCAAGTCGACGCTGATCGGCCGCCTGCTCTACGAATCGAAGTCGCTGCTCGACGATCAGCTCGAAGCCCTCGGCGCCGACTCGAAGCGGTTCGGCACGCAAGGCGACGCGCTCGATTTCGCGCTGCTCGTCGACGGGCTCTCGGCCGAGCGCGAGCAAGGCATCACGATCGACGTCGCATACCGCTTCTTCGCGACCGCGCGGCGCAAGTTCATCGTCGCCGACACGCCGGGACACGAGCAGTACACGCGCAACATGGTCACCGGCGCGTCGACGGCCGATCTCGCCGTGATCCTCGTCGACGCGCGCAAGGGCGTGCTGACGCAGACGCGAAGGCACAGCTATCTCGTCTCGCTGCTCGGCATCAAGCGCGTCGTGCTCGCGGTCAACAAGCTCGACCTCGCCGGCTACTCGCGCGAAATCTTCGATGCGATCGACCGCGACTACCGTGCGTTCGCCGCGAAGCTCGGCTTCGAGGCGATCGTCAGCATCCCGCTCTCGGCACTCCGCGGCGACAACATGACCGGCCCGAGCGCGAACACGCCCTGGTACGACGGACCCTGCCTCATCGAGCATCTCGACACGGTCGAGATCCCGCCGGGCGCGACGACGACGCTGCGCATGCCGGTGCAATGGGTCAACCGGCCCGATCACGCGTTCCGCGGCTTCTCGGGGCGCCTCCTCGGCGGAAGCGTGCGGCCGGGCGACGCGGTACGCATCCTGCCTTCGGGCAAATCCTCGCGCGTCGCGCGTATCGTGACGTTCGACGGCGATCTCGACGAGGCCGTCAACGGCCAGTCGGTCACGCTGACGCTCGCGGACGAGATCGACATCAGCCGCGGCGACGTGATCGCCTCGTCGGAAGATCCGCCCGGCCTCGCCGACCAGTTCGAGGCCAGCGTCGTCTGGATGAGCGAGGACGCGATGCTGCCGGGCCGGCCGTATCTCGTGAAAATCGGCGCGGCGACGCAGGGCGCCTCGCTCGGCCAGCCGAAGTACCTCGTCGACGTCAACAGCCTCGACCATCTCGCGGCGAAGACGCTTCACCTCAACGAGATCGGCGTCTGCAACCTGACGCTCGATCGCGCGGTCGCGTTCGACGCCTACGCCGACAACCGCGACATGGGCAGTTTCATCCTCATCGACCGCTTCACGAACGCGACCGTCGGCGCCGGCATGCTGCACTTCGCG
>DASZYR010000269.1:0-10433 GCA_035545255.1 Rhodanobacteraceae bacterium
CGACCGCGACGAATCGCGCATCGCGCGCATCGGCGAGAACCTCGTCCGCCTCGGCCTCGCCGCCGACGTGCGCCCCGGCGACGCGCAGGATCCCTCCGCGTGGTGGGACGGTCGTCCCTTCGACCGCATCCTGCTCGACGCGCCGTGCTCGGCGACCGGCATCATCCGCCGTCAGCCCGACATCAAGCTCCACCGGCGCGCGAGCGACATCGCCGCGCTGACAAGCGCCCAGCAAGGTTTCGTGCGCGCGCTCTGGCCTTTGCTCGCGCCGGGCGGACGACTAGTCTATGCAACGTGCTCGGTGCTCCGCGCCGAGAACGAGGCCGTGGTCGGGGCGTTTCTGGATGCATGTCCGGCGGCGCGAGGCATGACGGTACCGGCCGCATTCGGCGTCGAGTCCGGCGCCGGCCGACAGCATCTGCCGGGCGCGGCGGGCATGGACGGGTTCTACTATGCGATCGTCGAGAAGGCTCGCTAGCGTCGTGCTGCTCGCCTGCGTGCTTGCAGGCTGCGGCGCGCTCGAGCGGCAGCATCCAGGATCGCTCGCGATCCGGTCCGCGCGCATCGTGGGCACGACCGATGCGCCGCTGCTCGCGCTTTCGCTCGACTGCCGCCTCTCGGGCCCGATGCAGGATGCGCTCGACCACGGCATCCCGCTGACGTTCCGCATTCGCGTCGATGCCGGACGCTGGCGCGTGCTGCCCGCGTCGGCGCGCGCGGAGCAGCGCATCGAGCTGCGCTATTTCCCGCTGTCGCGGCGCTATCAGCTGCGCGATCTCGACGCGCAGGCCGACGTTCGCAGCTTCGCGACGACGGGCTATCTCCTGGCCGGCCTCAACTCGCTGCGCATGCCGCTGCCCGCCGCGTTCGCGACCCTGCCGCACGGCACGCAGCTGCGCGTCGGCGCCGAGCTCGAAACTGCCGCGCTGCCAGGGGCCTTGCGCCTGCCTGCCTTGTTCGAGCCGGCTTGGCAGCTGTCGGCGACGGAATATCGATGGCAGCCCGCTGGCTGAAATTCGCGCTGCGGCGCCTCGTGCCGGCGCTGGCCGTGCTCGCGCTGCTGCTCGCCTCGCTGAAGCTCGCCGAGGACGCGGCCGGCGGCAACGGCGTCGGCCTCTACTACCGATGGATCCTCGGCGCCGCGGCTGCGGCGCTCGCGATTCTCGCGCTCGCGATCGCGCAGCGGCTCTGGCGGCTTCGCGTCGATCTCGCGCGCGACGCGCCCGGCGCGCGACTCGGGCGGCGGCTGCTGGTCATGCTCGTTCTGCTCGCGGTGCCGCCGGTGGTCGTCGTCTATGGTTTCGCGCTGCGCTTCCTCGACGCGACCGTCGACAACTGGTTCAACGTCAAGCTCGAGCAGGCGCTCGACGATGCGCTCGAGATCGGTCGCATCGTCGTCGACGAGCGCCTGCGCATCGCCGAGCAGTCGAGCAGCGACCTCGCGGCGAAGCTCGATTCGGCGGCCGACTCCGAATTGCAAGGCATCCTCGACGGCAATGTCGACGATCTCGCCGCGACGCAACTCACGGTGTTCGACGCGAGCGGCCGCGTCATCGCGACGACGAGTTCCGATCCGCGCTACCTCGATCCGCCGTTGCCCGATGCGACGATGCAGATGCGCCTTGCCGGCGACGGCAGATACGCTGCCGCCGAGCCGATCGGCGATGCATTGATGCTGCGCGTCGCCGTGCCGATCGGCGGCGACGTGCGCGGCGGACGACGCCTGCTGCAGGGACTGTTTCCGCTGCCGACGCGCCTGCAGGAGCTGACGCGCGGCATCGAGAACGCGAGCTTCGACTTCGAGCGTCTCAAGTTCCTGCGCGGCTCGCTGAAATTGACGTTCGCGCTGATTCTGACCTTCGCGCTGCTGCTCTCGGCGCTGCTCGTCACGCTGGCGGCGTTCGGCATCGCGCGGCGGCTCGTCGCGCCGCTCGGCCGGCTGATCGCGGCGACGCGCGCCGTCGGCGCCGGCCGCTACGACACGCCGCTGCCGATCGCGAGCAACGACGAGGTCGGCTTCCTCGTCAACTCGTTCGCGCAGATGACGCGCGAGATCGGGCTTGCGAGCGCGCACGCGCAGAAGAGCGCGCAGGAGACCGAGCGCCAGCGCGCGTGGCTCGGCGCGCTGCTCGAACGCCTGTCCGCCGGCGTGCTCGGCTTCGATCACGAAGGACGCCTTCGCATCGCGAACCGCGCCGCGGAGGCGATCCTCGGCATCGGCGCGGCGCAATACATCGGCCGCTCGCTCGCCGATCTCGAACGCGAGCTGCCGCAGCTTGCGTCGTTCACGGAACCGCTCGCGCGGCATCTGCGCGGCGGATTGCGCGAGTGGCGCGAGGAGCTCGTCGTCGATACGTCCGATGGACGCCGGGTGCTGATGCTGCGCGGCACCGCGCTGCCCGACGACGCGGGCTATGTCGCGGTGTTCGACGATCTCACCGTGCTGAATCGCGCACAGCGCGACGCCGCCTGGGGCGAGGTCGCGCGCCGCCTCGCGCACGAGGTCAAGAATCCGCTGACACCGATCCAGCTCGCCGCCGAACGGCTGCGCCGTCGCTTTCTCGGGCGCCTGCCCGCCGAGGAAGGCGAGCTGATCGACCGCGCGACGCACACGATCGTGAGCCAGGTCGAAGCATTGAAGACGATGGTCAATGCCTTCGGCGACTACGCTCGCCCGCAGCCGGCGGCGCTGCGTCCGGTCGCGTTGCACGCGCTGCTCGAGGACGTGCTCGATCTCTACGAGAACGACCAGCGCATCGGGCTTTCGCGCGATCTCGCCAGCGACGAGCCTCTGGTCCGCGCCGACGCGGTGCGCCTGCGTCAGGCGCTGCACAATCTGATCAAGAACGCGCTCGAAGCCATTGGCGATGCGAAGAAGCCGCAGATCCTCGTCGCGACGCGTTTCGTGCACGCCGGCGACCAGGATTTCGTCGAGCTGGCCGTCGCCGACAACGGTCCCGGCCTGCCAGCCGATTTCGGCGAACGCTGGTTCGAGCCGTACACGACGAGCAAGAGCAAAGGCACCGGCCTCGGCCTCGCGGTCGTCAAGAAGATCGCCGAGGAGCACGGCGGCGGCATTCGCGCCGAGAATCGCGAGCACGGCGGCGCGGTGTTCACGCTGCGTCTGCCGATCGACGCGGTGCCGAATGTCGCGCGACCTGCCGCCGTGGCGCCTCGTTAGCGTGGCGGTTCCCCTCTCCCGCTCGCGGGAGAGGGCAGGGTGAGGGCAAGGTGGTTCGACATTTCACGCAGTGAAATGGGAATGCTTCACTCCGAAAGCCCCACCCGCCGCGCTTCGCACGGCGACCTCTCCCGCCAGCGGGAGAGGTAACAGCGTCACTCCGCGGCAAGCGCTTCGATCGCTTCCGCGAGCCGCTCCGCGAACGCGCGATCGTTCTCTTCCCACCATGTTCGCGCCCGCTCGCCGAGCAAGCGCCGCGCGTCCGCATCGAGCGCGAGCATGCGCTCGATGCCCGCTTCGAGCGCCGCGGGATCGACGTGATAGGTCGTCGCGAGCTGCTGCGTGCCGGTGCGCGCATACGCGGCGAGCACGCCGCGCGCGGACGTGACCATCTCGTTCATCGGCGGCGCATCGGTCGCGAGCACGATCGCGCCGGTGCTCATGCCTTCGACGAGATGATGTCCGAAGCCCTCGGTCTCCGAAGGGCAGAGGTGGAACAGGTTCCGGTTCTGCAGCAGGCGAAGCTCGGCGTCGTCGAGATATTCGCCGACGAGGCGGACGTTGGACGGCATCGTCGCGGGCAGACGCATGGGCTTGCGCTGGATCAGCGTCAGCATCGGCCAGGCAGGTTTGCGCGTCCATAGATCGAGGATCGCCTGCGAGCCCTTGTTGCCGCTGCGCCCGCCGAGATGAAAGAACGTCGGCTCGCGCGAAATCCCGGTCAGCCGGCGATCGATGCTCGTGAATCCGACGAATTCCGTGGGGCAGCCGAGCGCCTCGAAGATCGGCACCGCGTGGCGCGTCTTGGCGAACACGCGATCGATCGCGCGAAGCTCCGGCGTCCAGGCGAGATCGAACCATTCGGGATGCGGCATCAGCACGTTGCGGCGCGCGAGCGGCGCGTATTCGGCGCGCAGATGCTCGTCCATCAGGTTGATGTCGAAGCGCGATCGCGAAGCGCCTTCGCGCCAGGCACGGGCGGCGAGCGCGATTCGCGTGCGCGTCAGGCGGATGAAACGGCGCGCGCCGCCGGCGCCGATCGCGCTGATCGCGAGATCGAATCCCGCGGACTCGATCACGCGCTTCAGGATCTCGAGATCGCGCGAGAGCCCCGCGCCGTTGTCGCGGGCGACGAGATGGACGCGGATCATTTGCGCGCCGCCGGCGGCTGCACGATGGGAGTCCTCGTGCTCAGATCGGGTAGCCGCGATCGAGCAGCCAGAGCTTGATGAATTTCTGGCGCACGTAATTCGACTTGACGAAGGCGTAGATCAGCCCGCGCCAGCCGTCGAGGAAGCCGAGGCGCAGCACGTAGCCCCGGAAGAATCGCCAGAACGGGTTCGCGAACAGGTTGTGGAGATGCGCGCGACGCCCCTGTGCGTGCATGTGCAGGGCCATCATGCGCGCGTAGCGCTCCATGCGCGTCAGGTGGTCGGCGAGCGAGCGGTACGCGTGGTGCTCGAGATCGCCGCGCAGCATCTGGGTCGGCCCGTCGACGCTTGCGTGCTCGTGGATCTCGCGATCGCCGCGCCAGCCGCCGCGCCGCCGGTCGAACAGGCGCAGCACGCGGTCGGGGTAGGCGTTGCCGTGGCGCAGGAACGCGCCGAAATATTCGGTCGCGCGCGGAAAACGATAACCGGAGCAGGTCTTGAAGCCGGCGTCGCGCTCGCGTTCGATCTCTTCGCGCAACTGCGGCGTGACGCGCTCGTCCGCATCGAGGCAGAGCACCCAGTCGTTCGCGGCGAGGCCGACGGCGTAATCCTTCTGCGAGCGGTAGCCGTCGAACGCGCGCACGACGACGCGCGCCCCGCGCGCGATCGCGCGCTCCCGCGTGCCGTCGGTCGAGCCGGAGTCGACGACGATGCGCTCGTCGCAGAACGCGAGCGAATCGAGACATGCCTCGATGCGATCCGCTTCGTTGAGCGTGATGATGCAAGCCGAAAGACCGGAACGTTCGGGCATGGGGCGGCTGCTGGCTGAGGCGCCAAAGGGTAACGGAGTCGCGCGACGGGTTCACGCGGCGGATCGCGGCGCGCGTGTAAAGTGCGTTCCGGTGCAAGGCGATCGGTCGCCTTTTGTTTTCGTGGATAGCCCCCACCGAGCGCCGGAGCGCGTCGCCGGCAGGTGCCGGCGACAAACCCGATCGATGGATTCGAGCATGGCGCGTTACCTCCTGTTTGCAACCGAACTCTATGCGCTGCCGGTGCTGCGGCCGCTCGGCGCCGCGGTCCGCGCCGCGGGCGGCGAGGTGGCCTGGTTCGCCCCCGCGCCGTTCGGCGATCATCTGACGGAGCCGGAGCGGCTGTTGCCGGACAGCGCGGCCGTCGCGAAATGGCAGCCTGAAGCGGTGTTCGCGGCCAGCAACTGGGTGCCGCAGTTCTTTCCCGGCACGAAGGTGCAGGTGTTCCACGGCTTCAGCGTCGACAAGCGCTCGCCGCAGCGTGGCCACTTCCGCATTCGCGGCCTCTTCGATCTCTACTGCACGCAGGGCCCGGAGACGACCGCGCCGTTCGAAGCGCTCGCGCGCGAGCACGGCCATTTTGCGGTCGCCGAGACCGGATGGCCCAAGCTCGATCCGCTGTTCGCGCCCGACGACGGCAGCGCGGCGGCCTTGCGTCCGCCGGACGGCAGGCCGGTCGTGCTGTACGCCGCGACATTCACCGAAGCGCTGAGCTCGGCGCGACCGCTGCTCGGCGAGATCTCGATGCAGGTCGCGCGCGGCGACCGCTACTGGCTGCTGACGCTGCATCCGAAGACCGATCCCGTCGTCGTCGAAGCCTACCGCCGGCTCGCCGGACCGAACGCGCGCTTCATCGAAGCGGATACGCTGGTGCCGGCGCTGCGCGCCGCCGACGCGCTGGTCTGCGATACCTCTTCGGTCGTTTCCGAGTTCGTCGTGCAGGGAAAGCCCGTCGTCACGTTCCGCAACCGTGCGCCGAAGGCGCACATGATCGACATCGGCGATCCGCTCGAGCTCGAGACCGCGCTCCGGCGCGCATTCGCGCCGACCGACGCTCTGCGATCCGAGCTCGCCGCCTACGCCGACCGGATCCACCCGTGGCGCGACGGACGTTCGAGCGAGCGCGTGCTCGGCGCCGCGCGCGATTTCGTCGCAGGACGGTTCGGCGCGCTCACGCGCAAGCCGGTCAACCTCTGGCGTCGACTGCAGATGCGCTCGCGCCTGAGCCGCTTCGGCGCAGCGGGCGCGCGATAGCGGTTTAGCTTTCCCTCTCCCGCAAGCCGGAGAGGGGGCACGGCCGGCCCTCTCCCGAGCGGGACGGCCCTCTCCCATGCGGAGGAAAAAGCGGCGTCGAAAGCGCAGCACGGATCGCTCCTGCTCGCCCGCCTGCGCTATGCTCGCTGTCTCATTTTCGCAACCGGCTCCGCCATGGCGAATGCGCGCGTGCTCGTCGTCGACGACGAGCCTGACATCCGGCAGACCGTCCGCGACATCCTCGAAGACGAGGGTTACGTCGTCGACACGGCCGAATCGGCGGCGGCCGCGCGCGAGCTGCGGCGCGTGCAGCGTCCGGATCTCGTCTTGCTCGACATCTGGATGCCCGATCTCGACGGCATCAGCCTCCTGCGCGAGTGGAGCGAGCGTGGCGGCTTGCCGTGTCCCGTCATCATGATCAGCGGGCATGGCACGGTCGAGACGGCGGTCGAGGCAACGCGCCTGGGCGCGTGGGATTTCATCGAAAAACCCATCTCGCTCGCCAAACTGCTGCTCGTCGTCTCGCACGCGCTCGAAGCGGGCAGGTTGAGGCGCGAGAACGAGGGCCTGCGCCGACAGCTGCCGGCACCGCTCGAAGTCATCGGCAGCGGCAAGGGCATGCAGGCCCTGCGCGAACAGATCGAGCGCCTCGCAGCGCACGACACGTGGGTACTCGTGCAAGGCGAGCCCGGCACCGGCAAGGAGACGTTGGCGCGCGCTCTGCACGAGCGGAGCGCACGGCGCAGCGGACCGTTCGTGACGGTCGCGGCCGGTGCGATCGCGCGCGATCATGCCGCGCAGACGCTGTTCGGCGTCGAGGACGCGAGCGGCGTGCAGATCGGCCTCATCGAGCAGGCGAACGGCGGCACGCTGTTCCTCGACGAGCTTGCCGATCTCGATTCCGAATTGCAGCTTCGTCTTTCGAGCGTGCTCGAACGGCGCACGCTGATGCGCTGCGGCGGTCACGAGGCGATCGCGTTCGATGCGCGCGTCGTCGCGGCGACGGCGCAGGATCTCGAGGCGCAGGTTGCCGCGGGACGCTTTCGCGAGGAGCTTTACTACCAGCTTCGCGTCGTGCCGCTGTCGGTGCCGCCGCTGCGCGAGCGCGTCGACGACATTCCGGAACTGCTGCGCTATCACGCCGACTACTTCGCGAACCGCGACAAGCTGACGTATCGCCATTTCCCGGTTGCCGTCCAGAACCGGCTGCGCAATCACGCGTGGCCTGGCAATCTTCGCGAGTTGCGCAATCTCGTGCAGCGGCTCTTGATCCTCGGCAACGCGCCCGACGTCGCACTCGAGGAAATCGAGCAGGCGCTCGGAGCGTCCGCGCCGCCGCAGGCAGCGACGACGGTTCAGGACGGCATCGATTTCTCGCTGCCTTTGCGCGAGGCGCGCGAGCAGTTCGAGCGCGCTTATCTCCTGCATCAGCTCGGCGAGGCGGGCGGCAGCGTCGGCAAGCTCGCCAAGGCGGTCGGCATGGAGCGCACGCATCTCTATCGCAAGCTCAAGGATCTCGGCGTCGATCCGCGCACGGCGGTGCGCGACGGATAGCGCTCGTTCGACGGGAAGATCATTCGCCTCGTCGTCCCGGCGAAAGCCGGGACCCATTTTGATTTCTGCTTGTGCCGTGCCGGCTCCAGAGCAAGATGGATCCCGGCTTTCGCCGGGATGACGGCAGGGAAGTCTTCGGCGGGGATGGCGGAAATACGGTCGCGGCGGCCATGCTGCACTGCGGGAACTTTCATGTAACACAACAGTCTTACTGTTGGGGTCTTCATCACACCCCAATCACTCCCAACCTGGCGCCGTTCCCGACAGGGGACGGCGTACTTTTTCGAGGCCGGCTTCCGCCGCGCCCCGCAAGGAGGATCGATGCGTCTGAAAGGAAAAGTCGCGCTCGTCACCGGAGCGGCCAGCGGCATCGGCAAGCGCATCGCGGAGGTCTACGCCGAAAACGGCGCGGCGATCGCGATTGCCGATCTCAATCTCGACGGCGCGACCGCGACGGCAAAGGAGATCGAAGCGAAAGGCGGCAAGGCGATCGGCGTCGCGATGGACGTCACGAACGAGCGCGAGGTCGAGGACGGCGTCGCCTCGGTCGTCAAGCAGCTCGGCCACGTCGACATCCTCGTCTCGAACGCCGGAATCCAGATCGTCAACCCGATCGAGAAATTCTCGTACGCCGACTGGAAGAAGCTGATGGCGATCCACGTCGACGGCGCGTTCCTGACGACGCGCGCCTGCCTCAAGGCGATGTACGCGCGCGGCAAGGGCGGCTCGATCATCTACATGGGCTCGGTGCACTCGAAGGAAGCCTCGAAACTGAAAGCGCCGTATGTCGCCGCGAAGCACGCGCTGATCGGCCTCGCGAAGGTCGTCGCGAAGGAAGGCGCCGAGCACGGCGTGCGCGCGAACGTGATCTGTCCCGGCTTCGTGCGCACGCCGCTCGTCGAGAAGCAGATTCCGGAGCAGGCGAAGGAGCTCGGCATCTCCGAAGACGACGTCGTCAAGAAGGTCATGCTGAAGGACACCGTCGACGGCGAGTTCACGACGGTCGACGATGTCGCCGCCTGTGCACTCTTCTTCGCGGGCTTCGAGACCAACGCGTTGACCGGGCAGAGTCTCGTCGTCAGCCACGGCTGGTTCATGCAATGAGCTCGGCGCGCGAGCGAGGCCTCGCGCAGAAGCGCATCCGCGAGCGGACACAGCCCGCGCGCAAGCGAACGAAAAGCGAGCCGCGCGCTCTCGCGTCACCGAGCGAATCGGCGCGGCGCTACGAGACCGTCGCGCTCGTCCTCCAGGGCGGCGGCGCGCTCGGCGCGTATCAATGCGGCGTCTACGAGGCGCTGCACGGCGCGGGCATCCGGCCCGGATGGTTCGCCGGCACGTCGATCGGCGCGATCAACGCGGCGATCCTCGCCGGCAACGCGCCGGCACGACGCATCGAACGATTGCGCGAATTCTGGAAAACGATCGCGGAGCCCGCCGGCACGGTCGCTTGGCCGAATGCGACGGCGATCCGCGACTTCCTCGTCTGGCTTCCGCCGAACAGCCTGTTGAGCGCGTGGATCAGCGCCCTGTCGGCCGTCGGTGCGCTTGCGCAGGGCCAGCGCGGATTCTTCGCGCCGCGCGCGCTCTCGCCGTTCGCGCAGCCGCCCGGAACCGCCGCGGCGACGAGCTTCTACGACACCGCGCCGTTGCGCGCGACGCTCGAGCGGCTCGTCGACTTCGACCGCATCAACGCGGGCGGCGTGCGCCTCACGATCGGCGCGACGAACGTGCGCAACGGCAACTTCCGCTATTTCGATTCCGCCAAAGAGCGCATCGGGCCCGAGCACGTCATGGCCTCGGGCGCGTTGCCGCCCGCGTTTCCCGCGATCGAGATCGAAGGCGAGTCGTACTGGGACGGCGGTCTCGTCTCGAACACGCCACTCGAGTACGTGCTCGAATCGACGCCGCGCCGCGACACGCTCGCGTTGCAGGTCGATCTCTGGAGCGCGCGCGGCGTCGTGCCGAAGACTCTGCTCGATGTGTTCGAACGGCAGAAGGACATCCAGTATTCGAGCCGCACGCGCACAGGCACCGACGCGGCGGCGGCGCGGCAGAAACTGCGCAACACGCTGGCGCTGCTGCTCGACGCGATTCCGGCGCGACATCTGCCGGCACACGTCGCCGCCGACCTGGAGCCGTGGCTCTGCGATCGCGTCTTCAACGTCATCCATCTGATCTATCAGGCGAAGCCCTACGAGGAGCAGTTCAAGGACTACGCGTTCGGACGCATCCCGATGCGCGAGCACTGGCGCCAGGGTCTCGAGGATATGACGCGCAGCCTCGCGCATCCGGAATTTTTCGTGCCGCCGCCGCGCGAGATCGGCGTCGCGACGCACGACATCCACCGCCGCTCCGGCGCCGGGTAATCGAACGTAAAGGCAGCTGCGAGCGCGCGCGCGGAGCGCGATGATAGCGGCATGAGCGCGGACCTGATCGCCCGACTACGCGCGCAGCTCGGCGGGCCGCGCGACGGAGCGCTGCTGC
>DASZYR010000270.1:0-27162 GCA_035545255.1 Rhodanobacteraceae bacterium
CGATGCGCGCGTGTCGTTGCGCAGCGTCTTCTGCGGGCTCGATGCCGGCGCCGCGATCGAGCCGCCGCGCGGAACAGAGGTTCCGCTGTCGATCGACACCGCGAACGCTCGTCGCTGCGGCGCGTACTGGCCACGCGAACCCGGTTGGCACGCGCTGACCGACGCCGGAGAGCGCTGGCCGTTCCACGTGAGCGAAGGCGACGCGGGACTCTCGCTCGCAGCGGCACGCGACACGGAGCGAACGCAAGGTCTGGCGGCGGCTGCGACCGGTGCGGTTTCCGTCACGACATCACGGCGCGTGCCCGCATCGCGCTGGCCGTTCTTCATCGGCTGGCTCGCGATCGTTGCAGTGCTCTGGTGGATCGAGCGTTCGCGGCCGGAACCGGCGATCCGGTGAGGACCGGCGTGTCAGTGCGATGCGGCGCGTGTCGCTTTGTGTCGATGCGACGCACGATGTGCGTCGTTTCGCGTCAGCGCGCCGACGCGTAGAGCCCGGCAAGTCGATCGAGCAGCGGCTGTTGAGCTTCGAGGATCTTCGAGCGAGCAACCGGCAGCGCGAACCAGGCGACGCGATCGATTTCCGGGAACGCCGCCATGCGGCCGCTTCGCGGCGGCCATTCGATCTCGAACGCGTTGCTCGAAAGCAGCGCGACATCGAAGTCGCCTTCGAGCGCGAACGCCTCGACGTACTTGCCGGCTCGCTGCCGGATCGCACCGAGCGGCCGGAGCATGCCAACCGGATCGACGCCGGTTTCCTCACGGAATTCGCGTCGTGCCGCGGCTTCAGGCGTCTCGTCGGTGCCGATCTCGCCCTTCGGGATCGTCCAGGCGCCGTCGTCGCGCCGCTGCCAGAACGGTCCGCCAGGATGCGCGAGCAGCACCTCGATCGCGCCGTCGCGCAAGCGATACATCAGGATGCCGGCGCTGCGAAGCGGCATGGATCTCGTGCGTATGCGGATTCGCGGTGCTTTGCGATCGGCGGCGATGGACTGGTGGCTATGGGTGGGCTCGAACCACCGACCCCGGCATTATGAGTGCCGTGCTCTAACCGGCTGAGCTACATAGCCATGGGTGCAGCGCGGGGCGTGCGATTCTAGTGCGCCGTGTCGGGGTGTCAAGTTGAGGCAAGTTCGGGGCTCGCCGCGGCGGTGGAGCGCTCGGCTTTTTGCCGTCATGCCCGCGAGCGCGGTGCATTCATCCTTGTCGCTGCGGGTCTTCGCGGCCGGATTTCCGCTTTGCGGGAGCAGCGAGGTTTCCCGCCATCCGCGCCGGCGCCTTGCTGCACTCGCACAGGCTATGGTTGAATCCTCGACGAAGCGGAGGAATGCAGTTGTGATCGACCCCGATGGCTACCGGCCGAACGTCGGCATCGTCCTCCTGAAGGACGATGGCCGCGTGTTCTGGGCGCGCCGCGTCGGGCGCGATGGCTGGCAGTTTCCGCAAGGCGGCATGCGCAGCGACGAGACGCCGGTCGAGGCGATGTATCGCGAGCTCGAGGAGGAGACGGGGCTCTGCGCGCATCACGTCGAGGTGCTCGGCGCGACGCCCGGATGGCTTCGCTATCGGCTGCCCTCGCGTTTCGTGCGCCATCACGAGCGTCCGGTCTGCATCGGCCAGAAGCAGGTGTGGTTCCTGCTGCGGCTGATCGGCGAGGAAAGCGCGTTCCGTCTCGACGCGCACGAGCATCCCGAGTTCGATCTGTGGCGCTGGGTCGATTTCTGGTATCCGGCGCAGCACGTCGTCAACTTCAAACGCCGCGTCTACGAGCAGGCGCTGCGTCATCTCGCGCCGCTCGCGGAAACGTCCTGCTGCATCTCGCTGCGCGAGCAGCGCTTTGACGTCGCGCTCGCCACCACCGGATAGCACCGCGGCGCTCGATCGCTGCGCGCGTCAGCCGGGCCGAGTCCGGTGCAACGCCTGATCGGGGTCGGCGATCGATTTCTTCATTGCGATCAGCTGCGGGTCATCGGGCGCATACGCCTTCGGTGCCCGTTGCAGTGCTTCTTCCCAGTGCGCTTTCGCGCGATCGACGTCTCCGAGCGCGTATTCCGCCATGCCGAGGTCGTAGAGGCATTCCACGATCGAGGAATGATTCTCGGGCATCTTCGCGCGCAGGATCGGCAGCGCTTTTTCCGCCTGCGCGCGCGATTCGTCGTAGCGGCCGAGCAGCCAGTCGATGCGTGCCATCATGTCGAAGCTGTGCGCCATTTCCGGATGGTCGTCCGCGAGACTGGCCTTGCGCAGGTCCAGCGCTCGCTGCATCGCGGAGAGGGCTTGCGGATACTCGCCGAGCTCGATCCGCACGAGCCCGCCATTGATGATCGGCCACGCCTGCTCCGTGTTCGACGCCCCGAGCACTGCAGCGTATGCGCTCTGCGACGCGGCAAAACGCGCGAGCGCCAGATCGAGGCGATGCTGCTTCCAGGCGAGGACGCCGAGCGTGTTGTCGATGATCGCCATGTTGCGGGAGTTGTCTCCATAGCGACGGCGGGTCTCCTCCGCGGCCGGGACCAGCAGGCGCTCGGCGCCGTCGAGATCGCCGAGCGCGGAGAGCGCCGTGCCGAGATTGATGTCGCAGTTGACGATGTGCGTGTCGCCTGCGGGCCACTGCTTGCGCGTCAGCAGGCAGGATTCCTCGAGAAGCTCCCTGGCCTTGGCGTATTCGCCGAGATCTCCCAGCAGCAGGCCGAGGTTCGTGTCGAGCTGGCTGATCAGCTTTTCGTTCCGCGTTCCGCTCCGATGCGCGAAATCCAGGGCACGCTGCAATTCCCGCCGCGCGCCTTGCATGTCGCCCATTTCGCGCAACACGGGCCCCTTGATGCTGAGCACGCGAAGCTGGCCGTCGACGTCGGCCTGCGACGAGCCGGGATACAGGGTCATCTCCTCGTCGAGCAATGCGAGCGCCTGCTTCGCTTCGCCCGTGTGGCGATTCAGCACGGCGAGCGCCTGCAAGGCGTCCGCGAAATCGTCGCGCCCGGGCTGCGGCATCGCCCGGAATGTGTCGACCGAGCGCTCGAGCAGCGGTTTCGCCTTCGGATAGTCGCCCAGCGACTGGTACACCTTGCCGATGACCGCGAGAAGGTGCGCGCGCTGCTCGGGTTGCGAGGTCATCTCGCGTTCGACGCTGTCGGCACCGCGCTCGAGGATCTCGTTCGCATTGAGGCGCTGGCCGCGATTCACGCTGGGGTCGGATACGCGGAACAGGCCGACGAGGAAGTTCGCGACGGAGTTCGCGCGCTGCGCTTCGTTCTCCGCGATACGCGATTGCTGGAGCGCAACCAGCGCGGTCGCAGCCAGCGCGATGAATGCGATTGCCGCCATGCCGACGGCGTACCGATGACGCAGCACGAAGCGCAACGCGAAATACGCAGGACCTGCGCGTCGCGCCAGTACGGGCCGCCCGTCGAGGAACGCGCGCATGTCCGCCATGGCGGCGTCCATCGAGCCGTAGCGCTCGTTGGGCTCCTTGGCCATCATCTTGCGCAGGATCGCATCCAGATCGCGCGTGAGCTGCCGTTTGTATCGCGCCGCATGCATCTCGCTCGACGCGCCTTCGCTGCTCGCGAACGCGCCGGCGAGCGTCATCGGCTCGTCTTCGGTGACCGCGCGCGCCCAGGCCATGCTGTCGGCGGTATCGGCGCGATACGGCAGCCTTCCGGTCAGGATGACGAAGCACAGCACCCCGAACTGATAGATGTCCGTCGCAACCGTGATCGTTCCGCTGCGGAATTGCTCGGGCGCGGCGTAGGCGGGTGTCATCGGCCCGACGCCGGCCTGCGTCATCGCGGGCGCTGCGCGCTGGTCGAGCAGCTTGGCGAGGCCGAAGTCGACGAGCTTGACCTGGCCGTTCGCGTCGACGAGGACGTTCGACGGCTTGATGTCGCGATGGACGATCAGGTTCTGGTGCGCGCAGACCAGCGCCGATCCGATCTGCAACACGAGGCGCACGCGTTCGGCGACCGAGTCGAGGCGCCGGTGGCAGTAGTCCGTCACCGCTTCGCCGTCGACGTATTCCATCGTATAGAACGACTGGGCATCACTCGTGCGTCCGCCGTCGAACAGTTGCGCGATGCCGGGATGCCGCAGGCTGGCGAGAATCTGCCGCTCGCGATCGAAGCGCTCCTGTGCCGAAGGGCTCCCGAGCGCCTTGCGCACGACCTTGAGCGCGACCTGCTGCGTGAAGCCATCGCTTGATCGTTCGGCGAGATAGACGGCGCCCATGCCGCCCGCGCCGAGCAGGCGCGTCAGCCGGTACGAGCCGATGTTGTGGCCGACGCGGGCCCGATCGAGCGCGATTTCTTCCTGCAATGCATCGCCGATCGCCGGCGTCGCGAGCTCGATCGCGTTCGGAATCGACCGGTCGCCCAGGCGCTCGTGCTCGGCGAGCATGCGTTCGAGCTCGGGGCGAAGCATCCGGTCGGATTCTTCCAGTGAATCGATGTAGCGCTGTCGCGCGTCGGCATCGAGCTCCAGCGCGTCGTCGAGCAATGCACGCAGCCTGACCCACGAATTCTGGTCGAAAGCGCCCATGAATGATCCGCTGACCTGCGGATCGCGGCCATCCATGCCGCGATCGTGCACGTTGATTCACGCAGGATGGACAACGCATCGGAAGCGCCGACATCGACGAATCGTCGGCCGCAGCGAACGTCACCCGTCCCCCCGTTCCGGCGCCGTGGGGCGCTGCGGCTATTTCACTCGAAAACGACGACCGCAGGCAAAAAGCCACACCAAGTTTCGGCCGGCTCGGCCAAGCCATTGTTTTTCAAACAAGCCTCGATGAGACAGGATGCCTTTCTATTCATGGTTGACAATCATTCTCATTTGCACTTCAATACGATCATGTACGTCTGCATCTGCAATGCGATCACCGAGCGCGCGATCCGCGAGGCCGCCGTTGACGGCGTGCGTACGCTCGCCGAGCTGACGCAGCGCACCGGTTGCGGAGATTGCTGCGGCACTTGCGTCGATCTCGCCGCCGATATCCTCGCGGAAGCGCACCGCTCGCGCACGCTCGACCTTCCGCTGATCGCGATCGCGGCCTGAGCCGCACGGCTCAAGCGCTCGCACGCGCGAATGCGTGCGATTTTCGTTCCTTCATCGTCCGTGTCGCGGCGCTATAGTCGTCGCGCTTTCGCGCAGCGTGCGCGCATGCGAGCGGAGCAGGAGAACTGCGATGAAGGGCAACGCGAAGATCATCGAGCATCTCAACAAGGTGCTCTACAACGAGCTCACCGCGATCAACCAGTATTTCCTGCATTACCGCATGTACAAGCACTGGGGCTACAAGGAGCTCGCGGAGCACGAGTACCAGGAATCGATCGACGAGATGAAGCATGCCGACAAGCTCATCGAGCGCATCCTGTTTCTCGAAGGACTGCCGAACCTGCAGAAACTCGGCAAGCTCCTGATCGGCGAGGGCCCGAAGGAGGCGCTGGCCTGCGATCTGAAGCTCGAGACCGCGGCCGTTCCGGATCTCCGCAGCGCGATCGCCGATTGCGAGCAGCTCGGCGACTACGTCAGCCGCGATCTTTTCTCCGGAATCCTCGAATCGGAAGAAGAGCACATCGACTGGCTGGAGACGCAGCTCGGCCTTGTCGATGAGCTCGGCGTCGTGCCGTACTTGCAGACGAAGGTCGAGGGCTGAGCTTCCGGCTCCTGCTCCTCCGTGGGAAGGCGCGGCGGATCGCGTTCATGTCGCCGTTTCGCGACCGCGTTCCGAACAGCGCGCCCCGTCACGACATCGTCCCCGCCCGATCCTCTCGAAGGGAAGGCCTGCGGCGATACGTTCTCGAACGCTAGCGTTTGTCGATCAGCCGCGACAGCTCTCCGGCGACGCGCTCGTATTCGGAAGCGATCCCCACCGTGATCTCGGCCGGCGAGGTCGCGATGCCGGCCCGCGCCGCGTGCTCGATGCCGCGCGCGAGCTCCGAGAGCGCCGTCGCACCGATGTTCGCGCTGCTCGATTTCAGCGTGTGCGCCGGCGCGATCTGTGCGGCTGCGTCGCCGGCTTCGGCGGCCGAAGCGAGGGCGCGAACGCGCTGCGGTGCATCCTCGAGATAGACGCGCACGAGATCGCCGAACTCGCCGCCCATCGTGTCGAGCAGATCGCCGATGATCGCGGTGTCGAGCGCGGTCATGCGCGGCTCGGCCGCCGCCCGCGCGGAGAAGGCCGCCGGATGCGGCACGGACACGGACGAAGCCGGCTCCTGCGGCGCGGATTCGTGCGATGCCGGCTCCTCCGGCTCGTGCTGCGGTTGCGCGCGCGCACCGGACGCCGGCTTCAGCCAGCGCCGCAGCAGCTGCACGAGTGCCGCGCGGTCGAGCGGCTTGGAGATGTAGTCGTCCATGCCGGCGGCGAGGCAGCGCTCGCGATCGCCGGCCATCGCGTTCGCCGTCATCGCGACGATCGGCAGGTGCGTTCCGCCGGCGTCTGCCCGTTCGCGCTCGCGCCACTCCCGCGTGGCCGCATAGCCGTCCATGACCGGCATCAGGCAATCCATCAGCACGAGATCGAAGCGCTCGCGCTCGAGCCGCGCGACCGCTTCGCGGCCGTCGCCCGCCGCGGCGACGTCGAGGCCGTGCAAGGCGAGGAGCCGTTGCGCGACGCGCTGGTTGACGGGGTTGTCCTCGACGAGCAGCACGCGGCCTTGCAGTGCGGCGTTCGCGTCGGCCGGAGCCGCGATCTCGACGATCGGCTCGCCCTGCGGCTCGCGCGCGAGCGCCGCCGGCCTGACGCCGAACATCGGCTCGAGCAGCGCGCGGAGCGCATCGTCGCTGACGGCGCCCGGCATCACGTGCACGCGCGCATCGGGTGGAACGTCGGGTCCAGCCGCCGTCGACAGCACGATCCGCACGTGACCGAGCGAAGCATCTTTCAGCACGTTGCGCACGAGCGCGCCGAGCACGGGCCTGAACGTCGCGACCTCGACGAAGAGCAGCGCATGACGCCAGCGTTCGCCCATGTTCGCGCTCGCCCGCAAGCCCGCCAGCGCGTCGGGCATCGAGCGCACCGCCGTGATCTCGACGCCGAGCGCGGAGCCCGCGTTCTGCACGCGGCGCAGCAGCGCATCGTCGTCGATGAGCGCGAGCGCGCGGATACCGTCGAGCCCGCGCCTCACCTCGACGTCGCCGAGCGCCTTCAGAAGCGGAACGCTGAACCAGAAGAGCGAGCCCTTGCCGGGTTCCGACTTGACGCCGAGATGCCCGTGCATGAGGTCGACGAGGCGCTTGCTGATCGCAAGCCCGAGCCCGGTGCCGCCGAACACGCGCGTGGTCGATGCATCGGCCTGCGAGAACGGGCGGAACAGCTTCGCGGCGACGTCGGGCGCGACGCCGATGCCGCTGTCGCGCACGCTGAACACGATCTCGTGATGCTCGCGCGTCTCGCCGCGCTTTCCGACCTGGATGTGCACGCCGCCACGCTCGGTGAACTTGATCGCGTTGCTGACGAGGTTCGTCAGCACCTGGCGCAGGCGGACCGGATCGCCGCGCACCGCAAGGCGGACGTTCGGATCGATCGCGACGGTCAGCTTGAGGCCTTTCGCCTCGGCGTTGCGCTGCATCAGCTGGGCGACGCCGCCGACGAGATCGCGCAGGTTGAGGCCGACCGTTTCGAGCTCGAGCCGCTCGGCGTCGAGCTTGGAATAATCGAGGATCGCATCGACGATGCGCAGCAGCTCGCGCGAGGATGCGTAAGCGGTCGCCAGATAGTCGCGCTGGTCCGGCGCGAGCGGCGTCGACAGCACGAGTTCGAGCAGCGGCAGCACGCCGTTCAGAGGCGTGCGGATCTCGTGGCTCATCGTCGCGAGGAATTCGCCCTTCGCCATCATCGCGGCCTCGGCGGCCTGCTTGGCGAGGAGAAGCTCGGCCTGCGTGTGGCGCAGCGTGTCGAGCTGGCGGCGCAGCTCGTCCGACGGCAGGTCGAGCGGCATCTTCGCGGCCGCGGCACGCGGCGCCGCAATGGGTTCCTGCCAGGCGGGACGCCGCGTCTTCAGCGCGACGAGCGCCAGCATCGCGGCGAGCGAAAGCAGGATCGTCGCCGCTGCGGGAGCCAGATGCGCAAGCACGTAGAACGGCGCGCCGATGCCGGCCAGCGCGAGCGCGCCGGCACCGATCAGCGCGCAGAAGAAGCTTGCGTCGCGGCCGTCGGGATCGCGCACGGCCATGCGCTTACATCACCGCGGCGTGGAAGTCGAAGGCGAGATCATGTCCGGCGCGCTGCACGAAGTTGCCCTGGATGAAGTCGACGCCGGCAGTCCAGAGCGCCGCGGCGCCGCGCGCGTCCTCGACGCGCGGAGCGATGACCTGCATGCCGCGCTCGTGCACCGAGGCGACGAGGTCGCGGAGCTCCGCCCGGATGCTTTCGTCGTCGACGCGCACGTAGCGCGGCGACAGCTTGATGAAGTCGACCTTCAGCACGTCGAGCAGGCGCTCGCCGGCGCCGCCGGCCTCGTAGCCCGACAGCGTCAGCGAGAGGCCGAGCGGACGGATCGCCTCGGCGTAGCGCGCGACGTCGTCGACGGCGGAGCTCGCGTTGGCGATGGTCACCTCGATCGACACGCTCTCGCCGGCCGCGCCGCGCTCCTCGAGCAGCGAGCGCATCCACGCGATCAGGTCCGGATCGCGCACGCTCGCGAGCGACTGGCTGAGGAAGAGTCGCGGAGCCTGCCCGCTTTTCGTGCGCTCGACGATCATCGCCACGCACTCGGCGAACACCCAGCGGTCGATCTCCGCGATGAGGCCGTGACGCTCGGCCACCGGCACGATCTCGCCGGCGACATACTGGTGCCCGCCGTCCCCGGCGAGCCGCAGCAGCGCCTGGAACTGCTCGTGCTCTTCGCCGTGCAGCGAGACGATCGGCTGGAACAGCACCTGCAAGCCGGCGCCGTCGAGCGCGAAACGGATCTCCCGCGCGAGCTCGGAATCGTCGGTCCGCGTCTCGCCGGAGACGACGAACACGCCGTGCCTGCCTCCGGCGCGCGCCGCAGCGATCGCGTCCTTCGCCGCTTCGAGCATCGCGATCGCGTCGCCGCCGCGGCCTGCAAACGGACAGACGCCGGCATCGAGGCGCGGACGTGCCGCGCCGTTCGCGGCGGCGAACGTCTCGCGCCCGACGCGATCGGCGAGATTCGCGGCATAGCGCTCGAGCGTTTCGCTGCCGGGATCGGAATTGAGCAGCAGCAGCCGCGCCGCGCCGTCGCGCGCGACGAGATCGCGCGGACCGGAATGGCTCGCGAGGAACGCGCCGACCTCGACGGCGAACCGCTCGAAGCGTTCCGCGCCGAGACGGTCGCGAAGCGCGTCGGCGGCCTCGAACTCGAAGGCGATCAGGCCGCCCGTGCGCGTCAGCGCGTCTTCCATCGCGAGGCATTCGGCGAGCCGCCGCAGCAATGCGTCGCGCGGGACGATGCCGCCGGCCGCCGGCGCGGCCGGAGCCTGCTGCTGGCGCGAGGACATCTGACGTGCGCGCCGCACGCGGTTCGTCACTGCCGAGATCAGGTGCTTGGGCCGGATCGGTTTGGAAAGGAAATCGTCGCCGCCCGCGTTCAGCGCTTCGAAATGCTTGTCGGCATCGTGCTCGCCGGAAAGGAACACGATCGGCGTCGAGAGGAACGCCTCGCGCTCGCGGATCAGCGCGGTCAGCTCCATGCCGTCGACGTCGGGCATGTAGAGATCCATCAGGATCAGCTCGGGACGGAAGCGGTCGAGCTCGTCGAGCGCGTCGAGGCCTTCGGTGATCGCGAGCGTCTCCATGCCGGCCTTGCGCAGGATCGATTCGGCGAACAGCGTCTGCGAGCGGTCGTCCTCGACGATCATGATGCGATACGGATTCGTGCGCTCGGTCTCGATCAGCTCGCCGATCCGCGCGATCACTTCGGCGGCCGTCGCCGGCAGCGCGATCAGCGCGTCGGCGCCGGCGCGGACCGCCCGCAGCCGATGCGGCAGGTCGTGCTCGTGCGAAAGCGCGACGAGCCAGAGGCGCTCGCTGACTTCGGCGCGCGCGCGCTTGACGAGCGCGCCGATCTCGTCGAGCGCGTCTTCGAACGCGGCGTCGACGACGACAAGATGCGGAGGCAGCGCCACCAGAAGCTCCTTGAGCTCGTCGAGGCTGTCGAATGCCGTCAGCTCGTGGCCTTGCCCCGCGAGGTAGCGGTCGATCTCCGGCGCCGGCGCATCGCCGCGCGTCAGGTGATAGGCGGTCTTGTGCGTCGGCGCCGCCGGCACGGCCGGGACGGCAGGCGCCGCGAGAAGCGGTTCGCTCGCCGGTTCCGCCGTCATCGGCACGGCAGGCCGCGGCGGCTGGGGAGGCTCCGCGCGCGCGGGCGGCGGCGCGATGGCCGCGAGCCGCTGCCAATACATGCCGGGCGGCGTGACCAGCAACGGAAAACCGAGCTCCTGGATCGGTCCGGGTACGACGACGCTCGCACGCGATGCGCTGGCTTGCGACGAGATCGGCAGCGGCGCGCTGCGGATGTCGGCGAGCAAGGCGAGGATGCGCGCCGCGATCGCGCTGTCGGGCACGCGCGGCGGATCGAACAGCGGCTCGAGGAAAGTCGCCAGCGCGTCGAGTCCATCGGCGAGCTCCGGCGGCGCGTCGATGTCGCAACACACGGACGCGAGCGCCTCGGCGTCGTCGGCGAGCAGGTGGAGCGTGTTGATGTCCCAGCCTTCGCGGTGCAGCCGCTCGCCGCGGCTCGAAAGCCGTGCGAGGCGCTGCGGCAGCTGGGCGAGGAACAGGTTTTTCAGTTCCGCGCCGCGGATTTGGAAATCCCGCGTGTGCATTTTGATTCCCCTGCGCGGAATATAGCAGCGAGGGGCCAGGGGTTAGGGAAGAAGTGCCGAGGGACGAGGGTTTAGGGGCGAGGGCTCGAAAACCGCATTCCGACGGCTGAGTCGCCCTACAGCGGCGCTCGCTCAATTGAGCGCGGTTCTCGAGCCCTCGCCCCTAAACCTGATCCTCCGCTCAAAACGGCTTCACGACCACAAGCACCACGATCGCGATCAGGAACAGCGCGGGGACTTCGTTGAAGACGCGCAGCCAGCGGCTGGATCGCGTGTTCGCTCCGCTCGCGAAATCGCGCACGAGGCGCGCAAGCATCGCCTGATACGCGAAGAGCCCGCCGACCAGGACGAGCTTGGCGATCAGCCAGCCCTGCCGCAGATAGCCGATGTCGTGGTGCGCGAGCGCGGTCAGCGTCGCGATGCCGAATACGACCGTCAGCGTGGAACCGATCCGCGTCATGACGAGCAGCCGGCGCTCCATGATCGCAAGACGCTCATGGACGGCCGGATCGCCCGCTTCGGCGTGATGGACGAGGAGTCGCGGCAGATAGAACAGTCCCGCGAACCAGGTGACGACGAAGACGATATGGAACGCCTTGAGCCAGAGCATGCGGGCACTCTAGCAAGGTTGCCGGGAAATGCACTTCCTGCGCGTTTCTCGATCGGACGAAACAAGCGGAGTTCGCGTACGTCCTCCGAAAATCAATCGCTTGCGGGGCGATCCTGGAGCGGTCGAGCCGCGGATCGTGCCGGCATCCTGCGACCGGACGCACGCGACGGTATTGCTTGACGCTTTCGGCGAGCGGCGACTATAAGCCTCGACCTTCACGGGCTCGATCTCCTATCCGTTCCCATGCCGCGCGTTCCGCCGCCCCTCGTCGTACGTCCGCACGATCCCGCTCGTGCGCGGCGCGGCCAGCTTCTGGTCGGCGCGATCTGGCTGGTTTCACTGGTCGTCGTCGCGGCGCTGACGACTGCGATCGTCTCGTATGGATTCGAAAGCGCGTCGCGATCGCGAAGCTCGGCCGCCGAGCACGACGCCGAAACCCTGAAGGCGCGCATCGCGACGCTGGAGCGTTCCGAGAAAGTCGCGAAGGCGGCCGTGGGGGATTTGCAGCAGACGCTGCGCGATCGCGAGGAGGAGATCGAGTCGCTCCGGTCCGATCTCGCCTTTTACGGACGGCTCGTCGGCGGCGGCAAGCGCGAGGGCCTCGCCGTGCACGTGTTCAAGATCCGCCGCGTCGCCGGTTCGCAGGCATGGAATTTCGTCGCGACGCTGACCCAGAACTTCAAGCGCGGGCAGGACACGAAGGGCCGTCTGACGCTCTCGGTCGAGGGCGTGGAGGGCGGCAAGCTCGCCACGCTCGACTGGGCTCTGCTGACGCAGGGCCAGGATCCTGCCGGTATCGAGTACGGCTTCAAGTATTTCCAGCAGGTGAACGGTACCATCATGCTGCCCGGGGGATTCGAAGCCAATCGCGTCCGCGTCCGCGCGGACGGCGATGCGGGCCGCGTCGAGCAGGACTTCGCCTGGAGCGACGCGATCAAGGGAGAGGAGGGAGGCGATGTTCGGTAACGGCAAGCGCAACGGCAACGGCCACCAAGTCGCGGCAATCAGGACGCTGATCGCCGAAGGCACCGTGATCCGCGGCGACGTCGAGTTCGCGGGCGGCCTGCATCTCGACGGGCTCATCGAAGGCGCCATCAGCGCCGAAGGCGCCGATGCGGTGCTGACGCTCTCGGACAAGGGCCGCGTGTCCGGCGAGATCCGCACGTCGAACGCGGTCATCAACGGCACCGTGCGCGGCGACATCATCGTCGGCGAGCGTCTCGAGCTCGCCTCGGGCGCGCGCGTCGAGGGCAACGTCTACTACAAGGTGCTCGAGATGGCCGCCGGCGCGCAGATCAACGGCCAGATGATCTACCAGCCCGATCCGCCGCGGCAGCTGCCGCGCCCCGAGGTCGCGCCGGCACAGGCTTGAAACGCGGCGCCGGAACACGATCTAGCACAAGTACTCCGGCCGCACCGCCATGAACGAGACCGCCACGCCCACCTACCTCGACGCTCCGGAAGCGCCGCTCGTCTTCACAGACGCCGCGGCCGGCAAGGTGCGCGAGCTGATCGCGGAGGAAGGCAATCCCGAGCTCAAGCTGCGCGTCTACATCTCCGGCGGCGGCTGCTCGGGCTTCCAGTACGGATTCACGTTCGACGAGGCGCGCGCCGAAGACGATTTCGCCGTCGACAAGGGCGGCGTCACGCTGCTCGTCGATCCGCTCAGCCTGCAATATCTCGCCGGCGCGGAGATCGACTACGCCGAATCGCTGACCGGCGCGCAGTTCGTGATCCGGAATCCGAATGCGAAGACGACGTGCGGATGCGGCTCATCGTTTACGGTGTGAGCTCGTGCGTGAGTGCGATCGTCCGTGACCGCCGCAGCCGGATTGTTCGGCGCAGCTGCTGATCCGGCCGGGCCGTCCGGAAGCGGCGATCCGTGGCCGCACTTCCGAAAGGAAAGCTGCTTCGCAGGTCGCCCGTCTTGACCGGCTTCGGCCCTTCGCAGCGTCGCTGCTAAAATGAAATCACGCAACGCGCGAGACGTTACGGTCGATTCATGAGCTCGTCATCTTTTCCCGTCAACGTCTTTTCGGGCCTCGCGCTCGACCGCAACGCCGAGCAGCGCGACGACGAAGTCTGGATAGCCGCGCAGCTCGCCGACCCGCGCGCGCGTTTCGTGCTGCTCGGCGCCGAAGGTCATGCGCTGGCGCAGCGCGATGCCGATGCGTTGCGCGTCATCCTTGCCGGCGAACGCGAGCGGCTGCTGCCCGCCGCGACGCCGAGTTACCTCGGCGCAGACGACGGCGGTCCGTTCTTCGCGCTCAGCGCCGAGACGCGCGATGCTTCGCGCATCGCCGCCGAGCTCGGCGGCGATTTCATCGATCTGCGCAGCGCGGGAACGCGCCTCGCCGCATTCGAAGCCGGGCTTTTCGCGTACGCGCGCGCGCTTTCGCACTGGCAGTCGCGCACGCGGTTCTGCTCGCTGTGCGGCGCGCCCGTCGTCGTGGTCACCGCGGGACATCGAGCACGCTGCACGAATCCCGATTGCGCGATCGAGCATTTCCCGCGCGTCGATCCCGCGATGATCGCCATCGTCTCGCACGGCGACGCATGCCTGCTCGGACGCCAGGCGACATGGTCGGAGCGACGCTTCTCGACGCTCGCCGGGTTCGTCGAGCCCGGCGAATCGCTTGAGGACACCGTGCGACGCGAGGTGTTCGAGGAAGCCGGCGTGCGCATCGGCGCGTGCAGGTATCACTCCTCGCAGCCATGGCCGTTTCCCGCTTCGCTGATGGTCGGCTTCACCGCGGAGGCGATCGATCCCGAGATCCGTCTCGGCGGCGAGCTTGCCGAAGCGCGCTGGTTCACCGCGGACGATCTCGTGCGCGGTCTTGCCGAGCGCACGCTGACGCTGTCGCCGCCGGTGTCCGTCTCGTTCCGGCTGATCGAGCATTGGCTGCGCGAGAACGCAGGCGTCGAGCTGCGCGAGCTCGCCGGCGAAGGACGCTGAACTGGTCCGGTCGCGAGACGCGGCGCGTTTCGCAAGCCTGCCCTCACCCTGCCCTCACCGCAAAGCGGGAGAGGGGGAACGGCATGCTTTCGTTGTCCGGATTACGAAAAAATGCCGTGCTTTTCCATCTCCCGCAAGCGGGAGAGGGTGCCGAGGGCGGGTGAGGGCAGGCGAAGCGCAGCACGCGGACGACGCCGGCTTTCGCGACGCCATGCGTCACCCGCTGCGCTGCGGCTACAATCGCTCGATCCGACGCGTGCCGAATCCCGAGCGATGGCCAAGATCCTTCTCGCGATAGTGCTGGTGCTCGCAACGATGCGTGCGCTGCCCGATCTTGCGCGCCTGCGCGATTTCTCGTGGCTGCGCGTCTGGCTTGCGCGCTGGCACGGCGACGGCGAACACTCGGCGCGGCCGATCCTTCTGCTGCCGGCGCTCGTGTTCGTTTTCTGCGCGTTGATCCAGGGCGCGCTCGATCACGTGCTGTTCGGGTTGCCGCTCTTCGCGTTCGCGGCCGTCGTGCTGTTCTTCTGCTGGGGCCCTCGCGATCTCGACGCGGACATCGAAGGCGTGTTGAAGGCTCCCGATCGCGATCAGCGCGCCGCCGCCGCGCAGGCGCTCAGTCCCGACGCTGCCGCGTCGCCGCTTCCGCTCGAAGCGACGGCACTCGTCGAAGCCGCTTTCGACGCGGCGCTGACGCGTTGGTTCGGCGTCCTGTTCTGGTTCGTGCTGCTGGGGCCGGCCGGAGCGCTCGGCTACCGGATGGTGCAGCTCATCGCGCGGAACGCCGCGTTCACCGACCGGCTCGACGCGCGCGAAAGCGAGCTTGTCGAGCGCGCCGCGCGCATCCTCGACTGGGCGCCTGCCCATCTGATGGCGCTCACGCTCGCGCTCGTTTCCGATTTCGACGCCGTGCTTCGCACCTGGCGCGAATATCACGCGGCGCACGGGCGCGGCTATTTCACGCTCGATCTCGGCTTCCTCGGCGCGCTCGCTCGCGCCGGCGTGGACGCCGACGTCATGGCCGGCGACGGCTACGCGACGGACGTCGACGATCCGCTCGATGCGCTCGGCGACGCTCGCCGCGTGCTGTGGCGGATCCTCGTCGCGTGGCTCGCGGTGCTCGCGGTGATGGTGCTCGCCGGCTGGGTGAGCTGACGGAATTCCTTCCGCTCCGGTGCGGGCGGCTGCGATTTTTTTCTCATCGCGATATGCGCGACTCGGGGAGTGCGTCGGCCGGCATCTCCGAATCCGCCGACGAGCGGGCGGCCGGTCTCGCAAGGAATCGCCTTGCATTCCGGTCTGAGGTACCGACATTCGTCGTTACGCGCATCGGAGCCCGCCATGAACGAAACCCGCAGGCCTGCATTCGATCCGGTCCGCCGGCAACTGCTTTTGGCCGGCGCCGGCTCGGTCGCGATCGTCGGCCTTAGTCTCGCCGGATGGCGGCGCTTCTCGATGCCGGCCGCGCTCGCCGCGGGGCCGGCGGTGCAAGGCCACTTCGAGGTCACGCACACGGACGCCGAATGGCGTGCATTGCTGACGCCGGAGCAGTACGCCGTGCTGCGCCAGCAGGCGACGGAGCGCGCGTTCTCGAGCCCGCTCGATCACGAGAAGCGCAGCGGCACATTCGTTTGCGCCGGCTGCGGGAATCTCCTGTTCTCGTCGAAGACGAAGTACGACAGCGGAACCGGCTGGCCGAGTTTCTGGAAGCCGCTGCCCGATGCGGTCAACGAAGCGAGCGACACGACGCTCGGCATGGTCCGCACCGAGATTCATTGCCGCCGCTGCGGCGGACACCTCGGGCACGTGTTCGACGACGGTCCGCCGCCGACCGGCTTGCGCTATTGAATGAACGGCATCGCGATGACGTTCAAGGCCGACGCCCGGGGATAAGGCCTCATGACGCTCATCGTTCTCGCGTACCTCGGCGGCGTATTGACGATCCTGAGCCCGTGCATCCTGCCGGTGCTTCCGTTCGTGTTCGCGAGGGCCGGGCAATCGTTCTCGCGCAGCGGACTGCCGATGCTGATCGGCATGGCGATCACGTTCGCGCTCGTCGCGATGCTCGCGACGGTCGGCGGCGCATGGGCCGTGCACGCGAACCAGTACGGCCGCTACGTCGCATTGCTCATCCTCGCGCTGTTCGGCTTCGCGCTGCTGATGCCGCGCGTCTCCGACCGTTTGATGCAGCCGTTCGTGACGCTCGGCGCGCGGATCGCAAACGATGCGGATCGGGGAGATTCCGCAGCGTCGCCGGCATCGTCGGTGCTGCTCGGCATCGGCACCGGACTCCTCTGGGCGCCGTGCGCCGGTCCGATTCTCGGCCTCGTGCTGACCGGCGCGGCGCTCCACGGCGCGAACGTCGGCACGTTCGGATTGCTGCTCGCGTATGCCGCCGGCGCGGCAACGTCGCTGGCCGTCGCGCTCCTGATCGGCGGCCGCGTGTTCGCTGCGCTGAAGCGCTCGCTCGGTGCCGGCGAGTGGGTCCGGCGCGGGCTCGGCGCGGCCGTGCTCGTGGCGGTCGTCGCGATCGCGTTCGGCTTCGACACGGGATTCCTCGCCCGCCTCTCGACGGCAAGCACGAGCCGGATCGAGCAATCGCTGCTCGATCGCATCGGCCACGCGTCGCGCGAATCCGACCCGTCCACGATCGCGCCGGGCGATGGCGGAGCGCTGATGACGACGGCGAACGGAGTCGCGGCCGACGGTTCCGCGACGCCGCTGCCGGTCGAGGGCCGCATGCCGTCGCTCGACGGCGCGACCCTATGGCTGAACTCGCCGCCGCTCTCGCGGGAGACACTGCGGGGCAAGGTCGTCGTCGTCGATTTCTGGACCTACTCGTGCGTGAACTGCCTGCGCACGCTGCCGTACGTGCGCGCCTGGTACGACAAGTACAAGGATCAAGGCCTCGTCGTCATCGGCGTGCATGCGCCGGAGTTCGCGTTCGAGAAGGACGCCGGCAACGTGCGCCGCGCGGTGAAGGATCTCGGCGTCGATTATCCGGTCGCGCTCGACAACGACTACGCGATCTGGCGCGCGTTCGGCAACCAGTACTGGCCCGCGCACTACTTCATCGATGCCGAGGGCCGCATCCGCCATCATCATTTCGGCGAAGGCGACTACGCAGGATCCGAGGCCGTCATCCAGCAGCTCCTCGCCGAGGCCGGTGCGAGGCATGTCGCAACCGGCACGGTCGAGCCCGACACGAGCGGGCTCGCGCTGGCGCCGACGAGCGCCGCGATGCAATCGCCGGAGACGTACATCGGCTACGAGCGCGCCGAGCATTTCGCATCGATCGAAAGCGCGGCGCGCGGACACGAGCAGGATTACGCGATCCCGCCTTCGCTCGCGACGAACGAGTGGGCGCTCGCCGGCGCGTGGACCATCGGCGGCGAGAAGGCGACGCTCGCGAAGGCTGGCGGTCGCATCGCGTTCCGCTTTCACGCGCGCGATCTCAATCTCGTGCTCGGCCCGGGCGCGGACGGCCGCGCGGTGCGATTCCGGATCACGATCGACGGCAAGCCGCCTGGCGACGATCACGGCATCGACGCCCGCCCCGACGGCAGCGGCGAGGTGGCTTCGCAGCGCCTGTACCAGCTCGTCCGCACGAAGGAAGGCATTGCCGATCGCACGTTCGAGATCGAATTTCTCGATTCCGGCGTGCAGGCGTTTGCGTTCACGTTCGGATAGGAACTTCTCTCTCCGCTTCGACGAAGAAACTTCTTTCCCTTCTCCCGCTTGCGGGAGAAGGGAGGGTGAGGGCAAGCCGGTTCGCGGCCTCATCGACGCAAAGCCCAGCCGGATCCCGGCCTTTGCCGTGATCAGCGATCGGTTCCGATCGCACAGCGATCACCCGCTCGCATCCGCATCGCCCTCGTCTTCGTCGCGCGCCTCGGGCAACTTCGTCGCCAGCAGTTTGTCGATCCGGTTGCCGTCGCGATCGACGATCTCGAAGCGCCAGCCTTCCCAGTCGATGTGCTCGCCCGTATCGGGAATGCGCCCGAACTGCTGCAGCGCGAAGCCGGCGATCGTGTTGAAATCGCGCACGTCGGGCCAGCGCCGGATTCCGAGCCGGTCGAACACCGCGGCGACCGAGGCGAGCCCGTCGACGAGGATCGAGCCGTCCTCGCGCGCGACGAGGTCGGGTTCATCCTCGTCCTCGTCGCGCAGCTCGCCGGCAATCGCCTCGAGCAGATCCGTGCGCGTCAGTATTCCGCCGAGCGTTCCGTACTCGTCGGTGACGATCGCCATCGATACCGGGCGCGCCTTGAATTGCTCCAGCACCTTCAGGATCGGCGTCGCCTCGTGCAGGATCAGCGGCTCTTCGACGAGCGCGAGCGGATCGGGCTCGCCGCCGTCGAGCATGCGATCGAGCAGCGCGTTCTTGGCGAGCACGCCCAGCACGTCGTCGATGCTGCCGCGGCCGACGAGCATCTGCTCGTGCTGGCAGCGGCGGATCGCGGCGAGCATGGTCCTCGGATCGTCCTCGGCGTCGATCCATTCGACGTCGGGCCGCGTCGTCATGATGTCGCGCACGCGCCGCGCGCCGAGATTGAACGTGCGTTCGACGACTTCCTGCTGCGCGCGCTGGAGAAGGCCCGCGCGCCGGCTCTCGGCCACGAGCAGCTTGAGCTCGTCCGGAGAGTGCAGCGATTCATCGCTGCTGCCAGGCTCAAGGCCGAACAGGCGCAGCACGCCGTTGCCGAGCCCGTTGAGCAGCACGATCGCCGGCCGGAACAGGAAGAGGAACAGCGCGAGGGGCCGCACGATGACGAGCGCCGTGCCTTCGCTTCGCTGCAGCGCGAGGCTCTTCGGCGCGAGCTCGCCAAGCACGATGTGGAGCGCCGTGATCGCGACGAACGCGATCGCGACCGCGATGCCGTGCGAGGCGCCCCTGGCGTAGCTCCCGATCGGCGCGAGCAGCGGCTCGACGAGATGCGCGATCGCAGGCTCGCCGATCCAGCCGAGCGCGAGCGAGGAGATCGTGATGCCGAGCTGGGTCGCGGCGAGGCTCGCGTCGAGCCGTTCGACCGCGCGCTGCAGCGCGCGCGCGTTGGCTCGGCCCTCGCCGACGAGCTCGGCGACGCGGCTCTTGCGCACCGCAACCAGCGAGAACTCGGCCGCGACGAAGAATCCGTTTGCGAAGACGAGCAGGAACACCGCGGCGATGCCGATCAGGTCGGGAAGCACGTTGTCCATGCCGGATCTCGCGTTGCAGACAGGATGACCCTGCCGATTGCAGCACAGACCCTGCGTGCGTGTCAGCGCGATGCTCGTGCAGCGCGCGACGCGTGCGTCTGCGCGATGCGTCGCGCGACCCTGGCCATCCGCGATCGAAGCGCGGGAGGACCGAGCACGACCACCTCTTCGCCGAGCCGCATGAGCTCGCGCACGCCGAATTCGATCGATTCGAGCGGAAGGCTGCAGCGGATCCAGCCTTTGCCGTCGGATTTGCCGGCGGTCTCGGCGGCGGCCTTCATCACGTACGGGCCGAGCAGCTCGAGCAGGCAGACGCCATCTTGCGAAAGGCGCACGTCGGCCGTCTCGTGATAGACGCCGGCTTCGTACGCGCGCACGGCGTCGCGCCAGTGCGACGCGAGGTCGAAGTGGCGCGGTCGCGTGAAAGGCTCGTCGGTCATCGACGCATCGCGGATGTTCGACGCGCGGTACGTGCGCACCGCTTTTCCGCTCTGCGCGACGAGATACCAGATGCCCGCCTTCAGCACGAGCCCGATCGGCCCCAGCTTTCGCGGCCGCGCTTCGGTCTCGCCGGCCCGCCGGTAGCGGCAAGCAAGCATGCGCTCGCGGAACACGCATTGCGCGATGACGGGCAATGACGGCAGCGGCGCGGCGTCCTGAAACCAGCCGCCAGGATCGAGATGGAAGCGCGCCGCGATGCGCTCGGCGCCCGGCTTGAGGTCCGGCGGCAGCGCGGCGAGCAGCTTCAGGCGCGCATTGGCGAGCGCGTCCGCAAGGCCGAGTTCCGCCGCGGGACCCGGCAGTCCCGCGAGGAACAGCGTCTCGGCCTCGGACTCGTTGAGCCCGGTCAGCTTCGTCCGATAGCCGTCCGCGAGCCGGAAGCCGCCGTTGCGCCCCCGCTCGGCATAGACCGGCACGCCGGCGGCGCTGAGCTCGTCGATGTCGCGATGGATCGTGCGCACCGCGACTTCGAATTCCTCCGCGAGCTCGCGCGCGCTCGCGCGGCCGCGCGCCTGCAGCAGCATCAGGATCGAGAGGAGCCGGCTCGCGAGCACGGTTCGGCTTCTTCCTTGATATATGACATCGGATGACATGTATATCGCGGGATGATGGCGCGCACAACCCGAGGAGAAATCCATGAACCGAAAGACACATCTCGTCGCCGCCGGTCTCGCCGTTTCGCTCGGCGCCGCCGTGTCCGCGCATGCGACGCAAGACCCGACTCACGAAAAGGCCGCGACGGCCGATCTCGCTGGCCTGCACGACTTCGATTTCCTGCGCGGCGACTGGCGCGTGCATCACCGCAAGCTCAAGGACCGCCTCGCCGGCAGCCACGAATGGATCGAATTCGACGGCACATGCAGCACGCGCCTCCTGATGGACGGCTACGCCAACGTCGACGACAACGTCCTCGACACGCCGGATGGCGTGTATCGCGGCGTCGCGCTGCGTTCCTACGATCCCAAGAACGGCGAATGGACGATCTGGTGGCTCGACAGCCGCATGGCGGGAAACCCGCTCGATCCGCCCGTGAAGGGCCGTTTCGAGAACGGCGTCGGCACGTTCTATTCCGACGATACGCTGCGCGGCAGGCCGATCCGCGTGCGCTACACGTGGTCGCACATCACGCCGCGCTCGGCCGAGTGGGAGCAGGCGTTCTCGCCGGACGGCGGCAAGACGTGGGAAGTGAACTGGCACATGGACTTCGTGCGCGCGCCCGACGGCGGTTCATGAGCGACGTCCGGACCCGCGATCGATGCAGGGATCGCGGGCCGCGGCCGCGCGATGGCGGCAACGGACGGAAACGCGCTTATCCGACGCCGCGTTCTCGCAGAGCACCGGCGACGGCGAACGCCGCCGCCAGCACGTCGCGGGCCGCGTGCGGACGTCCGAGCGATGCCGCGCGTGCGGACATCGCGTCGATGCGCTCGGGCCGCGCGATCAGTTCGCGTATGCGGTATTCGAGCGCGTTCGCGTCGATCGCCTTCAGCGCAGCGCCCTGTTCGAGCAGGTAATCGCAGTTGCGTTCTTCCTGTCCGGGAATCGGCGCGTGCACGATCATCGGCCGGCCGAGCGCGAGGCATTCGGAGGTCGTGAGGCCGCCGGGCTTGGTGACGACGAGGTCCGACGCCGCCATCAGCCGCTCGACGCGGTTCGTGAAGCCGAGCGCGACGAGACGTCCGGGATGACGGCGCGCGAGGTTTTCGAGCCGGCCGAGCATCGCGGCGTTGCGACCGGCGAGCGCGATCAGCTGCGCATCGGCGCCGGATGCGAGCAGGTGTCCGGCCGCTTCGTCGATTCCGCCGAGCCCGGCGCCGCCTCCCATCAGCAGGAATGTCTTCCGGCGCGGATCGAGTCCGAGCTCGGCGGCGGCCTCGGCGCGCGACGGCGGCGACGCGAACGCGGGCATGACGGGAATGCCCGTCACGTGCACGCGCTCGCGCGCGATGCCGCGCGCCTCGGCGCGGAACGCGACCTCCCGGCTCGCGACGAAGTAGCCCGCCATGTCCGGCACGATCCACATGCCGTGCAGATCGAAGTCGGTGATCTGCACGAAGACCGGGCTCGCGACGCGGCCGCGCGCGCGCTCGCGCATCAGGAGCTCGGCCGGCAGGAAGTGCGTGCAGACGACGGCGTCGGGCGCGAACGCGGCGACGGCTTTGCGAAGCCGCATCGTGTTGAGCCGCTCGATCGCGCGCCTCACGCGCGCAAGCGGCGCGCTCGGCGGCGTGCGGTCCATGATGCGATAGAGCATCGCCCACATCGCCGGATGATGCTCGACGAGGTTGAGGTAGAAATCCGTGTAGAGCGCGCGGAACGCCGTCGAGACGAAATCCATGACGTCGAGATGCTCTGCGACGGAACCTTCGGCTTCGGCCGCGACGCGAAGCGCCTCGGCCGCGCGCACGTGGCCCGCGCCGGCGGACACGCTGAGCAGCATGACGCGCTTCGGGCTCACGCAAGACCTCCGCGCAGCTCGCGCACGCGCTGCTCGAGCAGCGCGGCGGTCGCCTCGCCGGGAGGAACCGGCGCACCGATCACGACTTCGATGCGCGCGCGGAATCGGCGCGGCAGGCGCATGCGGCCGAGCGCCGAATCCTTGCGGCTGAATATCGAGCCCCAGAGCCCGCGCACGGCGATAGGGACGACCGGCGCCGGTCGCGTCGCGAGGATGCGCTCGATGCCGGGCCGGAACGGCGCGACCTCGCCGTCGCGCGTGAGGCCGCCCTCGGGGAAGATGCAGACGAGCCCGCCGTCGGCGAGCGTCCGGTCGACTTCGGCGAACGCGCGCTCCATCAGGGCCTCGTCTTCCTTGCGTCCGGCGATCGGAATCGCGCGCGCCGTCCTGAAGATGAAGCGCAGCACCGGGATGTTGAAGATCCGGTAGTACATGACGAAACGCGGCGGCCGGCGCGTGCAGGCGTTGATGATCAGGGGATCCATGAAGCTCACGTGATTCGAGACGAGCACGGCTGCGCCTTCGTCCGGGATTTCCTCGCCCTCGATGCGGATGCGATACAGAAGGCTCACGATCAGCCACGACAGGAACCGCATCAGGAATTCGGGCACGAGCGTGTAGATGTAGATCGCGACCGCGGCGTTGAGGATTGCCGCGACGAGGAAGATTTCCGGGATCGAGAGTCCCGCTGCGCCGAGCCCGATGCCGAACGCGGCGGCCGCGACGATGAAGAGCGCGTTGATGATGTTGTTGCCTGCGATCACGCGCGAGAGCTCGCTCTTCGGCGCGCGGCTCTGCACCAGCGCGAAAAGCGGCACGATGTAGAAGCCCGCGAACACGCCGACGAGGACGAAGTCGGCGACGATGCGCCAGCTTCCGGGTGCGCCGAGGAACGCGAGCGCCGAGAGCTCGTGCAAGGTCGCGGGCCCGGAGCGTGCGAAGTAGAGATCGAGCCCGAACAGCGTGAGCCCGATCGAGCCGAACGGCACGAGGCCGATCTCGACGCGGCGTCCCGACAGCTTCTCGCAGAGCAGCGAGCCCGCGCCGACGCCGATCGAGAAGAGCGCGAGCACGAGGATCGACACCGATTCGGTCCCGCCGAGGAAGATCTTCGTGTAGTTCGGCAGCTGCATCGTGAAGACGCCGCCGAAGAACCAGAACCACGAGATGCCGAGCACCGAATTGAACACCGTGCGGTTCTTCGTCACGAAGCCGAGCACGCGCACGGTTTCCGTGAACGGATTCCAGTTGAACCTGAGGTCTGGCGCGGCCGGCGGGGCGGCCGGAATCCTGCGGCAGACGAGATAGCCGAGCACGGCGATCGCGAGGACGAGAACAGAAGCCGCGATCGGTCCGGCGCCCGACATCGCGGCGCCGCCGGCGATCATGCCGATCAGGATCGCGAGCGATGTGCCGGTCTCGACGAGCGCGTTGCCGCCGACGAGCTCTTCGGGCTCGAGCGCCTGCGGCAGTATCGCGTACTTGATCGGGCCGAACAGCGTCGAGTGGAGACCCATCAGGAACAGCACGGTCAGCATGAGCCAGAGGCTGTGCGTCCAGAACGCGAACGACGCGAGCGCCATCGCCGCGATCTCGAACGCTTTCACGAAGCGGATGATGCGCGTCTTCTCGAACTTCTCGGCGAGCTGCCCCGCCGTCGCCGAGAACAGGAAGAACGGCAGGATGAACAGCGCCGGAGCGATGTTCGAATAGAAGCCGACCGCGCCCTCGTCGAGGCCCATGTGGAATCCAACCAGCACGATCATCGCGTTGCGGAACGCGTTGTCGTTGAATGCGCTGAGCGCCTGGGTCGCGAAGAACGGCGCGAAGCGCCTGAGGCGCAGCAGCTCGAACTGGTTGTGTCCGGACATGGGAACTCCCGCGGTGCCGGCGGAATCTAGCAGAGGGGCGCGAGCGAGGGACCAGGGCCCGTGGACCGGGCTCGAAAACCGCGTGTCGAGAAGACCGAGGCGTTTCAAGAACCGGTCGAATGAACGTGCGCCCGGTTTTCGCGCCCTGCCCCGGCTCCCGATCCTGGTTCCCCGCTCCTCGTTCCTCTCTCGCAGGTAAACTCCCTCTTTTCCGCAACAGACAGACAGACCCAGATGTCGAAGTTCCGAATCGCATTGCCCTTGCTGCTGGCCTTGGCGGCGCCGCACGCGTTTGCCGTGGATGCGCTGGTGAAGTCCGTGCCGGTGCCCGATCTCTCGAAGCTGCCGTCCGACAAGGCCGCGGAGGTGCGCGATGCGCGCGTCGCGTTCGAGAAGGACAAGCCGGCGCTGGTGGGCGACGATCTTGCGCAGGCGCATGCGGTGCTCGGCGCCGTCTATGCGCGTGCGGGACTCTACGATGCCGCGGCGGTCGCGTTCGAGGATGCGGCCCTGCTCGAACCGGGCGACGCGCGCTGGATCTACTCGCAAGGCCTCATCGCGCGCTTTCAGAAGCAGAACGATCTCGCGCTCGGCTATTTCGAGAAGGCGCTGGGCCTGGACAAGGAATTCGTGCCGATCCGCATCGCCGTCGTCAACGCGCGCATGGAGCGCGGCGATCTCGACGGTGCGCGCAAGATCCTGACCGACTACACGGCGGCCGGCAAGAAGGATCCGGTCGTCTACTCGCTGCTCGGCGAGATCGCGCTGCGGCAGAAGCGCTATGCGGAGGCGATCGATGCGACGCAACGCGCGCTCGCGATCGATCCGAAGGCGACCAGGCTCTATGCGCAGCTCGCCGATGCGTACACCGGCGCGGGCAACGCGAAGGCGGCCGCGGATGCCCGCGCGAAAGCCGGCAACGGCGTGCCCGCGCTCGGCGATCCGATCCTGCTCGGCCTCCTGCAGTCGACCGGCGAGGCATCGGGAGAGGACAAGAAACCTGCGGCGTCGCAGGCGACGCCGCTCGACGAAGCGGCTGTCCTGTTCGCCGCGCGGCAGTACGCCGGAGCGCGCAGCAAGCTCGATGGCGTGCTGAAAGCATCGCCTCGCGACGCGAGAGCGCTCGTGCTGTACGCGCGCATCGAGGCGGCCAGCGGCAACGTCGCGCAGGCGAAGACGCGAGCCGAGGCAGCCGCGAGCGCCGATCCGAAATCGGAAGCGGCGCAGCTCGTGCTCGGCGCCGTGTCCGAGATGTCGAACGACGAGCGCGGCGCGCAAGCCGCTTACGAAAGAGCGGCCGCGCTCGCACCGCGAAGCGCCGCGGCGGAAATCGCGCTCGGCAACATGGCGATGCGCGGCGGCCGCTACGACGATGCGGCATCGCGCTACCGCACGGCGGCACAGGCGGATCCGGCGAGCGTCGATGCGTGGTCGCGGCTGGTCGCCGCCGAAGTCGCCGGCGGCAAATGCGCCGACGCGATCCGCGAGATCAACGCCGCGCTCGCGAAGGATTCGCGCAACGGCAACCTGATGCAGCTCTTCGTGCGCCTGACCAGTACCTGTCCGTCGACCAGCGCCGAGGAAAGGCGCATGGCGCTCGACTATGGCCGCGAGATCTATCGCGACAGCAGCGCGGCGCCGATCGGCGAGGCGTATGCGCTCGCTCTTGCCGCGAACGGGAAGTGGGACGATGCGGTCAAGACGCAGCAGGCGGCGATGTTCGTGCTCGTGCGCAACGGCCGCCGCGGCGAGGTGCCTGCGTATCGCGAATTCCTGCAGCAGTTCCAGGCGCACAAGCTGCCGGATCGGCCTTGGCCGCCGTCGAGCGAACTGCTGCGTCCGAAGCGGCCGGGACCCGAGCCGGCGCAGCCGGCGAAGTAGCACTTGCGCGTTTCAGGGCGCTCGGGCGTAACGCGTCATCGCGCGTCGCGCGCGCGACCGCCGAGGATCATTCGCCGGACGATCCAACCGGCGGCTCAGGCGCCGCGCAGCGCGCGGTGGGCGATGTCTCGGCGATGGAACGCGCCTTCGATGCGGATGCGGCGCGCGGCGGCGTAGGCGCGCTCGCGTGCCTCGGCAAGATCGTCGCCGATCGCGCAGACCGTCAGCACGCGTCCGCCGGCCGTCACGACGCGATCGCCCTCGATGCGCGTTGCGGCGTGGAAGATCTTGACGCCGGCGGGCGTTTCGACGTCGAGTCCTTCGATTACGTCGCCGGTCCGCGCTTTCGCCGGATAGCCCTGCGCGGCGACGACGACGCCGATCG
Source organism: Rhodanobacteraceae bacterium (assembly GCA_035545255.1). GTDB lineage: Bacteria > Pseudomonadota > Gammaproteobacteria > Xanthomonadales > Rhodanobacteraceae > Dokdonella_A. The sequence goes on from DASZYR010000270.1 coordinate 26,647, forward strand.
CGGGGCGCGGGTCCCAATCGACCGGCCGGGACGCGAGCGTTCCGTCGAGCGCCGACTGCACGAGCGACGCGAGATCCGAGCGCAGGCGCAGCATGATCGGCTGCGTCTCGGGATCGCCGAATCGCACGTTGAACTCGATGACTTTCGGCGCGCCGTCGCGGCCGATCATGAGGCCGGCGTAGAGGAACCCGACGAACGGCGCGCCTTCGGCGGCCATGCCTTCGAGCGTCGGGCGGATCACTTCGTCGAGGATGCGCCGCTCGACGTCGGCCGTGACGACCGGCGCGGGCGAGTACGCGCCCATGCCGCCCGTGTTCGGGCCGAGATCGCCTTCGTCGCGGCGCTTGTGGTCCTGGCTCGTCGCCATCGGCACGAAGCGCTCGCCATCGCTGAGGACGATGTAGCTCGCTTCCTCGCCGTCGAGGAAGTCTTCGATGACGACGCGCGCCGACGCATCGCCGAATGCGTGAGCGCCGAGCATGTCGTGCAGCGCCTGCTCGGCGTCGGCGAGCGTCA
>DASZYR010000271.1:0-2799 GCA_035545255.1 Rhodanobacteraceae bacterium
GCGCCGCGCGAGATAGAGCGGATCGACGCCGCCGTCGAGCATGCGCGTCAGCCAGTAGAGCGCGGCGTCGGGATCGGAAGAGCGCACCGACTTGTGCAGCGCCGAGGTCTGATCGTAGAACTGCTCGCCGCCCTTGTCGAAGCGTCGCGTGCGATCGGCCAGCACCTGCGCGAGCGTCGCTTCGTCGATGCGGCCATCGGTCGCGAGCTCGGCCGCGATTTCGAGGAATGTCAGCGCGCGGCGCACGTCGCCGTCGGCCGCGCGCGCCATCTGCGCGAGCGACGCGTCGTCGACGTCGATGCCTCGGCCGCCGAGCCCACGTTCCGAATCGCCGAGCGCGCGCTTCAGCGCCGCGACGATCGCGCCGGCCGGCACTGCATCCATCACGTGCACGCGGCAGCGCGAGAGCAGCGCCGAGTTGAGCTCGAACGACGGGTTCTCGGTGGTCGCGCCGACGAACACGATCACGCCTTTTTCGATGTGCGGCAGGAACGCGTCCTGCTGCACCTTGTTGAAGCGGTGCACCTCGTCGACGAAGAGCAGCGTGCGGATGCCCTGCGCGAAATCGGCCGCGGCCTCGGCGAGCGCGACGCGCACCTCGGGCAAGCCGGTCAGCACCGCAGAGATCGCGCGGAATTTCGCGTCGGCGTATTTTGCGAGCAGCAGCGCGAGCGTCGTCTTGCCGCAGCCCGGCGGCCCCCAGAGCACCATCGAGTGCACGTGGCCCGCCTCGATCGCCCGGCGGAGCGGCGTGTTCGGGCCGACGAGGCGATCCTGTCCGACGATCTCGTCGAGCGTGCGCGGCCGCATGCGCTCGGCGAGCGGCTTCAGGCCCTCGGGTTCGGCGAACAGCGAATCGGAGGCGGGAATCGGCTTGCGGCGGGCCATCGGTGCATCATATGCCAGCGCGCTTTCGCCGCGCTTGCGGAGCCTCGATGTCAGACGTCGAATATCGCGTCGCCTCGGTCGACGACGCGCGCGCCATCGCCGCGATCTATGCGCCTTACGTGATCGGCACCGCCATCACGTTCGAGATCGATCCGCCGCCGGACGCGGACGAGATCGCTGCGCGCTTGCGCCGGATCGGTGCCGTGTACCCGTGGCTCGTCGCGATAGTCGACGGGGAGATCGCTGGCTACGCGTATGCTTGCGAGAACCGGACGCGCGCGGCCTATCGATGGAGCGTCGACGCGGCTATTTACCTGCGCGAGCCCGCGCAGCGCAGAGGCATCGGACGCGGACTGTACGAGCGGCTTTTCGCGCTGCTGCGCCTGCAGGGTTTCATCAACGTGTTCGCGGGCATCACGCTGCCGAATGCCGCGAGCGTCGGCCTGCACGAAACGTTCGGTTTCCGGCGCATCGGAGTGCATCGCAGCGTCGGCTGGAAGCTCGGCGCCTGGCGCGACGTCGGCTGGTGGCAGCTTCCGCTTGCGACGCCGACGGACAACCCGGCGGAGCCGATCGCGTTTTCCGACCTCGACGCCGCGCTCGCGAAGCGCGTGCTCAATCCTTGATCGGATGGATCTCCGCGCCGGGATCCATGTTGCCGACGACGTCGACGCCCTCGGGCGGCGTGAACGTGAACTCCGACGCGTCGATCTTCGGGTTGCGGCGCCAGTTCGAGAAGCGGATCTCGGTGGTGTAGCCAAGCGGGTCCTTGAACAGCATGCGCTCGAGCGACGTCTGCGAGAAGCCAAGCTCGGCGTATTCGAACTCGGGCTCCTTTGCCTTCGAGGCGAGCTTGAGCCATGCGAGCCCGTCGCGTTCGCCGGATTCGCTCGCGGTGAATTGCGAATCGAGCTGGGACAGGTCGGTCAGCACGGTCAGCGGGCTGTGCGCTTCCTCGCCGCTCTGGCTGCGCACGCTGACCTGCTGCAGATCGGGTTCGTAGACCCAGATGCGCGTGCCGTCGGCGACGATCGTCTGCTCGTACGGCTTTTTCGTCTCCCAGCGGAACTGGCGCGGAGCTTCGAGCGCCATCGTTCCGCGCGATTCGTCGCCGCGCTCGCCGTTCGCGTCGGTGACAGTCTGCGTGAAGTCGGCGGTAACCGATTTCAGGTCTTTCGAGAACGCTTCCATGCGCGAGCGCGCGGTGTCGGCCGCATAGGCCTGCATGATGAAGAAGGCGGCGACGAAAAGAATTGCGCGCATGGAATCGAGCGAGTGTCGGTATGGAGGGCACATTATCCGCTACGAACCTGAGACCCAGCTCAACACTCGCGCCTTTCCCCTCTCCCGCGAGCGGGAGAGGGGAAAGGCGGCGTGTCAGTCGCTCGGCGGCGGTGGTGCGAGCACGGTCCGGTTCCCGTTCGTCTCCGGCGGCGTCACGATGCCCTGCTGCTCCATGACCTCGATCAGCCGCGCCGCGCGGTTGTAGCCGATCTTCAAGCGCCGCTGCACGCCCGAGATCGACGCGCGTCGCGATTCGGTCACGATGCGCACCGCTTGATCGTAGAGCTCGTCGTATTCCTCGCCGTTCTCGCCGAGCGACGCGTCCTCGGGCAGGCCCGAATCGTTGATGACCTTGCCGTTGCCGAGCGGCTGCACTTCCTCGAGCACGCCGTCGATGTAGTCGGGCTCGCCCTGCGTCTTCAGCCACGCGACGACCTTGTGCACCTCGTGATCGTCGACGAACGCGCCGTGCACGCGCTCCGGCGCCGCGGTGCCGGGCGGGAGATACAGCATGTCGCCGTGACCGAGCAGCGTCTCGGCGCCGGACTGGTCGAGAATCGTGCGCGAATCGATCTTGCTCGACACCTGGAAAGCGATGCGCGTCGGGATGTTCGCCTTGATGAGTCC
>DASZYR010000272.1:0-10292 GCA_035545255.1 Rhodanobacteraceae bacterium
AGTCGCTGGTGCATCTGGTGTCCTTGAGTGCGACAGCAGTTACGGTACGTTTCGCAGCATTCGCCGTGCAGATGGCAATAGGCGCGTATTGGGCTTTCCGCTTGCTGGTGTCGGCGTGAATCGCGAGGAAGCTCTTCAAGCATTGGATCTCCAGGTCGCGCGCTTGCGCGGACGCGCATACGAGGAGCTTTGCGCTTTCATCGAAAACCCAAGTTGCCCTGAACACATCGGTAAATCTGGCCAGACTTGCCAAGTTGAGGTCAGCTCGCCTTGGGACGACAGGCCGGAGAATGCTTCGACTGTTCTTTTCCGTAGATAATGGGGCATACGCGTTTACATGCCTGTAATAACGTGCGGTCTTGTGCAACCTGGCAATTCCTTCGATGGCGAAGTCGGGTGAAGCTGGCTATTCGTTCAAGCGGACTGGCGCGGGTCGATTGCGCCAGATTTGTTGTGCAGTGCGGCCGCGGCCGCTTACTCAAGCGTTGGCCGTCACAAAGATGCGCTTATGGTCACTACATCCAAAATATCTGGATCCACAGGGTTTGGTTGCCCTGTGGCGTGAGGCTCTGCTAGCCAAGGCGGTCATTCGCGGCTTGACACGCGGCTATACGCACCACCCGCAACTTGAGCGTTTCAGGTCGCATCCGCATCCTCGCTCGGCTATCAACGCCTATCTGGCCGCAGTTCACGACGAGGCCACACATCGAGGCTACGCATTCAACCGGTCCAAGGTCGGCACGGTTCGGGTGGTTCAGCTCATTCCCGTCAGTTCAGGGCAGCTTGCGCATGAGTGGCGCCATTTGCAAAACAAGCTGTTGGTTCGCAATCCAGCCGTGCATGCGCAACACGCGGATGTAGTTGCTCCCGCATGCCATCCGTTGTTTCGTCGCGCGGGTGGCCCGGTCGCGTCATGGGAGCGGGTCCAGGTCGACGGGTAACCGTCGCAGTCGTTTGCGTCGAACGCGAGATCGCGGAGAAAATGGAATGCTCGCTACCATCATGACGGCGATCGCTGCCATGTATCTCTTCACGGCGTTGCTTGTTCTTGCGTCTCGCAAAGCCGGCTACAGCCATGTGAGGCACACGATCAGCGAGATCGGGGAGTCCGGTGATCGCCATGAGCGTTTTGTGGCATTCGGTCTTTTCCTTCCCATCGGCTTGCTGCTGCTCGTCGTTGCATATGTCACGCGACCGACTTCTCCTCCGGTGTCTGCCCTGGCTCTTTGCATCGCAGCCGGATATCTCGGCGCGGCCTTGTTCCCCTGCGATCCCGGATCTCCCTTGTCGGGCTCCGCTCGCCAGGCTGTCCACAATCTTGCCGGGGCGGTTGAATACATCGGCGGAGGCTTCGCGCTCATGACCATTGCCCGGGATTACGGCCAGCCATTTCAACTTGCGGGTTTCGTTGTCCTCGGCATGGCCATTCTCATGTCGGTCATGCCGTCCCATGGTCGCGGCATTCTTCAGCGTGTCGCGGAGATATGCCTCTTTGGCTGCCTCGGGTTGGGGACGTGGAATGCCGGTTCGGCGGCTTGACCGATCGTTTCCAGCCGGATCGCAGCCACGCACTCGCAGATCATGAGACGTCGACTCACGCCTTCTTGCCGCCCGTGCATCGCGCGATCGTCGATTCCGTACGGCAAAGCCAGACCCGCGGCAGCATGCCATCATCCCGCGCATGTCACTCTGCGACGAGGAGTTTGTTCCCTGGCAGGATATCCTGACCTCGCACTTCGCTCCTTCACAGGATCGCTCTCATGAATCGAGTCACCGGCATCGGCGGAATCTTCTTCAAATCCAAAGATCCGAAAGCGCTTGGCGCTTGGTACAAGGCTCATCTCGGAATCGACGTGCAGGATTGGGGCGGCGCGGCGTTCCGGTGGAAGGGGCCGGACAATCCCGAGGGTGCGGGAACGACGGTCTGGAGTCCGTTTGCCGCGGACACGAAGTACTTCGCGCCAAGCGCGGCATCCTTCATGATCAATTACCGCGTCGAAAATCTCGAGGCCCTGCTTGCGGCCCTTCGCGCCGAAGGCGTCGAGGTCGAGGACAAGGTCGAGGAGTCCGAGTACGGCAAGTTCGGGTGGATCATCGATCCCGAAGGGAACAAGGTCGAGCTCTGGCAGCCGCCCGCGGGCCAGTAGCCGGCTTTTCATTTCGCCGAACCGAATGGCTGGGGTCAGACGCATCTCGACTCGCGTGCGCGCCGGAATTCGTCGCCCATCTTTGAGGTCGGCAAGCCGCGACCGGTGCTTCGCCGACGGAGCACATCGCGAATCTTCGCGCACTTTCGTGCCGCGATCGCAAGATCGCATCGTCGATGCGCTGCACGATTTCCCGCCGCCGCGTCACGCACGAAGGCGGGAGCAGCAGCCCCGCTGACGCCTGTCCGGAACCGCGCCGCCTTCCCGTAAGGCTTCGTGTCCGCCGCCCGCGCGGGCCGGTCGCCGACGAACGGGTGATGGACGAAGGGCCGCTTGCGCCTGCAAGCGCCGTGTCCTCCGACGAAGGAACCATCGCATGACCGTTTCGGATCCGTTCTCGATATCGCATCGAACCATCGTCCGCTTCGCGGCAGCTCTCTGCCTTTTCGCGACGTTCTGGATCGCCTCTCCGGCGCACGCGGGTTATCTGCGCCAGCACCTGACTTTTCCGGCCGGCAGGGTCGCGATCGTCGGCAAGACCACGCAGAGCGAATTCCTGATCAACGTCGACAGCTACGTGAAGAAGGCGCCGTGCGGATCGCATTCGCGCAACGTCTTCATGGTCCACGGTTTCGGCGACAACGCGCGCCTGTTCGAGCCGCTCGCCGCCGCACTGCTCGAATCCGGCAAGGCGTGCCGCGTCATGGCCATCGACCTCCCGACGCACGGCGCGAGCCAGGTCTCGACTCAAGCCTATTTCGGCCCGGACATCTGGGGCGAGATCGGCGTCGTCGAATACGCGAAGGTCGTCGACCAGGTGCTCGGCGAGATCGAGGATGCGGGCTATCGGGTCGACACGATCGTAGGCCACAGCACCGGCGGTCTCATCGTGCAATGGATCCAGGCGAAATACGCCGAAGAGAACGCATCGCTCGAATCGCGTTTCGGCATCGAACGCACGATCCTGATCGCGAGCGACATACCGGGCGCCCTGCCGTGGGCGGCCGGCGATGCGCCGATCGCCGCCGGACTCGCGAAAGGATTGACCGTCGCGTTCGCGAAGACCGAGCCCGATCCGGTCGGCACGCGCGTCTTCCTCGACTACAACCTCTACATCGCGCTCAAGTTCTCGGCGGCCGGAATTCCGGTGCCGAGCGCGCCGGACGCCGCGGCGGCGCAGGGGCTCAACGAGCCCGAGCCTTATGCCGCCGCCGCGAACATCGTCGGGCTCGATCCGACCGGACAGACGCAGGACGACCGACCTCGCCTCGACATCCCGCCCGGCCTCTGGAGCGGCTACGACCTCAAGGTCGTCTGGCCGGACCAGGACGATTTCTTCGTGCAATCCGAAGACGAAGCGCTCGCGCAATACCTGAAACCCGGCACGCACGCGATCGTCGTCAGCGATCCCGAAGCCGTGCACGCGGTCCAGTACACGAAGCCGGAGCTGCTGTTGCCGTTCTTCTGAGCGCATCGCGAAGAATCGCGAGGCGTCATCGCTCCGAAAGCTCCGGCGAGGGAACGCCGGAGCTTTCTTGTCGCCGCGTCGCTTGCGAGCATCGCCACCGCACCAGCGAAAGCCATCGCGACGATTGCGATATGCTGAGGCGGCGCGACCGGACACCGAGATGTCGTCGAAGGACCATTGGGAAAACGTCTACGCGACGAAGGCGAGCGACTCCGTCAGCTGGTTCCAGCCGCACGCAGCGCTTTCGCTGCGCATGATCCGCGACGCCGGCGCCTCGCTCTCGGCGGAGATCATCGACATCGGCGGCGGCGCGTCAACGCTCGTCGACGATCTCGCGACGAGCGGCCATACGGCTCTGACGGTGCTCGACCTCTCGGGCACGGCACTCGCGAAATCGAAAGCGCGACTCGGCGCGAACGGCGAGCGCATTCGCTGGCGCGAGGGCGATATCACGCAGACCGAGCTGCCGGAGCAGGCCTACGACGTGTGGCACGACCGCGCCGCGTTCCATTTCCTCGTCGAGCCCGGCGATCGTGAAAGATACGTCGTGCAGCTGCAGCGTTCGTTGAGAGCGGGCGGCTGCGTCATCATCGCGACATTCGCCGACGACGGTCCGGTCCGGTGCAGCGGTCTGCCGGTGGTGCGCTATTCGCCCGCAGCGCTGGATGCGGAGCTTGGCGCTTCGTTCGAGCTCGTCGAGCATGAGCGCGAAGCGCATCGCACGCCGTCCGGAACGGTGCAATCGTTCGTCTACTGCCGCTGGCGCCGGCGAGCATCGTAGGCGTCTTCGCCGCGCGAGGTCGCCGCGCATCTTCCGGACGGCACGCCGCGATCGACGCATGGCGAAGTACGACAAGCAAGCAGCGCGTAAGATCTCTGTCTCATCGACGTTGCCGGCGGCGAGACGACCATGTCAAGACTCCGTGTGCAGAGCTTCGCCGTCTCGCTCGACGGTTACGGAGCAGGCCCGAACCAGGACCTTCAGAACCCGCTCGGCGTTCGCGGCCCCGAGCTGATGGAATGGTTCTTCGCGACCGACATCTGGAAGCGCATGCACGGCCTCGGCGAAGGCGAGACCGGCATCGACAACCACATGGCCGCGAAGAGCTTCGAGAACATCGGCGCCTGGATACTCGGACGCAACATGTTCGGTCCGGTGCGCGGCCACTGGCCGGACGACAGCTGGAAAGGCTGGTGGGGCGACGAGCCGCCGTACCATGTGCCCGTGTTCGTGCTGACGCACCACGCGCGAGCGCCGATCGCGATGAAGGGCGGCACGACGTTCCACTTCGTCACCGACGGCATCGAATCCGCGCTCGCGCAGGCGAAAGCGGCCGCGAAAGGGAAGGACGTCCGTCTCGGCGGCGGCGTCGCGACGATCCGCGAATACCTGAAAGCCGGGCTCGTCGACGAAATGCATCTCGCGATGCGATCCGTGCTGCTCGGCAAAGGCGAGAGTCTCATGCAGGGCATCGATCTTTGCGCGCTGGGCTACGCGTGTGCCGAATCGATCGCGGGCGAGCGTGCGACACATGTGATCCTGCGCCGTGCGACATAGGCGACAAACGCTTTTTCTCTTGGCCAGGGAGGATCGTGCGCGGGTTCCGAGCTCTGCTTCCTGACCCGGGGATTCTCTGGTACAACGCACTTCGCACCGCGCAGCCTCGAGGAATCGATGCAGTCCGGCGCGGATGCAACAGGGGAAAACAGAGATGAATAAATCCGCTGCTCGCGTTCTGGGCGCCGCCATGGCGTGCCTGCTTTCCGGGTGTGCCGTCAACCTGCCATTCAATACGCGTCTTTCGTATCAGACCGTCCTCGACGCCCAGCATCTTTCCGCGAAATCCGAAGGGCCGATCGCCATCCGCTGGGTTCCGGAATCGTTTCCGCAGCGCATCGACACGCAAGGCGCGTCGGGATTCGTCGGCGGCGGATCAAGGACGCGCATTCCGACCGGTGTGGCGCTCTCGGGACGAATCCTCGAAGGCCTCGATTCCGCTGTCGGCGTGCTCGAATCCTCGAAGAAGACCCTCACGATCACCATCGTGAAAGCGGAAACGAAATTTCAGTATTCGGCCGGCTTCTTCAACGTCACGCCGGCGATCGACGAAGGCGAGTGCACGCTGGAAGCGTCATTCGGCATCGGCGACAAGAGCTGGACAGAGACGTTCCACTACCAGCTCACCGATCCCAGAGTCGGCGGAACGAGCCAGACGGCGATCCTGGAAAAGGTCTGGGACAACATCGCGTTCCAGGTCGTGCAGAACGTCGTCGAGCACATCAAGGACGGAGCCGCGGCAGGATGAGCACGTTGGGCGATTCCCGGTGGCGCAATTCGTCTCGGAACGATTGCGACCTCCGGAACGCCGGGCGTCACCGGCGACTCAACCCGGTCTCAGCCATCGCGCCGCGAGCGGCGGAATCAGCAACAGGCTGACCAGCGTCGACGAGACGAGCCCGCCGAGGATCACGACCGCCATCGGTCCCTCGATCTCGTGACCGGGCTGCCTCAGCTGCAACGCGACCGGCAACAAGGCCAGGGCCGTCAGCAAGGCGGTCAGCAGAACCGGCGTCAATCGTTCCTCGGCGCCGCGCAGCGCGGTCGAAAGATTCCACGGTTGTCCTTCCTCGCGCACGAGATGATCGTAATGCGAGACGAGCAGGATCGTGTTCCGCGCGGCCATGCCGAACAGCGCGACGAAGCCGACCATCGCGCCGAGCGTCAGCGTGCCGCCGGTGATCGCGATCGCGGCGACGCCGCCGATCAGCGTCGACGGCAGCGCCAGCAGCACGAGCGCGACATGGCGTGCGTGGCCGAACGCAAGGCCGAGCAGAAGGACGATCAGAACGAACGCCGCCGCCGAATGCAGCAGCAGCTCGCGCGTGGCCTCCGACTGCGCCTCGGCGACGCCGCCGTAACGCAGGTACACGCCCGGCGGCAGCTGCACCTTCGAGGCGATTGCGCGCCGTGCCGCTTCGGCATAGCCGGCCTGATCGCTCGTTTTCGGCGTCGCGACGACGATCTGGCGGCGCAGGCCATCCTCGTGATCGATCATGCTGCGGGCCGTGATCGTCTCGATCGCGGCGACGCGCTCGAGCGGAACGAGCGCGCCGTCGTGCCCGCGCAGCAGCAGCGAGCGCAGCGCTGCCGGATCGGCGCCGGCGCCGCCGATGCGGAGCGCGACCGGCACGCTGCGGTCGGCTTGCTGGATCTGCGCGACACGGCTGCCGTGGAACGCCGCGTTGATCGCATCGAGCGCATCGCCGGCCTGCAGCCCGTACAACGCGAGCGCGTCGGGCTTCAGCGTGACGCGCAGCTCCGGCTGGCGTGGCGGCACGACGAGCCGTACGGTGCCGCTGTCCTTCACTTTCCCGAGCGTTTCGGCGATGTCGGCCGCGACCTTGTCGTCGACATCGAGATCGGCGCCGAACACGCTGACCGAGAACGGTGCGCTTTCGCCCGAAAGCGTCTCGCCGATGCGCTCGGCGAGCACGGAGTAGATCTCGACGAGCTGGTTCGGATAATCGTCGAACACGTCGCGGATCGCGGCGTCGATGTCGGCGGCGGTGAGGCCGCGCGCGGGATCGATCTGTACTTCGAACTCGCTCTTGTTCGGCGTATCGGGATCCTGGCCGTTCTCGGCGCGGCCGATCTGCTCGGCGACGCTCTTGACGCCCGGAATCTTCACGAGCGCCTTCGAGATGCTCTGGCCGATGCGTGCGGTCTCTGCGATCGAGATGCCGGGCCTGAGCGATGCGTGCGCGATCAGGTAGTTCTCGCGGAAATCGGGCAGGAGGCGTGCGCCGAGCAACGGCAGCAACGCGATGCCGAGCACGCCGCTGACGACGAGCACGGCCAGAAGCGCGCGCGGCCGGCGATCGAATGCCGCGATCGTGCGCAATTGCCAGCGTTTCGCGCGCGCGAGGAAAGCCGCTTCGGGCCGCGGTTTGTGATTGCGCATCACGAGCGCGCAGAGCGCCGGCGTCGCGCTCATCGCGACCAGCAGCGAAAGACCGATCGCGAGCAGGAACGCGATCGAGAGCGGCCGGAAGAACGCGCCCTGCAGTCCCGACATCGCGAGGATCGGCAGGAACGCGACGGCGACCGCCGCCGTCGCGTAGAAGACCGGCCGGCGCACCTCGAGCGAGGCGTGCGTGAACAGCGCGCGCACGTCGACGCGATCGCCCGCGGCGCGCATGCGGCGCAGGATGTTCTCGACATCGATGACCGCATCGTCGACGACGACGCCGAGCGCGACGACGAGACCGCCGAGCGTCATCGTGTTGAGGCTGAGGCCGAACGTGCCGAGGATCCACACGGTCGTCAGAAGCGCGAGCGGGATCGAGCTGAACGATACGAGAGCGCCGCGCCAGTCGCGCAGCGTCACGAGCAGCAAAGCGACGACGAGCACGGCGCCGACCAGAAGAGAATTCCGCAGCTTCTCGATCGCGCTCTCGATGAAGCTCGCCGGACGCAGCAGCGCCGGATGGTATTCGACGCCCTGCTGCTTGAGCTGCGGCGCGAGCGCATCGAGGCGCGCCTCGAGCGCGCGCGTCACGTCGAGGGTGTTCGCGCCGAACTGCGTCGAGGTCTCGACGAGGATCCCGGGCTTGTCGCCGATCATCGCATCGCCGAAGCGCGGCTCGGCCCCGTCGCGGATCGCCGCGACGTCGCCGAGACGGACCGGCACGCCGCCGCGTGTCGCGACGATCGCTTGCGCGAGCGCTTCCGGCGTCGCGCCGGCGGCCTCGGCCTGCACGACGATGCGCTGCGTCGGCGTCTCGATGTAGCCCCCGCCGATCAGCTCGGTCGCGCGCCGCGTCGCGTCGGCGACGTCCTGCAGCGTGAGTCCGTTCGCCGCGAGCTTCAGCGGATCGACCTCGATGCGCCGCTCGCGCACCTCGCCGCCGAAGATCTGCGCCTGCGCGATGCCCGGCACGGCGAGGATCTGCGGCTTGACGACCCATTCGATCAGATCGCGCAACTCGAGCGGCGAGAGCCTGTCGCTCGTGAAGCCGAAGTGGACGAGGTATTCCATCGACGAGGACAGCGGCGAGAGCTGCGGCGGGCTCACGCCCGCAGGCAAAAGGCCGTTCGCCTCGGCAAGCCGCTCCGTGACGACCTGCCGCTGCCGGTACGGATCGCCGCCGCGCTCGAAGATCACGCGGATCGCCGAGAGTCCCTGGCTCGACGTCGAGCGCACCGTGCGAACGTTCTCGGTGCCCGCGAGCAGCCCTTCGAGCGGACGCGTGACGAGCGCCTCGACCTGCGTCGCGTCGAGACCCGGCGTCTCGGTCTGCACGAGCACGTGCGGCGGCGCGAAATCCGGGAACACGTCGAAGCGCGCGCCCGCGAGCGCAGCGGCGCCGAGCACGGCGATCAGCACGCTCGCCGCCGTGACGATGCGCGGATGCGCGAGCGAGGAGCGGACGATCGCTGCGAGCATCAGCGCGGATCTCCCGTCTGCGAATGGACTGACGGCTCGCGAGACATCGCGTTTTCGCCCCTCCCGCTCGCGGGAGAGACCGCGCCGAACGGCGCGGGTGAGGGAAGCGCTCGCGCCATGCAGCGGTGAACCAGCAATGCCCTCACCCCCACCCCTCTCCCGCAAGCGGGAGAGGGGAGAAGCGCGCGCTCCGTCGCGAATGGATGCGCTTTCGCGGAGTTAGTCATCGTCGTCCGCCGGCATCGAGCCGATGCCTTCGAGCGACCACAGCACGCCGTTGCCGCGAACGACGACGCGGTCGTCGTCGTCGAGTCCGCCGACGAGCCAGCCGTCGCCGCTCGGCATCAGGAGCGTGACGGGCTTGCGCGCGTAGTACGTCTTGTCGTCGCCCGGCTTCTCTGCAAGCTCGTGATAGACGAACGCGCCGCCTTCCTCGTAGACGATCGCGCCGCGCGGAACGAGAAAGCCGGCGCGCGCGGCACCGACGAGCGTTGCCGCGACACGCGCACCGGCCGCGAGACCCGCGGGCGGACGATCGATCGCGACGAGCACCGCGGCGCCTTGCGTCTCGCCGGCCTGCATCAGTGGGCCGAGCACGCGGCCTTCGACGGAGACGCCGTCGACGTCGAGCGATGCGCGCGACGGCAGCGAGCCGAGCACGAGCCGCCCCGGCACGTCGACGCGGACCAGCGCGATCTTGCCGGTGGCGACGCCGTCGACGATCTTCCGGCGCAGCGCGTCGGAGGCGAGCGGCGACCAGCGCTGCGTGAATCTCGCCGATGCCGCGTCGGCTTGCGCGCGTACCTTCGCGACTTCCGCCTGCGCAGCCTCGAGGTTTCGAAGCGATGCGCCGGCGCCGGCCTTGTAGAGGCCTTGCAGGCGCGCGACCTCTGCGCTCGCCGAGCGCTCGGCCGCGCGCGCCGCATCGATCTCGCCGAGATCGGCGGCCAGCGCGGAGGGATCGAGCACTTGTCCGAATGCCGCGATGCGCTCGCCGGGCTTTGCCGCCACCGCGTGCGCGACGGCGATCCCGACCGCTTCGCGCTGCTCCGCATTCAATGCGAGCGGGCCCGAGGATTGCGCGGGCGGCGCGTCATCGTCGTCGTCCTGCGCCCGCGTCGGGCCTGTCGTCGCGGCGACGAGCAGCGCTAGCGCGCAGGCCAGCGCAAGGATCGTGCTCGCCGTCGAGGCGTTCGAAGGCACCGACGAGATGCTGCGCCGCGCCGGCAC
>DASZYR010000273.1:0-2749 GCA_035545255.1 Rhodanobacteraceae bacterium
GACTGCGCTGCCGTCGGGGCAGGTACTGGTCGCCGGAGGTTCCGGCGGTCCGCACGAGCCGCTGGCGAGTGTCGAGATCTACGATCCCGCGACGAATGCGTGGCGTCCGGCGAGCGCCATGGCTGAGGGTCGCCGCGAGCACACGGCGACGTATCTGCCGGACCAAGGCATCGTCCTCGTCGCCGGCGGATCGGATGCGGACTATTTCGCGCTCGCGAGCGCCGAGCGCTACGACGTCGCAGCGGACGCGTGGTCTTCCGCGGGCTCGATGGCGAATACGCGCGCGCAGGCCTCTGCGACCCTGCTGCCCGATGGCCGCGTTCTCGTCGCCGGGGGGCTCGGCCACGAAAAAGGCGCCACGGCGACGGTCGAGATCTACGACGGCGCAGCCAATGCCTGGACGCCGGCAGCACCGCTTGCTCAGGCGCGATTCTTTCATTCGGCGACGCGATTGGCGTCGGGTCGCGTTCTCGTCGCTGGCGGCACGTCGGATGGTTCGGATGCGCTTTTCAGCGTCGAGATCTTCGATCCGGATTCCGGCAGTTGGAGCGCTGCCGCTCCACTCGCGCACGGACGCTGGGCGCATCGCGCGATCCTGCTGCCTTCGGGCCTCGTGCTCGTCGCGGGCGGCGACGACGAGCAAACCCTTGCGATGAACTCGGCCGAAATCTACGACGAAACGACCGATTCCTGGTCCGACGCCGATGCGATGAGCGCGTCGACGGCGACGCAGACGATGACGTTGCTCGATTCCGGCGAAGTCCTCTCCGCCGGCGGCTTCGCAGGCCAGGCTTCGATCGACGATGCCGAGCTCTACGCGCCGGAGGCCGACGCGTGGGTCGAAACGGCGCCGCTGCATATGCCGCGCACGGGCCACACGGCGAATCTCCTGCCGTCGGGACGCGTGCTCATCGCCGGAGGGCTCGACTACATGAGCGAGCTCGCGAGCGCCGAGATCTACGCGCCCGATCTCGACGACGCGGTGTTCGTCGACGGTTTCGATCCGAAGGACTAGGGCGCCGGGCCGCCGAGGAGCGACGCATACGCCGCGCCCCAGGTGTCGCCGAAGACGAACCAGACCCAGCCCGCCGCAGCGATGAAGGGCCCGAACGGAATCGGCGTGTTGCGATCCTTGCCGCGCAAGGCAAGCACGGCGCCGCCGACGATCGCGCCGATCAGCGAGGACAGCAGCACGATCGGCAAGAGGCTCGCCACGCCCATCCACGCGCCGAGCGCGGCGAGGAGCTTGAAATCACCGTAGCCCATGCCTTCCTTGCCGGTCGCGAGCTTGAAGAGCCAGTAGACGGCCCAGAGGCTGAGATAGCCGATCGCCGCGCCGAGGATCGCGGCATCGGGCGCGATGAACACCGGCACCAGCGACAGCACGAGGCCGAGCCAGAGCAGCGGCAGCGTCAGCTGATCGGGCAGGAGTTGCGTGCGCGCGTCGATGCCGGATGCCGCGATCAGGATCCATGTGAACGCGAGCCCGGCGGCGAGCGGCCAGCCGAATCCGAGCTTCCACGCAATCGCAGCCGATGCGAGCGCGGTCAGGAGCTCGACGAGCGGGTACTGCCAGGAAATCCTCGCCTTGCAGTAGCGGCAGCGTCCACGCAGCGCGAGCCAGCTGACGAGCGGGATGTTGTCGAGCGCCGACAACGCGTGCTTGCAGGCGGGGCAGTGCGAGCCGGCGACGACGAGATCCGGCGGCTTCGTTTCGTCGGCGGGCGCATGACCCAGGAGCTCGCGTGCCTGCTCGCGCCATTCGTGTTCGAGCCGGCGCGGCAGGCGCAGGATGACGACGTTGAGGAAGCTGCCGACGAGGAGGCCGAGCAATCCGGTCAGCGCAACGAGCGGACCGGATTGCGTTGCCCAGGCGAAGTCGCCCACCCCTCGATCAGCCGACGACGGAGCCGAGCTTGAAGATCGGCAGGTACATGCCGACCACCATGCTGCCGACGATGAGGCCGATGATGACCATGATGAACGGCTCCAGGAGGCTCGACAGCGCATCGACCGCGTTGTTGACCTCTTCCTCGTAGAAGTCGGCGATCTTGAACAGCATCTTGTCGAGCGCGCCGGCTTCCTCGCCGATCGCGACCATCTGCGTGACCATGTTCGGGAAGAGGTTGGTCTGCTTCATCGCAAGCTGCAGCTGATGGCCGACCGCGACGTCCTCGCGAATGCGCTTGACGGCATCGTTGTAGACGACGCTGCCGGTTGCGTTGGATACCGAATCGAGCGCCTCGACGAGCGGAACGCCGGCGCGGAACGTCACGCCGAGCGTGCGCGAGAAGCGTGCGATCGCGGATTTGCGCAGTATGTCTCCGATGACCGGAAGCTTCAGCAGCGTGCGCCCGACGAGATGCGCGAACTTGTCGGACCGCTTGTAGAGCATGACGATGGCGACGATCGTGCCGATCAGGATGCCGAACACGAGCCACCAGTAGCTCACCATGAAGCGCGAGACCGAAACCAGCATCTGCGTGAACGCAGGCAGGCCCGCACCGAAGTTCTTGAAGACGGTTTCGAACTGCGGGATCACGAAGATCAGCAGGATCGACGCCACGATGAACGCGACCGCGAGCACCGCGGCCGGATAGAACATCGCCTTCTTGATCTTGCCCTTGATGCCTTCGATGTTTTCCTTGTACGACGCGATCGTGTCGAGCACCGTGTCGAGCACGCCGGCCGATTCGCCGGCGCGCACGAGGTTCTGGTAGAGCTCGTCGAAGTACAGGGGATATTTGCC
>DASZYR010000274.1:0-26419 GCA_035545255.1 Rhodanobacteraceae bacterium
GGGCGTCGACACGAACACCAATGTCGACGTTCGCCAGGCGTTCTTCACGATCGGCACGCCCGAGATGGGCACGTTCAAGATCGGCCGCGACTACGGCATCTTCGGCTCGAACGCGATCCTGACCGACATGACGCTGCTCGGTGCCGGCGCGCCGACGCAGGCGACGCAGCGCGGCCGCGTCACGCTCGGCCACATCGGCGCGGGCTACACGTACCTCGACAACTACGGCCAGATGTCGTGGACTTCGCCGGTGTTCGGCGGCGGCTTCACGTTCACGGGCGGCGTCATGAGCCCGGTCGACGCCGGTTCCTACGTGTCGAAGGCATACCCGCAGCTGCAGGCCCAGCTCGCCTATTCGAACGACATGCTGAAAGTGTGGATCGGCGCCAAGACGCAGAAGTTCTACGGCGCGAGCGGCTCTGACTTCGTCGGCGACAACTTCACCGAGGCCGCCGGCGAAGTCGGCGTATCCGCGAACTTCGGGCAGTTCGGCGTTCTCGCGAACGTCCAGGCCGGCAAGGGCATCGGCATCCTGAGCGATGGCGACCAGGGCGACGTGAAAGGCTTCAACTATCTCGTGCAGGGCACGTACAAGTTCACCGACAAGCTGAAGTTCGGCCTCAATTACGGGCGCAGCAAGAACGACGACAACGACGAGTTCAACAGCGCCTACAACGGCGACTTCAAATACAACGAGAACCTGACCGGCGGCCTCTACTATGCCCTGACGTCGAGCATCACGCTCGCCGGAGAGCTCGGCGAGACGCGCTCGAAGGACTATCTCGGCAACGAAGCGAAGCAGTTCGGCGGAATGTTCGGCGGCATCATCTTCTTCTGACCACACGCGGCCGGCCCCGATCGAAGCGCTTCGGCCGGGCCGGACCTCCTGACCTGACAGGATTGCGCCCTGTCGGCTCGCGCGCCGTCCAAGCCTCGACGGCGCGCGAGCCGGTTTTCCGGCATCGCGGCCTCCCCACGTTCGGCATGGACGCCGGCAGTGTCCCGCGCCGGATCTACGTCGAGATCGCGAGCCGCTCGCCGCGATAGATCGCTGCCGTGATCGCGTAGACGGCGAGCGCCGCGAGCGCCGTCGCGGCGAAGCAGAGGCCGATCTCGCCGAACGTCACGACGTCGCCGCGCATCAGACGCGTGATCGTGATCTGCTGGCCCATCAGCGGGATCGCGTACATCCAGCTCTCGGTCTTCACCGGAAACAGCGAGAGCAGCATCGTCGGCACCGCGGGCACGAACATGAGGAGCGAGAGATACGTCTGCGCCTCCCGGAAGCTCTTCGCGAAGGCGGCCGCGAGCGTCTGCAAGGTCGCGATCAGGAACACGAGCGGCAGCATCGCGAGCATCGTCAGCATCGCGAAGCGCGGTCCGATCTCGAGCGCCATGCCGAGTTTTTCGGTCGGCAGCAAACGGCCGACGATCGAGAACGCGACGATGCCGAGGAGGACGCTGACGAGCGCGAACGCACTCGTCGCCGCGAGCTTGCCGATCAGGATCTCGCCGCGCGACACCGGATTGACGAGCAGCGGCTCGAGCGACTGGCGCTCGCGCTCGCCGGCCGTCGTGTCGATCGCAAGCGCCATGCCGCCGATGAATGCGCCGAGGATGAAGAAGTACGGAAGCATGCCGAACAGCGTGCCGCTCCTCGTCTGCGCGGTCGACTGGTCGCGGTCGGCGACGACGACAGGCTGCATCGCCGTCGGCGCGAGACCGCGCGCGAGCAGGCGCAACGCGCCCGTGCGGCGCGAATAGGTTTCCAGCGCGCTTCGCAAGCGGCTCACCGAACCCTGCGCGTCGCGTTGCGAGGCGTCGTAGATCAGCTCGACTTCTGCCGGCTCGCCCTTGCGCCAGCTCGCGGCGAAATCCGCCGGAATGCGCAGCACGAGATCGGCGTCCATGTCGCGGACCGCGCGTTCGGGATCGGCGGGCGCGTCCTTGACGACGATGCCCTGCTGGCGCAACGCCGCGACGAGGTTCGGCGCGTGCGCGGCGCCGATGACCGGAACCGGCAGCGGCCGCTCGGCCTTGTCGAGCTCGCGCGCGACGACCGCGTTGATGATCAGCGTGAAGATCGCGGGCGCGAGCAAGGGTCCGGTCAAGAGCGTGTTGAGCACGGTGCGCCGGTCGCGCAGGTTCTCGCGGACTTCCTTGAGGAAGACGGTCAGCGCGGACAGCATGGCCGGATTCCCCTGATCGTGCGTCGCGCACGGGCGTTCCCGTCGTGCGGGATCGTTTCACCTGCGAGCGCGCACTGCTGCTTCATGCGGCGAGCCCTTCTTCGGATCCGATGACCGCGACGAACGCGTCCTCGAGGCTCGCGGCGCCGGTCTCTTCGAGCAGCGCCGCGGGAGCGGCGTCGGCGACGACGCGGCCTTGCGCGATCACGACGATGCGATCGCAGAGCGCGCCGACCTCCTGCATGATGTGGCTCGAGAAGAGGACGCATCGCCCTTCGTCGCAGAGGCGGCGCATGAACGCGCGCATCGCGCGCGTCGCCATGACATCGAGTCCGTTGGTCGGCTCGTCGAGGATCACGTTGCCGGGATCGTGCACGAGCGCGCGCGCGATCGCGGTCTTGACGCGCTGCCCTTGCGAGAAGCCTTCGGTGCGGCGTTCCGCGATCGCGCCCATGTCGAGTGCTTCGATCAGCGCGTCGGCCCGCGCGCGCGACGTCGCCGCATCGAGCCCTTGCAGGCGCGCGAAATAATCGATGTTCTCGCGTGCGGTCATGCGCTTGTACAGCCCGCGCGCGTCGGGCAGCACGCCGAGCCGGCGCCGCACGGCCGCCGCGTCGCGCGCGACGTCGATGCCGTCGACGAGCACGCTGCCCGCGTCGGGTTCCATCAGCGTGTAGAGCATGCGCAGCGTCGTCGTCTTGCCGGCGCCGTTCGGGCCGAGGAGGCCCGTGATCTCGCCGTCGCGCGCGACGAAGCTGACGCCGTCGACGGCCTTGACCGCACCGAACGCCTTCTTGAGGCCGCGCGCGTCGATCATGGTCCGGCTCCGTTGTAGTCGATGAACGCGGGCGTCGGACCGAAATCGGCGACGCAGCCCGCATCGAGCGCTTTCGCGTCGAGCGTTTCGACGAAACGCGCGACGAGCCGCGGGAAGCAGCCGCGCCCCATCACGCTGTGGCCCTGTCCTTTCGCGACGAGCAGGCGTCCGTTCGGCAGATTCCGCACGATCTCCTCGCCGTAACGCGGCGGCGTGACCGGATCCTGCTCGCCTTCGAGCACGAGCACGGGCTTGTCGCTCTTCGCGGGCTCGTTGAAATCGGCGGGGCGCGCTCCGTGAGGCCAGATTTCGCACTGTTCGCGCATGACGCGCACGAGGGCGTCGCCGAGGATCAGCCTCGCGTCTTCGGGACGCTCGCGCAGGCGATCGGCGTCTTCGGCGCAGATGACCGAAAGCTGCATGCCGCTGCCTTCGAGATCGGAAAGCTCTTCGTTGAGCACGGCCGCCTGGGCCGCGAGCGGCGCGTAGTCGCCATCGAGCGCTCGCGAGATCGTCAGCGGCAGCAGCGCGCTCGTCTCGGGCGCGTACGCGAACATGCGCACGAGCGCCGCGAGTTGCAGCGCACCGAGCGGCTTCGTCGTCGCGGCGAACGTGCGCGGATCGCGCAGCGTGACGTCGACGGGCTTCGCGGCGAGCGCGTCGCGCAGGCGATACAGGTTCGCATACGGATCGCCGAACGCCTTCGCGCAATCCGGCGTCGCAGTGCACGCGGCGAACTGCGACTTCAGCGCCGTTTCGAGATTGACCGCGAACTCGCTGCCGAGCACGAGATCGTTCGGCACCGCGCTGTCGAGGACGACGCTGCGCACGCCCTCGGGATGGCGTTTCAGGTATTGCTGTGCGACGCGCGTGCCGTACGAGACGCCGACGAGATCGAGCTCGGGCCCGCCGAGCGCCTCGCGCACGTCCTCGAGATCGCCGACGGCGGCGCTCGTCGTGTATTGCGCCGGATCGGCGCTTTTCGAGACTTCGGCGAGGCACGCACGCGTCAGCTCGCGCACCTTGGCGGTATCGATCTCGCTGACGGCCGCCGTATCGAAATCGGTCGGACTCGCCGGGCATGCGAGCGGATGCGAGCTGCCGGTGCCGCGCTGGTCGATGAGCAGCACGTTGCGATGGCGCAGCAGCGGCGCGAAGGCCGGCGCCACGCGCGGATACGTTTCGGTGGCCGCCTGGCCCGGTCCTCCGGCGAGAAGGACGACGAGATCGCGCGCGGCGACTTCGGCATCTCCGCGCACGATCGCCACCTTGAGATCGATGCGGCGTCCGTCCGGCAACGCGCGGTTTTCCGGCACGCTGAACAGCGTGCAGAACGCAGCTGTCGTCGCGGCCGTGTTGCGTTGTGCGAGCTCGCAGGGCGCGAACGCGAGACGGCCGAGCGTGAATCCGGCGACTCCGTTCGTCTGCACGATCCCCGCGCCGGCGGCCGAGGCGTCCGCCGCCTTGCGCCCGGAACGGAGATGACCGGCTGCGAGCGCCGCGAGCGCAAGCACGGCCAGCAACGTCTTCCATCCGATGCGCCGGCTCACGCGCGGAGTTCCTCGTGCCGGCCGCATCCGGCCGCGACCGGAGAAAGCGCCCGCTTCGCGGTGCGGACTGCGGTCTCGCCTGCCTGCGATCGCTTCGTGTCGCGCGCCGCGCGGATGCGGTGCATCGCGCGCGCGGGAGCACCGGCACGACGGCGGCATGTCCTGCGGTCTTGCATGAGCGGCCCGCGGCGAGGGGACGGCGAATCTAGGTCGCGCGCGTCGGACCTGTCAAACGACGCCGGCGCGCCGCGTTCGGATGTGACGCGGCACGGCCCGGCTTCGTCCGGCCGCTCCGGGCGGCGAAATGCGACGCCTTCCACGCAAAGAGGTGCTGCATCGCGCCAATGCCAAGCCGGGCACGAAAAAACTGCGAACGGCGTCACATATGGACGAATGTATTCCGTGAGGTCCATCACAAGTGTCAAAGAACGACGACCTTCGTGCTTGGCATGGGCCTTGCTCCGGTAGTCGCCACCTGATCCGCACCGTGTCGAAAGGACGTCGACGCTCGCGAATCCAGGCTCCACACAACCGAATCCCAAAGGGGGGATCGAAAAATGAACGTCAAGGCTATTGCCACCGCCGTACTGGTCACGTTCGGCCTCGCGTCGACCAGCGCTTTCGCCGCAACCTCGACCAGCACGATGCCGGTCAAGATCATCATCCAGAATGCGTGCAACGTCGCGACGACCGCTCCGACGACGCTCGATTTCGCGACACAGGGCCCGCTCGTCGCCAACGTCGACTCGACGGCGGTGATCACGCTGACCTGCACCAGCGGCGCCAACTACAACGTCGGCCTCGACGGCGGCGGCGCGGGTGCGGCGAACATCGGCGCGCGCCGCATGATCAACGGCACCAACGTGGTCGCCTACCAGCTGTACCGCGACGCGGGCCACACGAATGTCTGGGGCAACACGATCGGCACCGATACGGCCGCGGGCTCCGGTACCGGAACGACGCAGACGCTGACGGTCTACGGCCGCGTCCCGCCGCAGACGACGCCGCCGGCGGCGACGTACAACGACACGGTCAACGTGACCGTCACGTACTGACGCAAGCCGGACCCCTGCCATGTGCTCGCACACGCTCGTGCGAGGGCTCGCCCTCGCCGGCCAGCTCGCGGCCGCGCCCCACGCGGCCGCGAGCGGCCTTCAGATCGCCCCGACCAGCCTCGCGCTCGCTGCAGGCGGACCGGCGCAGGCGATCTGGCTCACGAACACCGGCGATCGCCTGCTGCGCGCCCAGGTGCGTGCGTTCCGCTGGTCGCAGGACGAAGGCAAGGACGCGCTCGACCCGACGCATGCGCTGGTCGCGAGTCCGCCGATGCTGAGCATTCCGCCCGGCGGACGCCAGCTCGTGCGCGTGATCCGCTCCGGCACCCAGGCCGCCTCCGGCGAGCAGGCGTTCCGGCTGCTGATCGACGAGTTGCCGGTCGACGAAGGAAAGCAGAACGGCGTGCAGTACGTGCTGCGCTATTCGGTTCCGGTTTTCGTCGGCGCCGGCACCGCACCGGATCTGCACTGGTCGGCGACGGCCGACAACGGCGAGATCCGCCTCGAGGTCCGCAACGCCGGCACGGCCCACGCGCAGATATCGACGCTCCGCCTCGCGGGCGCCGACGGCGCAGCGACGCCGCTCGTGCCCGGACTGCTCGGCTACGTGCTGCCTGGCGCGACGATGCGCTGGACGGTTCCGGTTCCGGCCGGGGCGACGACCGCGAATGTCCACATCAAGGCCGAGATCAATGGCGAGCCGACCGACCAGACGCTTTCGCCTGGCGCGTCTCGCTAGCGGGCTCGTCGCGGGCGCGCTCGCATGCGCGAGCCATGCCGCAACGCCCGACGACGACGCTTCAGCAGGCTCGGTCCAGATCATCGACGATGCCGGCATCGCGAGCGGCGGCGGCGACGCGCTCTATCTCGACGTCGTCCTCAACGGCAGCGAGACGCGCAAGCTCGCCGCGTTCGCGCGCGTCGACGACGATTTCGAGGCCGGCGCCGATACCTTGCGCCAACTCGGATTTCGCGTGCCGGCCGGCGAGGCGCGAATCCGGCTGGGCGCGCTCGCCGGCGTCACGTACCGCTACGACGAAGGCCGACAGCGCATCGAGATCACGGCCGCGAGCGATGCGGTCGATCAGACGCGCACCGTGCTGAATGCGCCAGCGGCGGAGGTTCCGCGGCCGGCGGCGTCGAACGGCATGCTGCTGAACTACGATCTCTACGGCGCGCGCGACGACGATGCCTCGACGAGCCTCTCCACGTTCGCCGAATGGCGCGCGTTCGGCGCCTGGGGCGTCGTCAGCAACACCTGGCTCGCGCGCCTCGACGATTCGCCAAGCAGCGGCACGCATGCCGACGCCGCGCGGCTCGACACGAGCTGGACGCGCTCGTTCGTCGATTCGACGAGCGTCTTGCGCATCGGCGACGCGATCACCGGCAGCGTGCCGTGGTCGCGCGCGACGCGTTTCGGCGGCATCCAGCTGCAGCGCGATTTCGCGTTGCAGCCCGATCTCGTGACGTTTCCGATTCCGCAGTTCCTGGGCCAGGCGGCCGTGCCTTCGACGGTCGAGCTCTACGTCAACGGCCTGCGCCGCTACGGCGGCGAGACGCCGGCAGGTCCGTTCCAGCTCGGCACCGTGCCGATCGTCAACGGCGCGGGCGACGCGCAGGTCGTCGTCACCGACGCGCTCGGCCGGCAGAGCACCTACGAATTTCCGTTCTACACGACGAGCCAGCTCCTCAAGCCCGGTCTGGACGATTATTCGATCGAGTTCGGCTTCGCGCGCCGCCACTACGGCGTCGCGTCGTTCGACTATGCGGGCGATCCCGCTGCGAGCGGCGTGTATCGACGCGGCATGACCGACTGGCTGACGCTCGAGACGCACGGCGAGGCGATCGAAGGCCTCGTCAACGGCGGCGGCGGCGGCGTGGCGCGCGTCGGCGATGGCGGCGTCCTCACCGCTTCCTACGCGTATTCGAGCTGGCATGGGCGCGACGGCCATCAGGGTGGCCTCGGCTACAGCTGGCGCAACAGCTGGTTCAACTTCGCCGTCGACAGCCAGCAGAGCTTCGGCGATTACCGCGACGTCGCCTCGCTGTACGGTCTTCCGCCCGCGCGGCGCACCGATCGCGCACTCGTCGGCGTCACTTATGCGCCGGTCGGCAGCTTCGGCGCGAATTACGTCGAGCTTTCCTATCCCGATCAGCCGCGCTCGCGCTACGCGAGCGCGTTCTATTTCCGCTCGCTCGGCCCGCGTTTCTCGCTGAGCCTCAGCGTCAACCAGAATCTCGAGGACAGCGGCGACCGCTCGGCTTTCCTCGGCGTCTCGATGAGTTTCGGCGACGGCGAATCGGCCAGCCTTTCCGCGCAGCACGACAGCCACGGCAGCTACGGCGCGATCGACGTCAGTCGGCCGATCTCGCCCGACGGCGGCTACGGCTGGCATGCGCGGGTGCAGCAGGGCGGCGGACTCGACGGCGGCCAGGCCGAGCTCGGCTATCGCGGCGACCGCGGACAGACGCTCGTCGGCGCGCAGACGCTCGGCGGACAGACGCTCGGGTACGCCGAGCTGACCGGAGCGCTCGTGTTCATGGACAGCCGTCTCTTCGCCGCGCGCCGCATCGACGATTCGTTCGCGGTCGTCGCGACCGGCGTGCCTGACGTGCCGGTCATGCTCGAGAACCGCGTCGTCGGCACGACCGGCGGCGATGGCGACCTGCTCGTGACCCCGTTGAATGCGTACCAGAAGAACCGCGTCGCGATCGATCCGATGCGATTGCCCGCCGACACGCGCATCGAGCGTGTCGACGACGACGTCGTGCCGGCCGACCGCGCCGGCGTGCTGGTCAACTTCCGCGTCGCACCGGTGCATGCCGCGACGATCGTCCTCCACGATTCCGAAGGCCAGCCGCTCGCGCTCGGCAGCGCCGTCGAGCTCAACGGCGACGCGCACGCGGGCGCGCTCGTCGGCTATGACGGCGAGGTCTATCTCGAAGGAGTCGAGGCGCAGAACGAGATCGTCGCGCATCCCGCGTCCGGCGATTGCCGCGTGCGCTTCGCCTACCGCTACGTCGCCGGCGAAGTCCCGGTCGTCGGCCCGCTCGTCTGCCGCAAGGAGTCGCCATGAGCCCGATCGCGCGTCTCGCCCTTCCGATGCTGCTCTTCGCGGCCGCCGTCATGGCATGGCCTCGCGGCGCGGAGGCGCAATCGATCACGTGCTCGGCGACGATGACGAACGTCTCGTTCGGCAGCGTCAATCCGCTGTCGAGCCAGACCGATGCGAACGCGACGTTGAGCTACACGTGCCAGAACAGCGCGAACCAGACGCGCTACGCGACCGTGTGCTTCAGCATCGGCGACGGCGTGCAGGGCGGCGGCGCGGCGAATCCGCGCCGCATGCAGAACGGCGCCGGCGATCCCCTGATGTTCCAGCTCTGGCAGAACGCGGCGCACACGACGGTCTGGGGCAGCACGTTCTTCGGTGTCAACACGCCGGTCGAGGTGGATGTCAGGATCACGCGGCGCGGATCGGTCTCGGGATCGGCCACGCTGTACGGCCGCGTCGTTTCCGGGCAGAGCACGGCGACGCCCGGCGCATACCAGGACCAGTTCACCGGCAACCACACGGCGCTGACGATCAACGAGGGCAATTCGAGCGCGCCCGGCAGCTGCTCGACGTCGATCCTCTCGCAATTCCCGTTCACGGCCAGCGCGAACGTCACCTCCCAGTGCACCGTCTCGGCGACGACGCTCGATTTCGGCTCGGTCGGGCTCCTGCTCGCGAACACCGACGGGACCTCGACGGTCGGCGTGCAATGCGCGAACGGCGTCGCGTATCAGATCGGGCTCGACAACGGCCAGCACGCGTCGGGCAACACGCGCCGCATGCAGGGCCCGGGCGGCCTCGTCAGCTACGAGCTCTACCGCAACAGCGCACGCACGCAGCGCTGGGGCAGCACGCTGAACAGCGATACCGTGGTCGGCGGCGGCACCGGCGGCACGCAGAACCTGACCGTCTACGGCCGCGTGCCGGCGCAGACGACGCCGAGCGCGGGCACGTACAACGACACGATCACGGTGACGGTGACGTATTGATGCCTGCGTCGATGCGAACGAGCACTCGACCACTTCGTCGCCTTTCCCCCTCTCCCGCTTGCGGGGAAAGCCTTCTTCAGCGCGACGAGACGTATTTCTCGCGCCGCACGTGCGGCACGGGCAAACCGGCTTCCTTCAGCATCGCGAATGCCTGATCGACCATGTCCGGATTGCCGCAGAGGTACGCGATGTCGTTCGCGCCGGGATCGAGCTCGGCCAGCGCGACGTGGACGCGTCCGCTGCGATCGTTCGGCCGCGGCGCCCGGCGCATCTCGCGGCTGAAGCACGGATGGAACGTGAAGCCCGGCACCTCCCGCGCGAACGCCTCGAACTCCTCGCCGTAGAGAAGCTCGGCCTCGTTGCGCGCGCCGTAGACGAGCGCGAACGTGCATCCGCGCGCGGCGATCGCCTCGCGGATCTTCGGCAGCATCGCGCGGTACGGCGTGACGCCGGTGCCGGTCGCGACGAGCAGGTAGCGATGATTCGCGTCGTTGTCGACCAGGCAGAAGCGGCCGTACGGGCCGCTCGCGTCGATCGTGCCGCCTTCGGCGAGATTCGAGAGCAGCGCCGTCGCCGCGCCGCCCTCGACGTACGACACCGCGATCTCGACGCGCTCGACCGGCGCCGCGCTGCCGTCGCCGACCGTCGCGACCGAGTAGCTCCGCTTGGTCGGCTTGCCGTCTTCGTAGTGGAAGTGGATCTGGATGAACTGGCCCGGCACGAACGCGAACGGCTTGTCGTCGGCCCGCTCGAAGGACATGTGGCGCACCGCGGGCGCGAGCATGCGGCTTTCGGCGAGTCGGAGCGGAAAGTGTTCGATCACGGGAGCGGAAACGAAGCCGGCGGACAGCCCGTTATACTAGCAGGCGGCGCCAGCGATCCGCGCCGAAGCGAACGCATCGTCCATGACCCAGATTCCAGCGCTCGACGTCGTCGATCTCGGCAAGACCTACTCGAACGGCGTCGAAGCGCTCAAGGGCGTTTCGCTGACCGTCGAGCCCGGCGATTTCTTCGCGCTGCTGGGTCCGAACGGCGCCGGCAAATCGACGCTGATCGGCATCCTTTCCTCGCTCGTCAACGCGACCCGCGGCGAAGTGCGCATCTTCGGCACGTCGATCGCGACGCACCGCAGCGACGCGATGCGCCTCATCGGCCTCGTTCCGCAGGAGCTCAACTTCAACCAGTTCGAGAAACCGTTCGACATCTGCGTGAACCAGGCCGGCTTCTACGGCATTCCGCGCCGCGTCGCCTGCGAGCGCGCCGAGCGTTATCTCAAGGCGCTGCACCTCTGGGACAAGGCGGACCAGCAGGCGCGCACGATGTCGGGCGGCATGAAGCGGCGCCTCATGATCGCGCGCGCAATGATGAACGAACCCAAGCTGCTCGTTCTCGACGAGCCGACCGCCGGCGTCGACATCGAGATCCGCCGCGCGATGTGGAAGTTCGTGAGCGCCATCAATCAGGCCGGCACGACCGTCATCCTGACGACGCACTATCTCGAGGAAGCCGAGCAGCTCTGCCGCAACATCGCGATCATCGACCACGGCCGCATCATCGAGAACACGTCGATGAAACGCCTGCTCGCCAAGCTCGACGTCGAGACGTTCGTGCTCGACCTTGCCGACGAGACGTCCACGCTGCCCGAGGTGCCCGGCGTCCGGCTGACGCTCGCCGACGACCACACGATCGAGGCCGAGATGTCGCGCCAGCACGATCTCAATTCCCTGTTCGCCGCGCTCTCGGCGCGCGGCATCACGGTGCGCTCGATGCGCAACAAGGCGAACCGGCTGGAGGAATTGTTCGTACGGCTCGTCGAAAGCGGCAAGGAGGCGGCGTGATCCGTTCGCATCTCTTTTGTCCCCTCTCCCGCTTGCGGGAGAGGGTCAGGGCGAGGGCAATCTTGCGACGTGCGTCCACGACGGCGCCTTCGGCGCCGTCCCTCATCCCAGCCCTCTCCCGCAAGCGGGAGAGGGGGAAAAGCACGAAAATCCGCGTGAGAGCAGTCCGATGAGCACGAACGCCGACCTCATCGGCCTTCGCACGATCACGCGCCGCGAGGTCGTGCGCATCCTGCGCATCTGGTCGCAGACGCTCCTGCCGAGCGCGATCACGATGACGCTCTACTTCGTGATCTTCGGCCGCATGGTCGGCAGACGCATCGGCGAGATCGCGCCCGGCATCGGCTACATCGACTACATCGTGCCGGGCCTCATCATGATGGCCGTCATCACGAACAGCTACGGCAACATCTCATCGTCGTTCTTCGGCGCGAAGTTCCAGCGCTTCGTCGAGGAGATGCTCGTCTCGCCGATGCCGAGCTGGGTGATCCTGACCGGCTACGTCTCGGGGGCCGTGCTGCGCGGGCTCATCGTCGCGCTGATCGTGCTCGCGATCTCGCTGTTCTTCACGCACGTCCATCTCTATCACCCGTTCGTCACGTTATCGACCGTGCTGCTGACCGCCGTCGTGTTCTCGCTCGCGGGTTTCGTCAACGCGATCCACGCGAAGAAATTCGACGACATCGCGCTCGTGCCGACCTTCGTGCTGACGCCGCTGACCTATCTCGGCGGCGTGTTCTACTCGGTCAGCGCGCTGCCGACGCCGTGGCGCGAGGTCAGCTACGCGAACCCGATCCTCTACATGGTCAACGCGTTCCGCTACGGGCTCCTCGGCATCACCGACGTGCCGATGGGCGTCGCCTACGCGGTCATGCTCGCGTTCGCGATCGCGCTCGCGGCGATCAGCCTGTTCCTGCTGAATCGCGGCGTCGGCCTTCGTTCCTGAGAACGCGCCACGATCCCCTCTCCCGCTTGTGGGAGAGGGCCGGGGTGAGGGCAAGCCGGGTCGAGCTCTCACGCCGCGTTCTCTTGCGCAAAGCGAACTCGAAGCCGGAAGAGAGAACGAGCGTCGCGCGGCGCGAACGATCCGTTCACGCCATGCGCGCTGAAACGCCGGCCGACGGCCCCACCTGACGGACGTCGCGCGCCTTTCCGGCGCCGGGAGGAATCCAGATGATCGAAGTCAGACCCTTTTCGAAGCTCGGCGGCGCGAACCACGGCTGGCTCAACGCCAGGCACCACTTCTCGTTCGCCAGCTACATGGACCCGTCCCGCATGGGCTGGGGCGCGCTGCGCGTGTGGAACGACGACGAGATCGCGGCCGGCACAGGCTTCCCGCCGCATCCGCACGCGGACATGGAGATCATCACCTACGTCCGCGACGGCGCGATCTCGCACGAGGACAACCTCGGCAACAAGGGCCGCACCGCGGCCGGCGACGTGCAGGTCATGAGCGCCGGCACCGGCATCCGCCATGCCGAGTACAACGCCGAGAGCGAGACGACGCGGATCTTCCAGATCTGGATCATCCCGGACGCGCGCGGCGGCGCGCCGGCATGGGGCGCGCGGCCGTTCCCGAAAGGCGACCGCTCGGGCCGCTTCGTCGTGCTCGCGAGCGGACGCGACGGCGATGCGGACGCGCTGCCGATCCGGGCGGACGCGCGCGTGCTCGGCGCGACCGTGAAAGCCGGCGAAAGCATCGAGTACGCGCTCGATCCGGAGCGGCACGCGTATCTCGTGCCGGCCGCCGGCTCGATCGAAGTCAACGGCGTGCCGGTGAACGCGCGCGACGGCGCGGCGATCCGAGACGAATCGCGCATCGCGATCAAGGCGCTCGAAGACGCCGAGGTCGTGCTCGTCGATACGGTTTGAGTTCGCCTCCACGCCGCCGCAAACCTGTCCCCTCTCCCGCTTGCGGGAGAGGGGAAAGCGGCGTGGCTCGTGGTCGGATCAGATCAGGAATTCTTCAAACCGAAGAATTCGTCAACCCGAAGAACGCTTCGGCCGTCGCCGTCGTCGCAGCCGCGACGTCATCGATGCTCTCGCCGCGCGCCGCGGCAACAGCCGCACACACGTGCGCGAGATACATCGGTTCATTGCGCCGGTGCGAAGGCTTCGGATGGAGATCGCGCGGCAGGAGATACGGCGCGTCGGTCTCGATCATCAGCCGGTCGGCGGGAATCAGCCGCGCCAGCTCGCGCAGGTGCATCCCGCGCCGCTCGTCCGAGATCCAGCCCGTGATGCCGATGAAGAATCCGCGATCGAGGTAAGCAACGAGCTCGTCGCGCTCGCCGGTGAAGCAATGGACGACGGCGCGTGCGATGCGGTCCCGCACGTTGTCGAGGCAGGCGATGAAATCCGCGTGCGCATCGCGCTGGTGCAGGAACAGCGGCTTGCTGGTGTCGATCGCGATCGCGAGCTGGCGCTCGAACGCCGCGACTTGCGCCGCGTGCGGCGAGTAGTTGCGATAGTAGTCGAGCCCGGTCTCGCCGATCGCGCGCACTTCGGGCGCGGCGGCGAGATCGCGCATCAGCGCGTCGGTCGCGGCGTCGTATTCGTGCGCATGGTGCGGATGCACGCCGGCGGTCGCGTCGAGGAATCCCGGGTGCGAGCGCGCGAGCTCCAGCGCCGCGCGGCTGCCGCCGGCGCTCGCGCCGGTGACGACGATGCGCGCGACGCCGTGCGCGCGCGCGCGCGCGAGCACCGCGTCGAAATCCGCACGGAACGATTCGTGCGTCAGGTTCGCGCCGATGTCGATGAGATCCACGCCGCCGGTCCGCTGTCCGAAAGCACGCGATTATGCAGAACCGGACCGCCCCGCACACGCCGCTTCACTGCTGCTTAATTTTCGGCCGTCTATGCTGGGCCGCCTTCCACGAGGGGAACACCGATGAAAGCCCTGAAATGCGCGATGCTCGCGTTCGCTGCCGTACTGCTTTGTCCTGCCGTCCATGCGGCTCCCGTGCAATTGACTCCCGACGCCGCCGCAAAACACGCCGCCGCCGGCAGCGCGGCGCGCGAACGCCTGATCCAGGCGCAGATCGCACGCGGCAAGGCGGCACCCGCGTCCGCCGACGGAACAAACGCCGCTACGGCGACCGGCTCGGGACCGCGTATCGCGAATCCGTTCCGCGCCTATCCGCCGAGCTGTCTTGCCGATCCGCTGCCGACGACGCCGACGCATGCTCTGGCCTCGTTCCCGATGCAGCTCTACAGCCGGGACAACCTGGGCCAGCCGGTCGATCCCGAGACCGTGCAGATCACGCTCTGGCGCGTGCCGTGCAGCAGCAGCGGAAACCTGACGCCGTACAACGTCGACGGCGGCGCGAATTCGGCGTTGCTGATGCGGATCGACCGTTCGAGCGATAACAACACCCACCAGGATCATTTTCCGACGTTCCCGCAACTGAGCTCGGACCAGGGCAATTCGACGGGCAATTACGTACGCGCCGCCATGGAGCCGAACACAGTCGTCTCGGATGGTCCGTATGACTCGCCGATCTATGTGAGCACGACCTACGTGCTCGAAAACTATCCGGATGACAACCTGGGCTACACGTACTACAACTACGATTTCACGCTCGTCATCGACCCCGTGTTCGACTTCAACTGCACGGGCTGCCAGTCGATCGACATCAGCGGCTACGTTCCGACCCAGCAGGATTACCCGGCCGCGTTCCAGAACCTGCCGATCGACGGCTACATGAGCAGCGCCTGGTACGACCCCGCGCACGGCGGCGAGGGTCTCGTCGTCGAGATCTACGACAACGCCGACGGCACGACGCGCACGATCTTCGCATCCTGGTACACGTACGACGCGAACGGCGTCCCGTTCTGGCTCGTCGCGCAGGGCGTTGCGTCGATGGGCTCGAACGTCTTCGCGAACGTGCCGGTCTACTACTACAGCGGCGGCGGCTTCGCCGGCGATTTCTCGGGCGTCACGCAGTACGACTGGGGCACGATGAACATCCGCTTCCCGAGCTGCGCGAAGATGACGTTCGACTATTCCGGCTCGGCCGACGCGATCGAAGGCGGCCCTGCGGGCTCGGGCACGCGCTCGTGGCAGCGGCTCGCCGACATCAACGGGCTCAGCTGCGAATAGCGCTTCGCGAACGCGGCGAGGCAATGCATCCGATCCCGCCGCACGGCGGGATCGGCTTCTCCGGGATGGTGCCATCGGAGGATGGCGTCCACGCGCGCGATTGCCGCACACTCCGTCCTTCCTCCGTCCGACGATGCCGCACGCGTGCAGCCACGCGCCGACTTTCCGATCGCTCCGCTGCTCGATCCGCTGAAGCGCTCGCTCGACGCGCATGCGCGGCTCGTGCTCGAAGCGCCGCCCGGCGCCGGCAAGACGACGCAGGTGCCGCCGGCACTGCTCGGCGCGGCCTGGCTCGGCGGGCGCAGGATCCTGATGCTCGAGCCGCGACGCATCGCCGCGCGCGCGGCCGCGGAATTCATGTCCGCGCAACGCGGCGAACCGGTCGGAACGACGATCGGCTATCGCATCCGCTTCGAAAGCCGCGTCTCGGCGGCGACGCGCATCGAGGTCGTCACCGAAGGCATCCTGACGCGGATGATCCAGGACGACCCCGAGCTCGCAAACGTCGGCGCGATCCTGTTCGACGAGTTCCACGAGCGGCATCTCCACGGCGATCTCGGCGCCGCGCTCGCGCTCGACGTGCAGGCGAATCTCCGGCCCGATCTTCGCCTCGTCGTCATGTCGGCGACGCTGCAGGGCGCGCGCATCGAACGCTGGTTCGACGCGCCGCGTCTTTCGAGCGAAGGCCGAGGCTTTCCCGTGCGCATCGCGCATCCGCCGTCGCGCTCGAACGACACCGACGCGCTCGCGCTCCGTCGGGCCGTCGAAGAGGCGCTCGCCGGGAGCGACGGCGACGTGCTCGTGTTCCTGCCCGGCAAACGCGAGATCGAAAGCGCGCGCTCGATGTTGACGAGCGCGATCGTCGAACCACAAGAACTCTCCCGCTCGCGGGAAAATCCAGCTGCAGAATCCCTTTCCCGCTTGCGGGAGAGTCCAGTCGCAGAACCCCTCTCCCGCTTGCGGGAGAGGGGCAGGGGCGAGGGCAATCTCGCGACAACCTCGCCGTCGCGCGTCGAATTCATCGCGCTGCACGGCGAACTCTCGTTGCAGGAGCAGCATGCCGCACTCACGCAGGCGCCTGTCGGCACGCGCCGCGTCATCCTCGCGACGAACGTCGCGGAGTCGAGCCTGACCTTGCCCGGCGTGCGCGCCGTCGTCGATACCGGCCTCGCGCGCGAGCCGCGCTTCGATCCGAACTCCGGCTTCACGCGGCTCGAAACGGTTTCGATCTCGCAAGCCTCGGCCGACCAGCGCGCCGGACGCGCCGGACGCCTCGGTCCGGGACTGGCGTTGCGGCTCTGGCCCGAGAGCAGGCGCCTCGACGCCGATCGCACGCCCGAGATCGCGCAGGTCGAGCTTTCGCAGCTTGCGCTCGAGCTTGCCGCGTGGGGATCTTCGCAACTCCGCTGGCTCGACGCGCCGCCGCCGGGGGCGCTCGCTCAGGCGCACGATCTGCTCGATGCGCTCGGCGCGCTCGATCGCGACGCACGCATCGTCCCGTTCGGCCGGCGCATGCTCGATCTCGCGCTGCATCCGCGGCTTGCCGCGATGATCCTGCGAGCCGAAGCCGGCGACGTCGGCCGCGCCTGCGATATCGCCGCTCTCGTCGAGGCGCGCAATCCGTTGCGAGGCATCGCGACCGACGATTTCCGCATGCGCGCCCGCGCGCTTTCGGCATGGCGCGCGCGCGATCGCGCGGCCGCACGCGAGGCCGGTGCCGACGCCGGAGCGCTTGCGGCGATCGCCGAGGCCGGCGATGCGCTGCGCCGGCGGCTCGAGATCAAGCGCCGGGATCCGGCATTCGGCAGTCGCGATCCGCGGAGCGCTCCATCCGATGCCGAATCCCGAACGCCGAATCCCGGCCTTTCATCCGGCAACCTGCTGCTGCATGCGTATCCCGATCGCATCGCGCGCCAGGACGCCGCGAATCCGCGCCGCTACCAGCTCGCGAACGGACGCGGCGCACGCTTGCGCGAGGACAGCGCGCTTTACGGCGAGCCGTGGCTCGTCGTCGTCGATCTTCGCTACGACGAACGCGACAGCCTGATCCAGTCGGCGGCGCCCTTCGATCCCGCGTTGCTCGAACGCGATTTCGCAGAGCGCTTCGCGAGCGAGCGCATCGTGCGCTGGAATCGCGAGACGCGCGCGGTCGATGCGTTCGAGCAGCGGCGCTTCGACGCGATCGTGCTCGAACGGCGCAGCGTGCCGCCGCGCGCCGAGGACGCCGTGCCGGCCCTGCTCGCGGCCGTGCGCGAGCTCGGTCTCGGCGCGCTGCCGTGGAGCGATCATGCGCGCGGCCTTCGAACGCGCGTCGAGGCACTGCGCGGATGGAACCCCGATCTCGGCCTTCCGGATTTCTCCGACGCAGCGCTGCTCGCGTCGCTCGACGAATGGCTGGCTCCTTATCTCGACGGCAAGCGCAGGCTCGATGCGCTCGCAGCGACGGAGCTTTCCGAAGCGCTGTTCTCGCGTCTCGACCACGCGATGCGCGCCGCGCTCGACAAGGACGCGCCGGCGTCGATCCGCGTGCCGAGCGGCATGGAGCGCCGCATCACCTATGCGGCAGGCGAGCCGCCGGTGCTCGCAGTCAAGTTGCAGGAACTGTTCGGACTCGCCGACACGCCGCGCATCGCCGGCGGCCGCGTGCCGCTGACGCTGCATCTGCTCTCGCCGGCCGGCCGGCCGATCCAGGTCACGCAGGATCTCCGGAGCTTCTGGGAACGCACGTATCCCGAAGTGAAGAAGGAGCTCAAGGGACGCTATCCGAAGCATCCCTGGCCGGACGATCCGTGGACGGCGCAGGCGACGCATCGCGCGAAGCCGAGGAAATGATGCCCGCGGCGTTGCTCGCTTGCGGAGGAGCGCCGCATGCTTTCCCCTCTCCCGCTTGCGGGAGAGGGCGGGTGAGAGAAATCCGGGTTCGCCGTTTCAAAGAGTCGATTCGGCGCTTCACTCCGATCGACCCTCACCCGCCCCTTCGGGGCGACCTCTCCCGCAAGCGGGAGAGGTGACGGCAATCTCCACGTCCTGCGCGAATCTCTACGCCTTGCGCGCCTCGCGCTGGCTCAGGATCACGCTCCCGAGAATCAGCACGGCCGATGCGATCATCGTCCACGTCGGCCGCTCGCCGAGCACGAGCCAGCCCCACAGCACGCCGAAGATCGGTATCAGGTACGTGCTCGTCGTCGCGCGCGCCGCGCCGGCGCGCTGGATCACGCGAAAGAACAGCACGTAGGCGATGCCGGTGCAGACGACGCCGAGCGAGAGCGCGGCCAGCCACGACAGCGTCGGGATCGCAGACGGCGGCCACGTCGCGGCTGCGAGCGGCAGCGCGAGCAGCGTGCCGCAGGTCAGCGTTCCCGCGACGCCGACGACCGGCGGCAGATCGGCGAGCCAGTGCCGCGTCAGGTTCACCGAGAAGCCGTAGCACAGCGAAGCGATCGTGCCTGCGATCGCTGCGCCCATGACGTTCTCGCCGGCGACGCGGCCGCTCGCGAGGATGACGACACCGAGGAATCCCGTGACGAGCGCGATCGCGCGGCGCCATCCGATGCGCTCGCCGAACACGGCGTAAGCGACGAGCGCAGCGAAGAGGACGGTCATGCTGTTCGCGATCGCGCCGATGCCGGCCGGCGCGCGCTCGGCGCCCCACGCGAACAGCGCGAACGGAACGGCCGAGTTCAGCGCGCCGATCAGCAGGAATCGCAGCCAGTGCGCGCGCGTGATGCGCGAGCGAGCGCGCCACAGGAACGGCAGAAGGATCGCGACGCCCGCGACGAGCCGTACTTCGACGAGCGCGAACGGACCGAAATCCTTCGCCGCAACGCGCATGAACAGGAACGAGCCGCCCCAGATCGCGCCGAGCGCCACCAGCTCGATCGCGGTCAGCCACTCGCCGCGCGAGCCGGCAGTCGTTGTCGATGGAGAAGCCGCTTCGGCAGGTTTCATCGGATCAGGCCGTCGATGCGCCGCCATTATCTCCGCTCCGCGAGCCGATGCTTCGTCGCCGGACGAAGCATCTTCGCGCCGCGCGCGCTAGGCTGCCGCCATGGACGAGCCGGTCAGCCGCTACCAGCTCGCGGAATTCGGCGCGCTGCTCGCCGAACCCGCGCGGGCGGCGATCGTGCTGGCGCTGCTCGACAGCCGCGCGCGTCCCGCCGGCGAGCTCGCCGCGATCGCCGGCATCGGCGCGGCGACCGCGAGCGCGCACCTGAAACGGCTGGTCGATGCAGGACTGCTCGACGTCGTCCCGGCGGGCCGCCATCGCTACTTCCGCCTCGCCGACGACGATGTCGCGCACTGGATCGAGACGCTCTCGCTCGCCGCGCCGCGGCGCCTGCACGCGCAGGCGCCGGCCGATCGCGATCTTGCGCGGGCGCGCACGTGCTATCGGCATCTCGCCGGGCGGCTCGGCGTCGCGCTGTTCGACCGCCTGCGCGACGCGCGCGCGATCGATCTCGCACGCGACGCCGTGCGACTCAACCGGCGCGGAATCCTGCTGCTGCGCGACGCGGAATTTCCGCTCGACGCGGCGGTCGAGTTGCGCCGCCTCGACGGTCGTACGTGCATCGACTGGACCGAGCGGCGCTTCCATCTTTCAGGACCACTCGGCACGGCGTTCGCGGACGCGCTGATCGACGCGCGCTGGTTGCTGCGCCGCAACGGCACTCGCGCGCTCGGCGTGAGCACACGCGGGCGCGCGGGCCTCGCGGCGCTCGGCATCGATGCGTGAGTCTCAGCCGCCGCGGCGACGGCCGCAGCGCACGTGGAAATCCCAGCGCACCTCGCGCGGCATGGCCGGATCGCCCCATGCGGCGCGCAGACCGGGCTCGACGATCGCTACCGGATCGTGGCCGTTCGCATTCATGTAGCGCTGCGTCGCCGACCAGGAACGCAGGTAGGCGAGAAGTTGGGCGAGATCCCATTCGACGCTCATGACGAACCCCGGGGCGGCGATCTCCTCGAATGGGTCGCCGTCGCCGAACGGCATCGGGATCGTGCGATAACCGGCTTCGATGAAGGCGCGCTCGGGCGGCCAGTACGGCCCGGTGAGATCGACATAAAGACGATTCTTCTCCGCGTCGATCGCCGGCGCGACGCGGCAGTCGGCGTATGCCCAGGCCGCGAGGATGCCGCCCGGCTTCAGCACGCGCGCAGCTTCGGCGAAGAACGGCGAGAAATCGAACCAGTGCAGCGCCTGCGCGATCGTCGCGAGATCGGCAGAGCCCGTCGCCAGCGAACAGCGCTCGCCGGGCTCGACGCGATAATCGATGTTCGCCCGCGCCTCGGCGCTGGCGATCTGCGTTGCGCTCGGATCGGTCGCGAAGATCCGCCGGAAGCGCGATGCGAGCGCGACGCTCGCCTGTCCATTGCCGCATCCAGCGTCCCATGCGAGATCGCGCGCGGGAGCAAGATCGGCGAGCCAGTCGAACAGGGCCTCCGGATAGTGCGGACGCGCTTCGCGGTAAGTTTGCGCGTGGCCGGAAAAGTGATCCTTGAAGGTCATGGGGAAATGATAGGAGAAAGCCGACAGCCGGAACGCATCTTCGCGTTGTCGTCGTGCTCGCGACGAGGCGGCCTTTCCGCTCGCAAGTAATGGCGTCTCCATTAGTTAAGCGGGAATGACGGCGATTGTCACCGCGCTTTTCCGGTACCGGTTACCGCCTTTCGCCAGCTGCTATCGCAACGACCCGACTCTCGCCGGGCGCGAGATCGCCGAGCCGGTACGGGCCGATCCGCTCGCGGATCAGGCGCAACGTCGGAAGGCCGACCGCCGCGGTCATGCGGCGCACCTGCCGATTGCGTCCTTCGCCGATCGTCAGACGAAGCCACGCATCCGGAACGGTCTTGCGGAAGCGCACGGGCGGATCGCGCGGCCAGAGCCACGAAGGCTCGCCTTCGACGCGCTCGACCGTCGCGGGCCTCGTCGGGCCGTCGCGCAACGCGATGCCTTCGCGAAGACGTTGCAGCACGTCGTCTTCCGGCGTTCCTTCGACCTGCACGAGATAGGTCTTCTCGAGCGTGTGGCGCGGATCGGTCAGCCGATGCGCGAGCGCGCCGTCGTCGGTCAGCGCGAGCAATCCTTCGGAATCGGCGTCGAGCCGACCGGCCGCGTAGACGTCCGGCGTGCTGATGAACGTCGCAAGCGTCGGCCTTGGCGGATCGCTCCGGTCCGTGAACTGGCAGAGCACGCCGTACGGCTTGTTGAAGAGGATCAGCATGCGGCTGGCCGACGCGAAGACGGCCGCTCCGCGCGGCCGTCTTCGGGGCTTCGCAGCGCGACGCCGCTACTGCGCCGGTTTGTCGCTGTCGTTGCCCTGATGGAAGATCTCGTCCTTGGCGGGCTTGACGAATTTCAGCGTCATGCGGTCCGACTCGCCGATCGCGACATATTTCTCGCGATCCTTGTCGCCGAGCGTCAGGGTCGGCGGCAGCGTCCAGACGCCTTTTTCGTAATCCTTCGTGTCTTTCGGATTCGCGTTGATCTCGCTTCTGGCAACGAGCGTGAACCCGGCGTCGGTCGCGAGCTTGACGACGTAATCGGTCGGCAGATAGCCCGTGTCCTTGACCTTCTCGAAAGCGGCGCCGTCGGCGGCGCGATGATCGACGACGCCGAGCACGCCGCCCGGCTTCAGCACGTCGAAGAAGGCCTTGAACATCGCAGGAGCGGTGCCGCCTTCGGCCCATTTGTGCACGTTGCGGAAAGTGAGGACGACATCCGCCGATCCCGGCGCACCGAAGCTCGGCGCATTGCCGTCGAATTCGACGACTTTCGCTTCGCCGTATTCGGCGGAATCGTCGGCGAACTTCTTCGCGAGTCCCGACTGGTCGCGCGCGGCTTCGCCGTCGGGATTCTTCGGCTTGGCGATCGCGGCGATGTAGGTGCCGCTGCCTTTCATCAGCGGCGCGAGCACTTCGGCGTACCAGCCGCCGCCCGGGGTGATCTCGATCAGCGTGTCGTTGGGACGCACGCCGAAGAACGCCAGCGTTTCCTTCGGATGCCGATACGGATCGCGCGCCTTGTTCTTGTCCGAGCGCCAGCTGCCGGCGAGGATCGTGTCGAGCTTCGCGCCGAGCGCGTCGGCCGCGCTTGCGGGAGCGGTCGGCTTCGCCGGCTGGTCGAGCGGAGCGGTCTTCGCTTCCGGTGCGGCAGCCGGCGCGTTCGCGGCCGGTGCGTCGGTGCCTTGCTTGCCGCAAGCGGCGAGCAGCACGGTGAGAGCGAGCGCAATCGGAAGTTTCTTCATGACGATCCCAGAATTCCGGCCACGGGCGTGGCGCCGAGGGCGCGAAGACTAGCACGACGCGCTCGCCGCGATGGCCCGCAGCCGCGCGAGGTTCGTCGCAACGGCGGGGCGGCGCGTCGAACCGGAGAACCGCGGACGGGCGGAGATGCCGCCGCTCCTTCACGACGCCAGCCGGCGCCTGAACACGATCGCGCCGTGCGAGCGAAGCGGCTCGGTCGCACGCTTGGTTCAACCTGCATACGGGCTTGGCTCACACGCGATTCATTGCCCAAGGTGCCTTCTGGCAATTGCTCGTACGAAGCAGCGCGCACGCTGGACGCGTGTCTTCGGACCGGCATTCCGTCCCGAGGGAGATAACCATGCTGCACTACGCCATCGTGTTTCTCGTCATCGCGTTGATCGCCGCCGTGCTCGGTTTCGGCGGCATCGCCGGCGCTGCCGCAGGCATCGCGAAGATCCTGTTCCTGGTCTTCCTGGTGCTCTTCGTCGTCTCGCTGGTCATGGGACGGCGCCGGCCGCCGGGCTGACGAGCGCGCTCGCATCGAGGGAGGCCCGCGAACCGGGCCTCCCTTTCACGATCCGACACGCGCGCTCGCCGGATACGGCGGGATGTCGGCGATCTCTCCGCGCGCAAGAGCCACCTGCACGCGTTGCCACCAGGCCGCGTCGAAGATCTCGGCGTGCGCCGCGACGAGCGCGTTGCGCAATCCGTCCGGAAGGCCGAGAAAGCGCGCGAACAATTCCGGAAACACATCGTCGTTGCGCACCGAGAGCCAATCCTCGATCGGGCGCGTCTCGTCGTCCTCGCGCGCCTCGGGAATCTTGCGGAAACGGCATTGCTCGACGAGGCAGAGCTCGTCGTAGTCGTAGAAGATCGCGCGCCCGCGGCTCGACACGCCGAAATTCTTGAGCAGGAGGTCGCCCGGAAAGATGTTGCTCAGCGCGAGATCCTTGATCGCCTGTCCGTAGTCGATCACGGCCGCCGACGCCGCCTCGTATGGCTGCTCGCGCGCATAGAGATTCAGCGGACGAAGGCGCCGCTCGATGTAGCAATGCCGGATGAGGACGTCCTCGCCTTCGAGCGAGACGGTCTCCGCGCATTCTCCCAGGAGCTCGGCAAGAAGGCCGGCGTCGAACTGGCGCGCGGGAAATCGGAGATGGCGGAACTCCTGCGCGTCGACGAGGCGGCCGACGCGGTCATAGCGGAACACGAGGCGGTACTTTTCCTCGACCATCCTGCGCGCGCTGTCCTTCGGATACGCGAACTGATCGCGGATGACCTTGACGACGACCGGATAGCCGGCCGGCGTCAGCACGGCCATCACCATGCCGCGAGCGCCGTCGGCACGCACGATGCGCTCGTCCGGATGTTGCGCAAGGTGGCGGAACAATGCGCGATAGCGTTCGGTCTTCCCCTGCTTGGCGCGGCCGAGCACCGTGTAAAGCTCGCCGACCGGCTTGTGCGGCATCAGCGCATGCAGGAACGCGACGGCGTCGCCGATGCCGGGCAGATCGGCGAGGAAGTAGCTTCGCGAGAATCCGAACAGCGCGGACACCTGTCCGGCGTCGGTGAGCACCGCATCGACGCGGATGCGGCCCGCGTCGTTGACGAGCGCGATCACGAGCGGGGTCCACTGCGCGCCGCTCGCCGCGCGGCCCGCGAGGAGCCGTCCGACGAGGTAGGCGCGCCGCTCGCGGAAAAAGCGCGTCAGCAGAAACTCGATGCGCAGGATCGCGTTGCCGCCCGGAATCGCGAAGCGCTCTTCGAGCGCGCGGGCGATCGCGGCGGCGTCCGCGTCGGCATCGGCGTAGCCGATGCGAAATGCATAATCCTCGAGCACCCGCCGGCAGCTCGCACGGAGCTCGTCGCCCGCGGCGTATTCGCTGCGCGCGACCGGCGCGCCGACGCCTGCAAACGGATCGGCATCGAGCGCGATGAACTCGATCCCGGAGTCGACGCCGACCGTGTGGAAGAACCGTCGCGACAGCGAGTTGAAGAACGTCTTGAAGAGCTCACGGTCGAGCAGCGGCTCGACGAGCGCCTCGTACTCGGTGCGCATCGCGGCCCACAAGGCGCGCGCGCGGATGCGATCGTCGAGCAGGATCTCGAGCCGCGCGAGCGTCTCGGCCATGCATTCGTCGTAGAGGTCCATTCGCCAGACGCGGTCGATCTGCGCCTGCTTCCAGTTGCGATGCTCGAACCAGCGCTGTGCGCGGCGCGTGATGTCGGAGAAGCGCGCGTTGTAGTCGAGGAACGCGTCGAGGACCAGCGCGGCCGCGCGCGCGGACATCGCGGACGCGGAAACGGGCGCGTCGACGTTCATGCCGCGAGTATAGGGTGGGCTTTGGCCCGCCGAAGCGTTTGCTGCAGCGCTCTCCCGTGCTGTGTCCCCTCTCCCGCTTGCGGGAGAGGGTCAGGGTGAGGGCAATCGGAGTGGGGCGTTGAACCCGCTTGCCCTCACCCCAGCCCTCTCCCGCAAGCGGGAGAGGGGGAAAGGCTACAACGCGGCGATGAGCCCATCCGCGAACCCGGACGTCTTCACTTCCGTCGCGCCTTCCATCAGCCGCGCGAAGTCGTACGTCACCTTCTTCGAGGCGATCGCCTTGTCCATCGCCGAGATGATCGCGTCGGCGGCTTCGGTCCAGCCCATGTAGCGCAGCATCATCTCGCCCGAGAGGATCATCGAGCCCGGATTGACCTTGTCCTGGTTCGCGTACTTCGGCGCCGTGCCGTGCGTCGCTTCGAAGACGGCGTGTCCGGAGACGTAGTTGATGTTGCCGCCCGGCGCGATGCCGATGCCGCCGACCTGAGCGGCGAGCGCATCGGAAAGATAATCGCCGTTCAAGTTCAGCGTCGCGACGACGTCGTACTCGGCCGGCCGCAGCAGGATCTGCTGCAGGAAAGCATCGGCGATCGCATCCTTGACGACGATGTCGTTGCCGGTTTTCGGGTTCCTGAACGAGCACCACGGTCCGCCGTCGATCTCCTTCGCGCCGAACTCCTTTTGCGCGAGCGCGTAGCCCCAGTCGCGGAACGCGCCTTCGGTGAACTTCATGATGTTGCCCTTGTGCACGAGCGTCACCGACTTCCTGTCGTTGTCGACCGCGTATTTCAGCGCCGCGCGAACGAGCCGCTCGGTGCCTTCCCGAGAGACCGGCTTGATGCCGAAGCCCGAAGTCGCCGGAAAGCGCACCTTCTTGTAGCGCTCGGGGAAGTTCTCCTTGAGCATCGCCGCGAATTTCCTCGCGTCATCCGTGCCTTCCTGGAATTCGATGCCGGCGTAGATGTCCTCGGTGTTCTCGCGGAAGATCGTCATGTCGACCTTCGACGGATCCTTGACCGGCGAGGGCACGCCCTTGAACCAGCGCACGGGCCTGAGGCAACAGTAGAGATCGAGCATCTGGCGCAGCGCGACGTTGAGCGAGCGGATGCCGCCACCGACCGGGGTCGTCAGCGGCCCCTTGATCGAGACGAGATACTTGCGGCACGCCTCGACGGTTTCGTCGGGCAGCCAGTTGCCGGTCTGGTTGAAGGCCTTCTCGCCGGCGAGCACTTCCATCCAGTGGATCTTGCGCTTG
>DASZYR010000275.1:0-1785 GCA_035545255.1 Rhodanobacteraceae bacterium
CACGGAGATGCTCGAGCACGGGACGGCGCTCGACGAGAGCAGTCTCGCCTGGCGCGAGATCGGCGGGCAGACCGGACACCGGCTCTATGTCATGGCTGGATCGGTGCATGCGCGCG
Organism: Rhodanobacteraceae bacterium; assembly: GCA_035545255.1. Taxonomy (GTDB): domain Bacteria; phylum Pseudomonadota; class Gammaproteobacteria; order Xanthomonadales; family Rhodanobacteraceae; genus Dokdonella_A. The sequence goes on from DASZYR010000275.1 coordinate 117, forward strand.
CGCTCGCGGCCGTCGGGCGGCTCGAGGAAGCCGAACGCGTGCTCGCGCGCGTCGAGAACGTGGCGACCGATCGCACGTACCAATGGCGCTACGAGCGCACGGTCGCCGCGCAGCTTGCGATGCGGACGGGCCATCCCGATCGCGCCGGGCGCATCGGCGCCGAGATCGGCATGGCCGAAGGCATCGAGACCGAGACGTATCTCGGTCCGCTGCTGCTCGTCTGGACGCGCGCCGTTCGCGTTCGCGGGGACGCCGAAGCGGTGCGCGCGGCCGATGCGCGCGCCGCCGCGTGGTCGGCTCGAAACGCGGAAGGACCATCGGACGAAGGCGTCTACGCCGCGCTGATCGAAGCCGAGCGCCTGCGCGCCGGCAACGATCGCGACGGCAGCGACCGCGCGTACAGGACGGCACTCGCTCGTGCGTCCAGCCTCGGCGTTCCGATGCATCTCGTCGCCGTCGTGCTCTCGTATGCCGACGCGCTGATCGCCGAAGGCGCGCTCGACGACGCGGCGGCGATCGTCGGCCAGGTTTCGGCGATGGCCGCGACCGACTTCGACTGCGCGGTCCTGACCGCGCGGCTCCATCAGGCACTCGGCAATCGCGATGCCTGGCGCGATGCCGTCGCGCACGCGCGTTCGCTCGCCGGCGAGCGTCGCGTGCCTCCCGCGATCGGCCGGTTCGAGATCGAGGCGCCGAAAATCGACTGACGCAAGACGCCGGGAAGGGATCGGCAAGACATCGCGAAGGCCCGAGCATGGGATTCGCGGCGCGGGTCTGGGAGACTCGGGCCCAGGCCGCTTGCTCTGGGGGGAATCTCGTGATCCGCATCGATCGTCCGTTTGCCGCTCTCGCTCTCGCCGCTTCGTTCGCCGGGCCCGCGATGGCCGGTGCGCCGCTGCCGTTGCAGCCGCGTCACGATACCGGCCAGACGCTGTGCTACGACCTCGAAGGCCAGGAGATCGGCTGCTCGGCGCCGCTGTTCCCGTTCGAGGACGCGCGATTCGGGCGCGATTCCGCGGCGGCGGCCGGCGTGCTGCCGAAGATCGGCGGCGGCACCGGCGGCTTCGACTTCACGAAGATCGCGAACGACGGCAGCGAGCTGCCGCCGGACGCCGTGCTCGGCGACGAGCCGGGAGACTGGGCCTGCACGCGCGACAACCTCTCGGGGCTTCTCTGGGAGATCAAGCGCGCGGCCGGCAACCGCAGTTACGAATGGGCGTATCACTGGTACGACCCCAACGACGAAACGAACGGCGGATTCTCCGGCGATCCCGGCGGCTTCGAGCCCGTCTGCGGCTTCACGATGCAGTGCGACACGTTCACGTATCTGGAATACGTCAACTCGATCGCGCTATGCGGACACACCGACTGGCGGCTCCCGGACGCCGATGAGCTCGTCAACATCGTCAACTACGGCTCTTCGTTCGACGGCGGCGGCGCGATGGACCGCACGTACTTCAACGACGAGGAAGGCTACAGCGGCTATGGCGGCGCATGGACCGGCCAGACCGCGCACGAGCCGCCCGATGGGCAGTCCGTCTGGATCGTCAACTTCGACGACGGCAGCGCGTCGCAGCAGCCGAAGGGCATCATGCTGCCGGTTCGCGCCGTCAGCGGCACGACGCCGCGCTCCGAAGGCGAGCCGCCGGTCTGCGGCAAGCGCGAGAAC
>DASZYR010000276.1:0-2233 GCA_035545255.1 Rhodanobacteraceae bacterium
ACCAAGATGCTCCTTCGGCGTCACGTAGCAGAGCATCGCCGTGCCGAACCAGCCGATCATCGCGGCGCCGATCGCGCTCGTGATGTGGTCGTAGCCGGGCGCGATGTCGGTCGTCAGCGGCCCGAGCGTGTAGAACGGCGCCTCGCCGCACTTCTCGAGCTGGCGATCCATGTTTTCCTTGATCAGATGCATCGGCACGTGGCCGGGGCCTTCGATCATCGTCTGCACATCGTGCTTCCATGCGATCTGGGTCAGCTCGCCGAGCGTGTCGAGCTCGGCGAACTGCGCTTCGTCGTTCGCGTCCGCGATCGAGCCGGGACGCAAACCGTCACCGAGCGAGAACGCAACGTCGTAGGCCTTCATGATTTCGCAAATCTCGTCGAAGCGTTCGTAAAGGAACGATTCGCGATGATGCGCGAGACACCACTTCGCCATGATCGAGCCGCCGCGCGAGACGATGCCGGTGACGCGCTTCGCGGTCAGCGGCACGAACGGCAGGCGCACGCCCGCGTGGATCGTGAAGTAATCGACGCCCTGCTCGGCCTGCTCGATCAGCGTGTCGCGGAACAGTTCCCACGTGAGATCTTCGGCGACGCCGCCGACTTTCTCGAGCGCCTGATAGATCGGCACCGTGCCGATCGGCACCGGCGAATTGCGCAGGATCCACTCGCGCGTCTCGTGGATGTGCTTGCCGGTCGAAAGATCCATGACCGTATCCGCGCCCCAGCGGATCGCCCATACCATCTTCTCGACTTCCTCCGCGATCGAGCTCGTCACGGCCGAGTTGCCGATGTTCGCGTTGATCTTCACGAGGAAGTTGCGGCCGATGATCATCGGCTCGGATTCGGGATGGTTGATGTTGTTCGGAATGATCGCCCGGCCGCGGGCGACCTCGTCGCGCACGAACTCGGGCGTAATCGTCTTCGGCAGCGAGGCGCCGAACGATTGCCCCGGATGCTGCTTCAGCAGATGCGCTTCGCGAATCGCTTCGACCTTCTGGTTCTCGCCGCGCTCCGCGCCCATGGCGCGGAGCAAATTCTCGCGTGTAGCGACGAACTCCATCTCCGGCGTCACGATGCCGCGTCGCGCGTAATGCATCTGCGAAACGTTCGCGCCCGACTTCGCGCGCCGCGGCTTCGGCAATGACGGAAAGCGCACATCGGCAAGCTCGCGCGCGATCGCGTGGCGGCGTGTGAACGGCGACGTGAAATCCGCGAGTTGCTCGGTGTCCTTGCGCTCTGCAATCCAGCGTGCGCGAAGCGCAGGCAATCCGCCCGCGAGATCGGCGCGGAACGCGGGATCGGTGTACGGCCCCGACGTATCGTAGACGACGAACGGCGCGTTCTTTTCGGCACCGAACATCGACGGCGTGTCGTCGAGCGCGATCTCGCGCATCGGCACGGCGATGTCGTCGCGCGAGCCGTGCACGTAAATCTTGCGAGAGCCCGCAATCGGCGCGGTGACGGTTTCGGAAAGCTCGGCGGCTTCGCGCAAAAGCGCGGCGGGAACGGCGTTCATCGGCTGGCGTCCTGCGGTTCGTGACCTCCGCGCGCGGAGGCTGCGAGAAATTCGCACGAAGCGGAGACGCTCAGGGACGCAGCGATGGCCGCGCCGCGAAGCTTCCCTACGCCGGTGTCAGCCGGATCAGGTTCGAAGGGTGTCTCTCAGCCCGCGTGTTCCGGGCACCCCCGCTTCAAGGTCGCATTCAACCATGATCGCGTCGCCGGGGCCACTCCGAAGGTCCGGCTTCGTCACGGTCACGCCGAACCGCGCCCTCGCCTCTCCCGCCACGCGGGAGAGGCCGACGCGCGCAGCACGGCGGGTGCGGGAAGCCTCAGGCGAAACCCTTAAACGTTTGTCCGACGCGAACGCAGCTTTTCAGCGACGAATGACCCCGACACATCGTCTTGAAATCCATCGCGGACGACAGCCATCTATCCTCCGCGACACACAAAAACGGAGCGCATCATGGCCACCCTGAAACCTTCGCCGGCCGCACGCTTCTGCTCGCAGCCACCCTCGCGATCGCCGGACCCGCGGTCGGCAAATCGAGCGACGACGCCGACTCGCGCGTGCAAGTCACATGGACGAACCCGCAAGATTTCAGCGACGCGAAGCAATCGCCCGGCAGCAGCATCCACCGTCCGACACCGGAAGAGTGGCTGACCGACCTCGCGAAGCACCTCCGCTACCGCGCCGACCGCGCGCTGCCGCCGGGCGACCGTCTGCAAGT
>DASZYR010000277.1:0-2341 GCA_035545255.1 Rhodanobacteraceae bacterium
CGCGCGCGGAACTCGCAGACGGTGCGAAGGCGCGGGTGATGCTCGGTGAACGCGTCCATGCGCTCGCGCGAGGCCGCGTCGAGCCAGCGTCCGCCGTTGCCGAGCGCCTTGCGCAGTTTGCGCGGCAGCGATTTCACGCCGCCGACCGCGTTCGCGGCGTCCTCGCGCAGCGTCGGCGCGATCACGCCGCGGAAGTAGTCGCTCATGACGTGGAAGCGGTGCGCGAGCAGCGCCTTCACCGTTTCGGCGTCGGGAAGGTGCATGTTCGGGCGCAGGTCGAGCGTCGGCGCGACGCGCAGCACGTTCGCGAGGCCGAGTTTCTCGAAGAGGCGGATCGCGGCCCAGCCGATGTCGAATTCCCACTTGCGCAGCGCGAACTTCGCCGAGCTCGGGAACGCGTGGTGGTTGTTGTGCAGCTCCTCGCCGCCGATCCAGAAGCCCCACGGCGAGACGTTCGTCGAGGTGTCGGCGGATTCGAAATTGCGATAGCCCCACCAGTGGCCGATGCCGTTGACGAAGCCGGCGGCCCAGAACGGAATCCACACCATCTGGATCGCCCAGATCACGCCGCCGACCGCGCCGAACAGGGCAAGGTCGATGATCGCCATCATCGTCGGGCCGACGTACGGGTGCGCGCTGTAGAGATGGCGTTCGATCCAGTCGTCCGGCGTGCCGCGACCGTATTTGTCCATGTCTTCGCGGCGCAAGGCCGCTTCGCGGTAGAGCTCGACGCCTTCCCAGAACACCTTGCCGATGCCGAAGACCTGCGGGCTGTGCGGATCTTCCCCGGTCTCGACCTTCGCGTGGTGCTTGCGGTGAATCGCGACCCATTCCTTCGTGACCATGCCGGTCGAGAGCCAGGACCAGAAGCGGAAGAAATGCGCGACGACCGGATGGAAATCGACGCCGCGGTGCGTCTGCGAGCGGTGCAGGTAAAGCGTGACCGCGAAGATCGTGAACTGCGTGACGACCAGCGTGTAGACGATCCACGTGCCCCAGGAAGCCTGGGTCAGGCCGCGCGCGGCATAGGCGAGCAGGGTATCCAACATGAACGAGAGACCGGAAGGAAAGGGAAGCGCGATCGGCGACTATACGCCACGCTCTGTGGGGGTTCCATGGCACTTCGTCAATGTTTGGGACATTCGTACGCGTGATTTTCTGCGCTTTTCTCCCTCTCCCGCTCGTGGGAGAGGGCTGGGGTGAGGGAAGGCTTGGTTCGACCTGCCAAGCAGGCAGACGAAGGAATGTCACGCTCACTCCGAATGCCCTCACCCAACGCTCTCCCGCAAGCGGGAGAGGGGAAAGCGGACGTCACAGCTTGCCGATCGGTCGCCCTCCCTGAACAATCCGGACATGTCCGCCATGCCCGTGCTCGCTCTCGACAAGGCCAGTCGCGATCTCGCCGGCCGGCGCGTCGTCAGCGATCTCACGCTCGCGCTCGACCGAGGTGAGGTGCTCGGCCTCCTCGGCGTCAACGGCGCCGGCAAGTCGACGACGCTGCGCATGATGGCGGGCGTGCTCGCGCCGAGCGCGGGGACCGTGCGGTTCGCCGGGCAGGATCTCGCGGAGCATCCGGCCCTCGCGCGTCGCGGCATCGGTTACCTTCCCGAAACCCCGCCGCTGCACGACGAGCTTTCCGTCGCCGAATACCTCGCGTTCGCCGCGCGCCTGCACGCGGCCGCGCAGGTCGGCGCCGCGGTCGATCGCGCGCTCGAGCGCTGCGCGCTCGGCGACGTGCGGCGACGCCTGATCGGCGCGCTCTCGAAGGGATTTCGCCAGCGCGTCGGTCTCGCTCAGGCGATCGTCCACGAGCCGGCGCTGATCGTGCTCGACGAGCCCGCGTCGGGGCTCGATCCGGTGCAGGCGCTGAAGCTGCGCGAGCTCGTTCGCGGGCTCGGCGCCGATCACGCCGTCGTGCTGTCGACGCATGTGCTTCCGGACGTGCTGGCCTGCTGCGATCGCGTCGCGATCCTGCACGAGGGCGCACTGCGGCACCAGGGCGATCTCGCCGCTTCGCATGACCTCGCTTTGCGCGTCCGCCTCGCGCAGGCGATCGCCATGGACGAATGGATGCGTTTTCCGATCGTGGCTTCGGCCGCGCCGATCGGCGACGACACGAGATGCTGGCGCGTGCGCCTGCGCAAAGGCACGACGGCCGGCGCGCTCGCTCGCGCGATCGTCGAGCGCGGCTGGGCGCTCGAAGAGCTCCGCGGCGAAAGCTCGGCGCTCGAGGAAACGTTCATGGCGATCGCCGCAAGCGACGCGCGAGCGATCGCCGCATGAGCGTCGTCGCGCTGATCGCGCGCCACGAATGGCGGCGACTCGCCGTGCAGCCGTTCGC
>DASZYR010000278.1:0-5065 GCA_035545255.1 Rhodanobacteraceae bacterium
ACATCGGCACGCAATGCGACGGCGGACGGCGCGCGCTTCTTCGCCGGACGCGTGCGCGGACGGCGCGCGGCTTTCGCCGGCACCGGCTTCGACGTCGCGCTCTTGCGCCCGTCCGGGCGCGCTTCGAGGGCGGCCTTCAGCGACGCGACTTCGCTCTTGAGCCGGCCGATCTCGCGCTCGAGATCGGGCGGGACGCCCACGCGTCCTTTGCCGTTGCGAAGCTCGCGGCGCAGGTCGTGCAGGCGCTGCCCGATGCTGTCGAGCTCGCTGCGCGTCGGCATTCCGAAATCGGTCGCGATGCGCTCGACTTCCTGCTGAACCTCGGAGCGCACGCGCATCTGCGCGTTGACGAGCGCGCCGTAGACGTCGCGGAACTCCGGCGACAGCGCGATTTCCGCGTAGGCTTCCTCCATTGCGTCGACCCAGAGATCGTAGAGCGCGCGCAGCGAATCGATCTGGCGGCCCGGCTCCTCGCGCGCGGCGAGCTTCGACTCGAACAACGCGAAGCCGCGCCGGCTCGCTTCGAGGATCAGCGCGTTGTAGCGTGCGTTCTGCTCCTGATAGTCGACGAACGCCGACGCCATCTTCTGGTAATGCTCCTGATGCTCGCGCAGGAATCCGAACGCGGGCACACGCAGCCAGCTCTTCGCTTCCCGCATCGGATCGAACGCGCCGGGCGCGAAGTTCTTCATGAGCTGCTCGAAGCTCCTGACGCCCTGCCCGCTGATCTCGCCGAGAGCGCCGGAGAGCGGATTGCCGAAGCCGGGCATGCCGCCCGGCATCCTGAAATTGCGGAACGCCTCCGCCCAATTCGGCATCGCACCCGCCTTGCCGGCCGTCGCGGCGGCGACCATCGCCTCGGCGAACTGCGTGAAACTCTTCGCGCTCGCGAGCACTCGCTCGATCGTCTCGCTCTGCTTGCCCGCCCCCGCGAACATGCGCGACCACTGCTCGAAGCCTTCGTGCCACGGCGGCATCGCTCTGCGCCCGGCGTCGGCGGGCGCGCCCGCCTCGCGCGTGAGGTCCTGCCACGCGTTCCAGTACTGGCGCGACAGCGCCTGCCACTGGTCCATCCAATCGTTCTTGAGGCCGTCGATCATGTGCTCGCTTCCTTCTCGCGGCCGCTTCGGGCGCGGCGCGGGCCGAATTTTAGTACGTCGACCGCACGTTAGCATGACGCGGCCGAACGGCTGGCCGGCCGGGTCGTCCCAACCAAAGCCACTGTGCGGCCGCGCGGCTCGACTCGCATAGTGCCAGCCTTGTCCCGAAGCGCCGGAGCCGCCGCATGATTTCGAGAAAGCTCGCCGCCGCGGCCGCGATTCTCTTCGCACCGTTCGCGATCGCCGCGCCGTACGCGTCGCCGAAACCGCTGCCGGCAGCGATCGTGTTCGCGCCCGGCGAGATCTCGACGGCCGACGACGAGTCGCATCCGACGTTCTCGCCCGATGGCGCGACGCTCTACTTCCTCAAGAATTCGCCGACGTTCGACCACTGGACGATCGTGACCTCGCGCTACGCGAACGGTCACTGGCGCACGCCCGTCGTCGAGCCTTATTCGGGCCGCTACAACGACGCCGACGTGTTCTTCGACAAGGACGGCTCGATGTTCTTCATCTCGAACCGGCCCGTCGACGGCAAACCGCGCAGCGACAGCGAAATCTGGGTGCGCCGCAAGACTGCGGGCGGCTGGGCCGAGCCCGAGCACATCGCCGAGCTTTCGAGTCCGGGATACGAATGGTTCCCGACCGTCGCGGACGACGGCACGCTCTATTTCGGCTCGGGCCGCGAGGAGGACAACGTTCATCCGGGCACGACCGATCTCTATCGTTCGCGCTTCGTCGACGGGCGCTACACGAAACCCGAGAACCTCGGCCCGACGATCAACACGGCGGGCAGCGACACCGAAGCGTGGATCGCGCCGGATCAGAGTTACATCGTGTTCTCGAGCAACGGTTACGCGGATACGCGCGGCGCGGACGACATCTACGTCGCGCTCCGCAACGGCAGCGGCTGGACGAAACCGAAGAATCTCGGCGACGCAGTGAACTCGGCAGGCTCGGAGTACGGCGCGAAGCCGTCGCCGGACGGCAAGTACCTCTTTTTCTGCAGCAATCGCGGATTCAGCGACAAGCCGCTCGATCACCGGCTCGACTACGCAGAGCTCACGGCGAAGCTGCACTCGCCGGGAAACGGGCTCAACGACATCTACGAGGTCGACATCGACGTGCTGGGATTGAAGCACCCAGACCCGTCGCTGGAGGCCGTTTCGACATCCGGGCAACACCCGGGTCCATCGGACTTCGGCAGGAAAAGCGAACCGAAGGAATGACGGCAGGGCGTCGTGCCGGGAGGATGCCGCGCGCTACGCGGCGCGCGTATAGACGTACACCGTCGCCGGAGGCACGTTGAGCCACGCGACGCCGGCACGCCTCACCTGCAACCCGAGCTCGCCGAGCAACTCGCGCGACAGCGGACTCGCCGGCCCGTAGGTGAACTGGATGAACCGTCCGCGCCCGCCGAGTACCGCGAACACGCCGGAGAGGATCGCGCGTTGCGTCGCGCGCGACATCGACAGCATCCCGAGCCCACTGACCACTGCATCGATGCATGCGTCTTGCGCGAAACCGTCGTCGACGACGATCGACTTCAGCTCCTGTGCGTCGCCGCGGATCACGCGCACGGCGGGAAACCGCTGCCTCAACAGCCGGTGCAGCTCTTCGTTGAGCTCGACGACGAGCAGGTTGGCAGGCTCGATGCCGCTGTCGAGCAGCGCCTGGGTGAAGACGCCGGTGCCGCCGCCGAGTTCGACGATGCGCTCCGAGCGCGCCGGCAGCTGATCGATCATGAGCTTCGCAAGCTGACGGCTCGACGGCGAGAGCGCCGCCATCGCGCGCGGGTTGCGCAACCACTGCCGGAAGAACGTCCATGCGTCCGGCCGCGTCGCTTCCTCGCGTCGGCTCACCGACGGGCGACAGGCGTGGGGTTGCTCCTGGCTCATGCACAATCCGGCTGGACTATCGGCCGATGATACCGCGCCGCGGCGGGTTCTGTTGCGCGGCCAGCACATGCCGGAAATAAGAAACCCCGCGACGACCAGGGGAAATCGTCGCGGGGCGGATACGCTGGTAACGGGGAAGGGGGAGGGAGGGGTACGTTACCAGCGCTGAGCGTGGATCGAGGCCTTAATGGCCCCGATCGTAGTAGCTGGCTCGATGACCGTAGTCGCGGCCGCGGTAGCCATCTCGGTAGTAGCCGTGACTGCGATAGCCGCGATCGCGGTAGTAGCCGTGATCGCGATAGCCGTGCCGGTACCCGCCGCCGTAATAGACGACCGATGCCGACGGATAGTAGTAGCTCGGGTAATAGTCCGAGTAGTACGCCGGCGCGTAGTACGACGGACCGTAATAGCCCGGATAGTAGGCCGGCGCATACGCGGAAACGTAGCCGCCGCCCCAGCCGTAACCGACCGCCACGCCCGGGACGCCGATGCTGACGCCCCAGTGGCCATGGCCGCGCGCGAACGCAGACGGCGCTGCCAGCGCGGCGCCGGCAGCCAGAAGGCCCAGCAACACGAAGCGGACGCTGTACTTGCGCAATGCGGACATCGATGGAATCCCTCCTTTCAGGATCGCAAGCGCATCGTGCGGCGCGCGGCCTGAATCACGACTGAAATTCTTCGCTTCACGCCGTTAAGGAATTGTCACGATTTCGCGAGGCCGGCATTCGAACGAGAGATTTCGTAACACGAATGGATGCGCGCATTCCTCGCGAAATCGAACGGAATCGTCGATGCCGTGACGTCGCGCGCCATGCAGTCGCCGAGCGCGTCGCGATCGAGCGCGAAGCGGCGCGCGTTGTTCGAGAATACGACGAGCCCGTCGCGCGAGAGGCGCTCCAGGCAAAGCTTCAGAAGGCGCACGTGATCGCGCTGGACGTCGAAATCGTCGCTGCGCTTGGAATTCGAGAACGTCGGCGGATCGACGAAGATCAGATCGTACTCATCGCGCTCGTGCGCGAGCCACGCGAGCACATCGGCCTGCACGAGCCGGTGCCGGGCTCCGGAAAAACCGTTCAGCAGCAGATTCCGTGTCGCCCACTCGAGATACGTCGCGGAAAGGTCGACGCTTGTCGTCGAGCGCGCGGCGCCGGCCGCGGCGTAGACGCTGGCGCTTGCCGTGTAGCAGAAGAGGTTCAGGAAACGCCGTCCGCGCGCAAGCTCGCGCAAGCGAGCGCGCACGGGCCGGTGATCGAGAAACAGGCCCGTGTCGAGATGGTCGAAAAGATCGACGCGGAACCCGAGACCGCCCTCCTCGACGATCAGGAATTCGCCGCGCTCGTCGAGCCGGCCGTACTTCGAGCCGCCCTTGGCGCGATAGCGCGTCTTCAACGCGATGCGTTCGCGCGGAACGTCGAGCGCGGCGGCGGCGGCGCGCACGAGATCGCGCAAACGGTCGCGCGCGGTCGCTTCGGGAATCTCGCGCGGCGGCGCGTATTCCTGCACGTGGAGCCATGTCTGACCCGGCGGTTCGAGCGGCTGCGGAGGCGACGGCCCGTTTTCGGCCGCGCCCGGCCGCTCGATCGCAACGGCCGTATAGACGTCGATCGCGGCCGCGTATTCCGGCAGATCCGCGTCGTAGACGCGATAGCAGCCGATGCCTTCCTTCGCGAGCCGGCGCCGGAGGTGGCGCGCGTTCTTCGAAATCCGGTTCGCCACCGATGCGGCGCCTTCCGACAGCGGTCGCGCGGCTCCTTCCGTGCGTACGACGCGTCCGGCGTCGATATCGGCGACGAGCAGCCGGCATTCGAGCGCGCCGTTGTACAGGACATAGCGCTTGCGGACATGCAGGCCGAGCACGCGGCCGAGCGACTCGTCGAGCGTCAGGATGGCAGCGCGCCAGCCGACGAACTCTTCGCGCAATCGCTCGCCGAACGCGCGATACAGCGAAGTCAGCTCCTGCGCATCGCCGAGGCGCTCGCCGTATGGCGGATTGCAGACGAGAAGGCCCGCGCGCTCGCATTCCGCCGGGCGGTGCAGCTGCCGCGCATCCTGGCGCGCGAGCTGCAC
>DASZYR010000279.1:0-36254 GCA_035545255.1 Rhodanobacteraceae bacterium
TGCCCTCACCCTGCCCTTGTAAGTTAGTTTCCTCCCGTTCCAGACCGACAGCCCTCGGATCTCGAAGATCGTGGGAGAGCAAGGTCGGAACGGGGTTTTTCTTCCGATAGCCCGAACAGTTGCCGGGGCCACCAAGCCCGATTCTGCAAGGCTGGGCACAGGAGACGAGGGATGACAAACGACTACGTGGGCATCGATGTATCGAAGGTACGACTGGACGTGCACGCGCGTGTGGCGGATCAGGACGCGACGTTTGCGAACGACGAGGCGGGGATTGCCGCGTTGGTGGCGTATGCGCGGACGCGGGCGCCGCGTTTGATGGTGCTGGAAGCGACGGGCGGTCTGGAGCGCGCGCTGGTGGCGACCTTGATGGCGGCGGGCCTGCCGATCGCGGTGGTCAATCCGCGGCAGGTGCGCGACTTCGCCAAGGCGAGCGGGCGCTTGGCCAAGACCGACCGGATCGATGCGCGCGTGCTGGCGCAGTTCGCGCAAGCGATCCAGCCGGTGCAGCGCGCCTTGCCCGACGAAGCGGCGCAGGCCTTCGCCGATCAGCTCACGCGCCGGCGCCAGCTGGTCGAGATGCTGGCGATGGAAAAGAACCGCCTGAAGCAGGCGCCGAACAAGGGCGTGCGCCAGGACCTCAAGAAACACATCGAATGGCTGCAGAACCGGCTGCGCGCGAGCGAGGACGGTTTGCGCCAAGCGGTCGAGCACTCGCCGGCCTGGCAGGCCCGACGCGATCTGCTCGCCGAAGTCCAAGGCGTTGGCGAGGTGACGGTACTGACCTTGATCGGTCTTTTGCCCCAACTCGGCCAACTCGATCGCAAGCAGATCGCCGCCCTCGCCGGCGTCGCCCCATTCAACCGCGACAGCGGCACCTTGCGCGGCCGGCGCACGATCTGGGGTGGCCGCGCCGCCGTGCGCCAAGTGCTCTATATGGCGACCCTCACCGCCGTGCGCTGCAATCCGGTGCTCAAGGCGTTCTACACGCGCCTTCGCGCAAACGGCAAAGCGGCCAAGGTCGCCCTGGTCGCCTGCATGCGCAAACTGCTGACGATCCTCAACGCCATGCTGCGCGACGGCCAGCATTGGAACCCGCAGCACGCCGCCGCGGGTTGACGGCTGACACAGTTGCTCTCCCGCAAGCGGGAGAGGGGAAAGGCGCGCGCGTTTGCCGCAAGCGGGAAAGGAAAAAGCTCAGAGTGCTTTCTTGTAGCGGTCCCGCAGCTGCTCGACGCGTTGCACGTATACCTGCGTCTCGTCGTACGGCGGCACGCCGCCGTACTTCTGCACGGCCGCTTCTCCGGCGTTGTACGCAGCGGCGGCGAGTTGCGTATCGCCGTTGAAGTCCTTCAGCAGCTGCGCGAGATACCGCGCGCCGCCGTCGATGTTCTGGCCGGCGTCGAACGCGTCGGTCACGCCGAGATCGCCGGCCGTGCCCGGCATGAGCTGCATCAGCCCTTGCGCGCCCTTGTTCGATATCGCCATCGGATTGAACGCCGATTCGGCGTGGATGACCGCGCGCAGCAGCGCGACGTCGACGCCGGTCGACGCCGCGGCGGCCGCGATCTCGTCCTTGAACGCATCGAGGTTCAGCGCCGTCTTCGCGAAGTCGATCTTCGAATGCACGTCGCAGGCGACGCAGGTCGCGATGTACGTGAACAGCACCGCGAACGCCGCGCCTTTGGCAGGTTTGACGTTGGTGTACTCGGTGATGCCGTCGGCGCGCTGCACGCGATAGACCGCGCCGCGCAGAACTCTTGGCGGCGAAGGCTTCGGCGAAGCCTTCGTTGCCGGCGCGCTTGCGATGGCCGGCGTCGCGCTCGCAATCATGCCGGCGACCACCGGCGCAGCCGCGGCACGGACCAGCGGCGCGGTGCTCTCCACGCCGAAATCGGTCGCGCGAAGCGGCATCGCCGTGCTCGCGACGCCTTGGCGGACTGCCTCGAAGTCGGGCTTCTCGACGACATTCTCGCGATACGTCCAGCCGTTCGCGCTGACCGGCGCGGTGTCTTCACCGGTGACCTTCTCCGCCGGTGATTTGTCCGACGCCGACGCCGACGCGACTCCTTCCTTCGTCGCAGACCTGTCGGCCTTCGTCGCCGCCGCGACCGTTTGCTTCGCGGCAGGCTCGTCCGGCGAAGCCGCACTCGCCGTCGCCTTCTTCGATGAATGCCGGGCCGGCAATGCCTGCGACTCGTCCGCGTAGCGCGAGAGCTCGACGCATTTCGTGAACGTCGCCTTCTTGTTCGTATAGGCGATCGAGCCGTTCGGACCCTCGCACTTGTAAAGCACGCCGGCCGTCGCCGAAACCGACCCAAGCGTGCCCGCGATCCCGAACGCGATCCCGAAGAAGACAAAGGCGGCTGGACTGGCGAATCGGCGCGGCATGGACGTCATTGAACCCTTCCCGGTGCGAGAGTTTCCACAAGCTGCATCACGCTGCAAGACGCTCGGCCGCGCCGAAGACGCGCGCAGCGGTCCGGCCCGTCCTTTCCGGACGCTGGCAGCGTCGCACGATACAACGTAAACTATTGGACCACTTACGATTTTCAGCGCAATGACAGGCAAGCTCTACATCAAGACGCACGGGTGCCAGATGAACGAGTACGACTCGGCGAAGATGGCCGACGTGCTCGGCGCCGCGCATGGGCTCGAGCTCACCGACAACGAGGCCGAGGCCGACGTCATCCTCGTCAACACCTGCTCGATCCGCGAGAAGGCGCAGGAAAAGGTGTTCAGCCAGCTCGGTCGCTGGAAGGCGCTGAAACAGGAAAACAAGGCGCTCGTCATCGGCGTCGGCGGCTGCGTCGCGAGCCAGGAAGGCGAAGCGATCGTCAAGCGCGCTCCCTTCGTCGATCTCGTGTTCGGCCCCCAGACGCTGCACCGCCTGCCCGAGTTGATCGAGGCGCGCCGCGCGACCGGCAAGCCGCAGGTCGACATCTCGTTTCCCGAGATCGAGAAGTTCGACCGGCTGCCCGAGCCGCGCGCCGAAGGTCCGACCGCGTTCGTCTCGATCATGGAAGGCTGCTCGAAGTACTGCACGTTCTGCGTCGTGCCGTACACGCGCGGCGAGGAGATCAGCCGTCCGTTCGACGACGTCGTCGCCGAAGTCGCGCTGCTCGCCGAGCAAGGCGTGCGCGAAGTCACGCTGCTCGGCCAGAACGTCAACGCGTATCGCGGACCGATGCACGACGGATCGGTCGCGGACCTCGGCCTCCTGATCCACGCGATCGCCGAGATCGACGGCATCGGCCGCATCCGCTTCACGACCTCGCATCCGCTCGAATTCTCCGATTCGCTGATCGACGCGTACGCGAACGTCGGCAAGCTCGCGAACTTCCTGCATCTGCCGGTGCAATCAGGTTCCGATCGCATCCTCGCCGCGATGAAGCGCGGTTACACGGCGCTCGAGTTCAAGCAGAAGATCAGGAAGCTCCGCGCGGTTCGGCCGGACATCTCGATCTCGTCGGATTTCATCGTCGGCTTCCCGGGCGAGACCGAAGCCGATTTCGAGAAGACGATGAAGCTGGTCGGCGACATCGGTTTCGACCAGAGCTTTTCGTTCATCTATTCGAAGCGTCCCGGCACGCCGGCCGCGAATCTCGCCGACGAGACCAGCGATGCCGTCAAGCACGAGCGTCTCGCCCGGCTTCAGGCAACGATCACCGCGAACGCGATGCGCATCAGCGAGGCGATGGTCGGCTCGGTGCAGCGCGTGCTCGTCGAAGGAACGAGCAGAAAGCGCGCGAGCGAGCTGACCGGGCGCACCGAGAACATGCGCTACGTCAACTTCGCGGGCGATCCGCGCATGATCGGCCGTTTCGTCGACGTCACGATCACCGAAGCGCTCAGCAATTCGCTGCGCGGCCGCGTGGCGACGGCATCCGCACCGGCCGCCATCGCAGGCTGAGCGTCGCGACGGTTTCCTGGCGACGAAACGAAAGAATCGCAACGCACACCGTTCCCGCCGCCCGCCTTCCGGCCGTTGTCCGCTTCGGCGAAGCGCTCAGCAGCAGCGTCCGCCGCCACCGCGATAGCGCACAGCTTCGCGCTCGGCGAAGAATGCGCTTCGCGTCGGAATCGCACGTTCGGGATGATACAGGCGAAGGTGCGCGACGTAGGCATCGTAGTCGGGAACGCCGAGCACGCGCCGTGCGTTCGCCGCCGCCCGCTGCCAGAGCCGCCGCAGGCGAATCGCGCTCACGATCCGCCTTCCGCCAGCGCGACGTACGGCATTTCGCGCGATGTCGGGGCGGAAGATCGCGCCGCCGAGCGCATCGCGCGCAAGCCGAACGCGATCGTCGCGACGACCAGCAGCATGAACGCCGCGGCAAGCGCCGCATCGACGACGTCGTTGCGCGCGATCGCGCGCATCGCGTCGAGCGACTGCGCCGGCGCGATCAGCTCGTTCCGCGCGAGCGCGTCCGTCACGCGCCGCGCGTGCGCGAGAAAGCCGACGCGCGGATCGTCGGAGAACACTTTCTGCCAGCCTGCCGCGAGCGTGCAGATCGCGAGCCACGCGGCCGGCACCGCCGCGACCCAGAGATAGCGCGTGCGCTTCGCGCGCACGAGACACACGCAGGCGAGCGTCAGCGCGATCGCGGCGAGCATCTGGTTCGCGATGCCGAACAGCGGCCACAGCGTGTGGATGCCGCCTTGCGGATCGGTGACGCCCTGATAGAGGAACCAGCCCCAGCAGCCGACGCAGAGCAGCGTCGCGGCGAGGTTCGCGGTCCACGATTCCGTCCGCCGCAACGCGGGCACGGCGAGACCGGCAAGCTCCTGGATCATGAAGCGCCCGACGCGCGTTCCGGCATCGACCGTCGTCAGGATGAAGAGCGCCTCGAAAAGGATCGCGTAGTGATACCAGAACGCGAGCATGCCTTCGCCGCCGCCGATGCGGTGCAGGATCTTCGCCATGCCGACCGCGAGCGTCGGCGCGCCGCCAGCACGCGAGAGGATCGTCGTTTCGCCGATTTCCTTCGCGGCTTGTACAAGCGCGTCCGGCGTGATGACGAACCCCCATCGAGCGATCGCCGACGCGGCGCTTTCGACGGTCGTGCCGATCGCCGCCGCCGGCGCGTTCATCGCGAAGTAGACGCCGGGATCGAGCACCGCGGCCGCGATCAGCGCCATGATCGCGACGAAGGCCTCGACGAGCATCGCGCCGTAGCCGACCAGGCGCGCATCGCGCTCGTTCGCGACGAGCTTCGGCGTCGTGCCCGATGCGATCAGCGAATGCCAGCCCGACACGGCGCCGCACGCGATCGTGATGAAGAGGAACGGGAACAGCGCGCCGGAGAACACGGGACCGCTGCCGTCGACGAATCGCGTGAGCGCCGGCATGCGCAGCTCCGGCAGCGTCAGCACGATGCCGGCCGCGAGCAGCGCGACCGTGCCGATCTTGAGGAACGTCGAGAGATAGTCGCGCGGCGCGAGCAGGAGCCAGACCGGCAGCACCGACGCGAGAAAGCCGTAGCCGATCAGCATCAGCGCGAGCGATTTTCCGTCGTACGTGAACAGCGACGCCCACGCCGGGTCGGCGACGACCTTGCCGCCGAAGGCGACCGCGAGCAGCAACAGCACGAGACCGATCGCCGAAACCTCGAGCACGCGACCGGGGCGCAGAAACCGGAGGTAAAGGCCCATCAGCAGCGCGATCGGAATCGTCATCGCGACCGTGAATGTTCCCCAGGGACTCGCCGCGAGCGCGTTGACGACGACGAGCGCCAGCACGCCGAGAATGATGAACATGATCATCAGCACGCCGATCATCGCGACGATGCCGGCGGCGGGACCGATCTCGGCGCGGATCATCTCGCCGAGCGAACGGCCGTCGCGACGCAGCGAGAAGAAGAGGATCATGAAATCCTGCACGGCGCCCGCGAAGATCACGCCGACGAGAATCCACAGCGTGCCCGGCAGGTAGCCCATCTGCGCCGCGAGCACCGGCCCGACCAGCGGGCCGGCTCCGGCGATCGCGGCGAAATGATGGCCGAAGACGATGCGCCGGTCGGTCGGCACGTAGTCGAGCCCGTCGTCGCGCAGGATCGCCGGCGTGGCGCGCGTCGAATCGAGTCCGAGCACTCGATCCGCGATGAAGCGTGCGTAGAAGCGGTACGCGATGAAGAACAGCGAGAGCGTCGCGGCGAGCAGCCAGAATGCGTTGACGGTCTCGCCGCGATGCAGCGCGAGCACGCCGAGGCTGCAGGCACCGAGAAGAGCGAGCAGGAGCCAGCCGAGCTTGATCGCGAGATTCATCGCGCGAGCGTGTCGCGGCGGTCGTGGTCAGTCAAGGCGCCGTGTCCATCTCGCGGTTGCGGGAGAGACGCTGTGTCCCCTCTCCCGCCTGCGGGAGAGGGTCAGGGTGAGGGCAAGCCTGGATGGCGTTCCAAAGGTGCCCTCATCCTCCGGCACCTTCTCCCGCAAGCGGGAGAAGGGAAAGCGAGTCAAAGTCACTTGGCGCGATCGAAGGAAAAAACCGGTCAAAGCCACTTCGCGCGTTTCAGCACCCAGTACAGCACGCCGCAGATGCCGGCCGTGACGACGATCATCGCGGGATAGCCCCACGGCTTGTCGAGCTCGGGCATCGAATGGAAGTTCATGCCGTACCAGCTCGCGAGCAGCGTCGGCGCGGCGAGCAGCGCGGCCCAGCCGGCGAGTCGCTTGACGACCTCGCCTTGCGCGACCGTGACGAGCGAGAGATTGACGCTGAGCGCGGCGGTCAGCATCTCGCGCATCGTATCGGTCGATTCGTTGATGCGCGCGGCGTGATCGTAGACGTCGCGGAAATACGGCCGCACCTCCTCGCGGATGAGACCGGGATAGAGGCGCGTCAGCTGGTTCACGATGTCCTGCAACGGCGAGATCGCGAGGCGCAGCGTGACGAGCTCCTTCTTCAGCTCGTAGAGGCTGCGGATTGTCTCGCGCTTGAAGGTATCCTCGAAGACGTCCTCCTCGAGCTCCTGCAGCTCTTCGCGGAAGCTGCGCACGATCGGGAAGAAATTGTCGACGATGAAATCGAGCACGGAATAAAGGCCGTAGCTCGGTCCGAGGCCGAGCAGCTCCGGCGTCTGCTCGCAGCTGCGCCGCGCGACCGCGTAGGAAAGCGAGGCGCCGTGGCGCACGGTCACGAGATAGTTTCGGCCCATGAAGATGTGCGTCTCGCCGAAGGCGATCTTGCCGCCGACGACCTGCGCGGTATGCGCGACGATGAAGAGCGAATCGGCGTAGCCCTCGATCTTCGGCCGCTGGTGCGCCGTGTGCGCGTCCTCGATCGCGAGCTCGTGCAGGTCGAACTCCTCGCGGAGCTTCTCGAGCAGCGATTCGTCCGGCTCGTGGAGGCCCACCCAGACGAACTGGTCCGGGATCTTGAGGACGTCGCTGATCTCGTCGATCGTGATGTCGCGCAGCTTGTTGCCCGCGCTCGAATACGCGACGCAGTTCACGACCATCGGATCGGTGCAGGTCGGGTCGTGCGGCAGGGCGGTCACGGGCTGGTCCATGGCCCGATGATGCTCCGTAACATGCGACAACGGCAACCGCGCGCGGACGCGCGCGCAAGAGAGTCATCCGCCGCAGGACAGGCGCTCCATCGCCTTGCGCTGCCAGCGGCCGGAAATCGCGTAGAACTCGGCGAGTCCGGCGTTATGCTGCGCCGCGTTCAGCGAATGCCGGCGGCGCGATTCGTCGACGGCATCGTTCGCGCGCGTTGTCGGCGCCGAACTCCTTCGCCTCCTTGGCCGCGGCGACACGCCGCGCGCTGGTCCACCACGCCCTCGCCGCTCCGTCGGCATCGCGCGCAATCATCTCGCTCGAGACTTTCGGCGTCGCATCGATCGACGGCGACGCCTTGTCCGCACCCCGAGTCGAGCCGATCGACACCGATGCCGACGGCATGTGCGAGACGACTTTCTCCCGCGAAGCGGCGTCGGCGATATCGGCGCGGCCTGCCGCCGATGGATGCGTGACGTGCCGCACGGCAACCGTCGCGAGGATCAGCACGAGCGCAACGGCGACGATCGCCGCGGCGCGCTTCATTGCCGTGCGATGCCGGAACGCGGCCGCAGCGCCAGCGCGATCGCGAGATGGATCGGCAGGAACAGGAGGATCCAGTGCAGGTTCGCCTGCACGAACCACGGCAGGATTTTCGAAAACAGCGCGAATGCCGCGAGCAACGCGACGATCGCGGCAACGATCGCCGCACGACGCGTGAGCCGCGGCCTTGCGCGCAGCAACGTCGACGCCGCGGGAATCAACGCGAGGCAGAGCGGATTCAGCAACAGGAGATTCTCGTTGCGCCATGCCGATACATGCGCGGTCCCGAGCCAGAGGAACAGCAGCACGAACCCGCCGAGCCCGCAGAAAAGCTCGAACGCGAGCGCGAACAGCGCCGCCGGCGCGCGCGCGGCACGCGACGACGCGCGGGCGAGCGCATGCAGCGCGAGCGCGAGCACGATGCCGGCGATCAGGAACGGAACGCGAAGATCGGGCGGAAGCTCCGGCGGCTCGGGAACCGTGCCGCGCTCGATCGTCGATTCACCGGCGACGAGCGGATGCCGGATTCCGTCCGTGCCCGCGACGCGAACCTCGCCGAGCGCACGCGAGAGCACCGCCGGCACGAAGCTTTCCTGCCAGTAATCGATGCGCTGATCGGCGTAAGGCCCGAGCCCGAGATCGATGCCGAGCATCAGGAGCGGATTCGCCGCCATCAACCGCAGCGAATCCATTCGATAGGTGTAGCCGCTCGACCGTCCTTCCGTGTCGCGCCGGATCGCGCCGCCGAGCGCCGCGTCGAGCGCGTCGCGCACGCGCGTAGAGCAGTTCGCGAGATAGTAGTCGTAGCGATAGAACGCATTCTCCGGCCGCACGTTCCAGCGCAGGAAATCGCGCAGCTTCATCGCCTCTTCGGGCGTGAAGTCGAGGCGCTGCTCGACGATCGAGCGGCTTTCCTCGCGATACATTTCGATGTCGTCGTCGAGCCGGTCGGCGGCGATGCGATAGCGCATGTTGCCGCGCGCGAAGTTCCCGAGGAAGTTCTTCTGCTCGAAATCGAAGATGCCGTAGTTGTAGGCGATCGCGGTGCCGGCATCGCGATCGCGCACGACGATCGCGTTGTGGCCGAAGCGCTCCCAGAAGATCGGGCCGGGGCCGATGGTCAGGAGGGAGATTTGCAGGGCCGGGATTCGGGATTCGGGGTTCGGGATCGGCGACGACGCGGGCGGCGTCGCGGCATCATCCTGCGCGACGGCCGGGGAAAGAGCGCATGCGGCGATGAGCGCCAGGATCGCAGCGCAGCGTACGAGACGCCGGCAACGCCGAATCCCGAATCCCGGATGCCGGATGATCCCGGCTCTCAATCCCCCACCCGCACCGCGAACTGATGCACGCGCCGCGCATCCGCCTTCGTGACCTGGAAATGGAACGGCCCGAGGTTCGCTTCCTCGCCGGGCTCGGGCAGATGGCCGATCTCGCTCGTGACCATGCCGCCGACCGTGTCGAATTCGTCGTCGCTGAATTCGCTGCCGAAGCGCTCGTTGAAATCGGCGATCGGCGTCAGCGCGCTGACGAGGAAACGGCCGTCGGATTGCGGCTGGATCAGCTTCGGCTCGCCCTCGTCGATGTCGTGCTCGTCGTCGATGTCGCCGACGATCTGCTCCAGCACGTCCTCGATCGTGACGAGGCCCGCCACGCCGCCGTATTCGTCGACGACGATCGCCATGTGATTGCGCGAGAGCCGGAATTCCTTCAGGAGGATATTGAGCTTCTTCGACTCGGGAATCATCGCGACCGGACGCAGGAGCGCGCTGATGTCGCACGGCGATCCTTTGGCGAGGCAGCGCAAGAGGTCCTTCGCGAGCAGGATGCCGAGGATCTCGTCCTTGTCGCCGTCGTGGACCGGAAAGCGCGAATGCCCCGATTCGATGACGATGTCGAGGATCTCGCTCTCGGGCGCATGGATCGGCAGGAAAACGGTCTGCGCGCGCGGGATCATGACGTCGGCCACCGTAAGGTCGGCGACCTGGATCGCGCCCTCGATCATCGAGAGCGTGTCGTTCGTCAGGAGGCCGTTCGCCTGCGCGTGGCGCAGTTCCTCGACCAGTTCCTCGCGGCTCTGCGGCTCACCGGACAACGCCTGCGTCAGGCGCGCGAACCAGGTCCGATGAGAGGGGGTACTGGGCGGGTCCTCGCTCATTGAAGCGTTATGCAAGCCCGATGCGGGCGGCGGAGCAGTGTATCAAATCGCCTGCCGCTGAATATTTCATCGGTGTATCAACGGGTTGGATAACGCCTTGTCACCACGGTTTCCGTCGCGCCCGACGGTTTCATCTCAAGGCGCCGCACGCGTTCCATGGCCGAAGCCGGATGAGACCGGTCGAATTCGCGGACTGAGCGAACGAGGCGCGCCGCAAACGCGATCAGTCGAAGCCGTTCGCGAAGATGCGATCGACGACGACCGGTTGCGAAAACTCGAACGCGCCGATGTCGGTGGCGATGCCGAAAACGCGCGGGTAGCCGGGGCCGCGCTGGTCGCTCGCGAAACGGCCGGGATTGCTGCCGCGATCGATCGCAATGCTGTCCGTGGCGAGCGCATGGGTCGGCGTCGGGCCTCCGTAGTCGCCCAGCGGCAGCAGACCGGGGTCTCCCGCCAGGGTGCCGGGAGGTGCCGTGCCGTTCATGGCCGTGATGATGTCGTGATCGCCCTCGACGACGAGGCTCGTGAAACTTCCGATGTCCGCAGCCGGGTTGGCGCTCGTATTGCCGGCGACGATCGAGCTCACGATTGCAATCGACGGTGCGAGCTCGACGCCGTTCACGACGTTGCGGACGAAGAGGCCGCCGCCCCCGGCGGTCGCATCCAGCGCGGCATTGGCCGTGATCGTGCTGTTCTGCACGACCACGTTGCCGTAGGTCGCGTGCACGCCGCCGCCGTTGGTGCCGGAGGTGTTGCCGCTGATCGTCGAATTTTCGATCGTGGTCGTGAATTCGCCGACCGTGCACACGCCGAAGCAACCCGGAGCGAACACGCCGCCGCCTTCGAGATCGCTGTGGTTGTCCGAGATCGTGCTGTTCCTGATCGTGACGTCGCCGGCGACTGCGCAGATGCCGGCGGCGCGACCGTGGCTTTCGTTGCCCGATACCACGGATTCGTCCAGCGCGACGCCACGCAGCGCATAGAGCCCGCCGCCGCCAAGAGCCTGCGTGTTGCCGTCGGAACCGCCGACCATGCTCTCTGTCACCCTGCTGCTGGCGAGCACGACGCTGCCGCTGGAGAACACCGCGCCACCGGCATATTTTCCGTCGCCGACGTAGCCGCGAGTGATGTCCAGATGGTCGAGTTTCAGGATGCCGCCGCCGCCGTGCAGGATGACGCGGTCGCGGCGATCGCCGTCGAATGTCAGCGTGCGATCATCCGGGCCGACGATCGCGAGGTTGTCCACGTTGGACGTGAACGCGCCATCGGCCAGCGTGATCGTGCAATGGGACAACGGAGACAGATCCACGATGCCGCCATCCGGGGCGTTCGCGATGGCAGCGCGCACCGCGGCTTCCGAGCAGTCGCCGACCGGCGGCGCCGGCGTTCCGGATTCGAATGCGCCGATGTCGGCAGCGGCTCCGTTCGAGCGCGGAAAACCGGAGCCGCGCTGGTCGAAGAAGAGGCCGGGAAACGGCCGGCCCGCATCGATGGCGACGCTGTCCGGCGCGAGGGCGTGCGTCCGCGTCGGTCCGCCGTTGTCGGCCAGAGGCAGCAGGCCGGGATCCGTGGTGATCGTGTCCGGCGGCGCGGCCGGCGACGAGGTCATGACGATGTCGTGGTCGCCGGTGATCGGCGGCGGCGCGCCCACGAGATTGAACAGACTGACGTCCGGGCTGTTGTTGCTGGCCGTGTTGTTGGCGACGATGGTGTTGGCGAGTTGCAGCGGGCCGTTTCCGCACACGCCGCCGCCCCCACCGAACCATTCGTTGGTCGCTTCCCTGGACGCGGTATTGAAGGCGATCGTGCTGTCGTACACATCCACCGGGCTTCCGTAGAAAGACGCGATGCCGCCGCCATCCATCGCACTGTTGCCGCTGATGGTGCTGGCCCTCACGATCAAGCTGACCAGGGAGTCTTCCGGGGGCACGCCTTGATGGATCGCCACGCCGCCGCCCTTCTGGAAGGCGTCGTTGTTCGTGATCTCGCTGTGGACAACGGTGATGTAGCCCTGACCGTACACGCCCCCGCCGCCCTTCGCGAACGCGCTGTTGCCGCTGATCGTGCTGTACGAAACGTACAGATTGCCGACCGCGAGAACGCCGCCGCCGGCGCCGCCGTGGTAATTGATGATGAAGACGACCGGTTCGATCGCGCCGCAGGCGGTGTTGCCGGACAGCGTCGACCGGATCACCGACACATCGCCTTGCGCGAACACGCCGCCGCCATACCCGGCCGTGAGCCCGTTGCCGCAGACCGAAGAGTTGGTCACGCTGCTGCCGGAAAGGGTCACGCTGCCATCGGAATGCACCGCGCCGCCGGTGCCGACATAGCTGACGTACTTGTCCTCGACGGGCGTGGCGTAATTGCCGTCCGTGATGGCGAGATGGTCGAGCGTCAGCAGGCCATGACCGGTGTGATGGAAGATGCGGCTCGCGTGGTTGCCGCTCAGCGTCAGCGAGTTGTCCGCCGGGCCTTGCACCGTGAGATTGTCGACAGCAATGGCGATTTCGCCCGCGGCGAGCGTGATCGTGCAACCGGACAGCGCGGTCAGGTCGATCGAGTCGCCGTCGGAAGCGCTGGCGATCGCTTCGCGCACTGCGCTTTCGCTGCATTCGGTGACCGCGATGATCGAACCGCCGCGGACCGGCCCGGGAACGCGCGCATGCGAGTGATCGGCGGCCGCAGCGGACCCGAACACGGCAGCGAGCGCGACGGCGAGGGGTCGCATCCGGAAAGAACGACGAACGTTTCGAGTCGCGAGCATGGCGTTGCCGACGAGGCGGCGCAAATTCCCGATCGTACATCATCGGAGCGTCCGGACCCCGATTGCCGCGGACTTGCGAGGTCCGGAGGCCGCTTCGGAAAACGGCGGCCTGAAGCCCGCCTATGCGTAGGGATCGGGAATGCCGAGGTCCGCGAGCACGCTTCGCTCGATCGCCTCCATGCGCTCGGCGTCGCGCAGTCTCTCGTGGTCGTAGCCGACGAGATGCAGCGTGCCGTGGACGGTCAGATGGGCGAAGTGATCGCGCAGCGGCTTGCGCTGCTCGCGCGCCTCGCGTGCGATCACTTCCGGACACAGCGCGAGATCGCCGAGCAGGCGCGTTCGCCGGCCGTCGATCGTTTCATGCGGAAAGCTCAGCACGTTCGTCGCGTAGTCGCGTCCGCGGAACTGGCGGTTCAGCGCACGCGCGTCGGCTTCGTCGAGCAATGCGACGACGATCGCGGCGCGGCCCGAGCGCCGGCCGCGCAACGCCGCGCGGATCCATTGCTCGAACGAGCGCCGCGCCGGAACGCCCTTGCGGCCGACACGGTTGTGCACGAAGACTTCGAGCGTCGGCGGCGCACTCATCGCGAGGACGGCGCGTCGCCGGCTTCGTCGCGCTTCTCGTACGCGCGCACGATGCGCTGCACGAGCGGATGGCGCACGACGTCGCGCGCGGTGAAGAACGTGAACGAGACGCCGTCGACGTCGCGCAGCACCTCGATCGCGTCGCGCAGGCCCGATTTGACGTGGCGCGGAAGGTCGGTCTGCGTCATGTCGCCGGTCACGACCGCGACCGAGCCGAAGCCGATGCGCGTCAGGAACATCTTCATCTGCTCGATCGTCGTGTTCTGCGCCTCGTCGAGAATCACGAACGAATCATTGAGCGTGCGCCCGCGCATGTACGCGAGCGGCGCGATCTCGATGACGTTGCGCTCGATCAGCTTCATGACCTTCTCGATGCCGAGCATCTCGTAGAGCGCGTCGTAAAGCGGCCGGAGATAAGGATCGACCTTCTGCGTGAGATCGCCCGGCAGGAAGCCGAGCTTCTCGCCGGCCTCGACGGCCGGGCGCACGAGCACGAGCCGCTGCACGCGGCTGTCGTTCAGCGCATCGACCGCCATCGCCACCGCGAGATACGTCTTGCCGGTGCCGGCGGGACCGACGCCGAAGTTGATGTCGTGCGTCGCGATCGCGTGGAGATAACGCTGCTGATTCGCGCCGCGGCCGCGAATCGTGCCGCGCTTGACCTTGATCGCGACGTCCTGCGCGCCTTCGGCAGTCCGCGCATCGAGCGCGTCGATTCCCGATTCCGAGAGCCGCACGTTGACCTGCTGGCCGGTCAGCGTCTCGTTTTCGGTCGCGTCGTAAAGCTCGCGCAGCACGCGCTCGGCCGCGCGCACGGAAGGCTCCGCGCCGGTCACGCGGAATACGTTTGCGCGATTGGCGATCTCGACGCCGAGGCGCAGCTCGATCTGGCGCAGATGCTCGTCGAACGGACCGCCGAGATTCGCCAGCCGCTCGTTGTCGGCCGGCTCGAGCGTGAAATCGCGATGGGAAACATCCGTCATGACGCGCGAGGGTAGCGCGCGCCATGGCAGGTTGTCAGCGGCCGATGCAGGCGCGCCTCGACGCGGCGTCTCGCGCTCAATCGCCCGCCGACGTCCACTGTTTCAGCCATCCGTTCACCGTGTCGTGCCAGAGCACGCTGTTCTGCGGCTTCAGCACCCAGTGGTTCTCGTCGGTGAAGTGCAGGAACTTGCTCGGAATCCCGCGCCGCTGCGCCGCGGTGAACGCCGCGATGCCCTGCTCGACGGGGATGCGGTAGTCGCGATCGCTGTGCACGACGAGGATCGGCGCGCGCCAGTCCTTGACGTGATCGACCGGATTGAATTTCTCGTAGGCCTCGGGATCTTCGTAGTAGGTCTTGCCGTTGTGCTCCCACTCGTCGAACCAGAGCTCTTCGGTCGAGTACGACATCATGCGGCTGTCGAAGACGCCGTCGTGCGCGACGATGCATTTCCACGGATCGTTCCAGTTGCCCGCGATCCAGTACGCCATGTAGCCGCCGTACGAAGCGCCGAGCGCGCAGGCGCGATCGCCGTCGAGGAAGCGGTATTTCTTCAGCGCGGCAGCCCATCCGAGCTTCAGGTCTTCGAGCGGCGCGCCGCCCCAGTCCCCGGAGATCGCGTCGGTGAACTTCTGGCCGTAGCCGGTCGAGCCGTGGAAATTGATCGTGACGACCGCGAAGCCCTGTCCCGCATAGGTCTGGGGGTTCCAGCGGTAGTGGAAATCGTTCGTCATCGCGCCCTGCGGACCGCCATGGATGATGAACGCGACCGGATATTTCCGGTTCGCCTTGTACCCGACGGGCTTGACGACGTAACCCTGCACGCTGTCGCCGCCGGCGCCCTTGAACGTGAACCAGTCGGCGTCGCCGAAGCGGATTTCGCGCAGGCGCTCGGCGTTGAAGCGCGTGATCTGCTTCAGGCGCTTGCCGTGCGCGTCGGCTGCGTAGAGATCGGTCGGATGCTTGAAGTCCTGCCTTGCGACGACGGAACCCTTGCGCCCGACGTCGAAGCCGGTGACCGTTCCCTGCGCGACGAGCTTCGTCGCTTTTCCGCTCGCGACGTCGACGCCGAACAGCGCGTGATCGCCGTCGTCGTCGGTCGTCGTGAAGAGCGTCTTGCCGTCGGCCGATTCCTTGAGCGCGGAAGCCGAGCGGTCCCATGCGACATCGATCTCGCGCTTCGCGCCGCTCGCGAGATCGATCGCGAAGATGCCGAAGCGGTCGGCTTCGAAGCCGGCGCGCTTCATCGCGAGGTAGTAGAGCGTCTTTCCATTCGCCGACGGCAGCGGATAGCCGTCCCATGCCGGATTGTCCGGCGTCAGGTTCTTCGGCGCGGCCGAGCCGTCGGCGGGCACCGAGAAGATGTCGAAGTTCGTCGACCAGGGTTCCGTCCTGCCCGCGATGCGGGCATCGAAGTAGACGGTCGCTCCGTCGGGCGAGAACGCGTATTCGGTGTCGTCGCCGAACGGCTTCGAAGGCACGTCGCCGTCGATGCCTTTCGTAAGCCAGCGCGGCGCACCGATCCTGCCGTCGGCGCCGACGTCGGCGATGAAGAGCTGCGAGCGGCGGCCGTCGGACCACGTATCCCAGTGCCGCACGAAGATCTTGTCGTAGACCATGCCGGTCGATTTCGACTTCCTGCGCTCGTCGAGCCTCTGCTCCGTGCAGGCGATGTCGTCGCAGTCGGTGAACACGTCGAGCGAGATCAGCACGCGCTTGCCGTCGGGCGAGAACCTGAAGTTGTTGACGTCGAGCGCGAACGAGGTCTTCTGCTCGGCCGAGCCGCCGTTCGCGCCGACGCGCCAGAGCTGGCTCGTGCCGTCCTTCGGCGCGAGGAACCAGACGCTGCCGTCGCGCGCCCAGCGCGGACTCGTCGCGTTCAATGTCTTGTCGGTGAGACGAACGGTCTTGCCGCCGCCGGCGGGAACCATCCAGATGCCGTTCGTGCCCTTGTTCGCGTCGTAGTCGGTCTCGCGGACCTGGAACGCGACGAGCTTGCCGTCGGGCGAGAGCGAGGGATCGCTGACGCGATCCATCATGACGAGATCGTGCGCGTCGAACGGATGCGCGCCTTCGGCAGCGAGCACGGGCACGGCAAGGACCAGCGCCATGACGGCGGCAAGCGATTTCATCGGCACATCTCCCGAGGGGATTCGAAGGCCGCGATGGTAAGCGCTTGACGGCGTTCGACCAAGCGGCGAAGGTGGCGCTCGAGCGGGTGCCGGCGCGCAGACGCGGTTCACGCGCGATCCGGCAACCTGCGCGACGGGCTCATTCCGGGAGTAGCCATGAAACGACATGCGAAATGGCGGGCTTGCGCGTTGTCGATCGTCACGTTTCTTCTTGCGCCCGCGACGGCGCTGGCCTATGACGGCTTCATCGTCGCGAACGTGAATCTCAGGGCCGGTCCCGACGTCGGCTATCCCGCGATCACCGTCGTGCCGGCCGGCGCCGCGGTTTCGATCCAGGGCTGCATCGACGGCTGGACCTGGTGCGACGTGATCATCGGCCCCGATCGCGGCTGGGTCGCGGGCACGTACCTGCAGGAGGCCTACGGGGGCGATCGCGTCATCGTCGCCGACTACGGCTCGCGCATCGGCATACCGATCGTCGCCTTCGCGCTC
Organism: Rhodanobacteraceae bacterium; assembly: GCA_035545255.1. Lineage (GTDB taxonomy): Bacteria > Pseudomonadota > Gammaproteobacteria > Xanthomonadales > Rhodanobacteraceae > Dokdonella_A. The sequence goes on from DASZYR010000279.1 coordinate 17,157, forward strand.
GGCGCGTACTGGGACAACTACTACCGTGCGCGGCCGTGGTATCACGATCGCGCACGCTGGTCGCGTCACACCTGGGGGCATCATCCGCCGCCGAGACCGCGCGGCTATCCGCGACCTCATGGTCCGCGCGGTCCGATGCACGGCGGCGGACACGGCCCTGTCCACGGCGGCGGGCACGGACCGGGCCGCGGAAACGATCACGGACATGCGCCGCCGCGCGGACACGCGCCTGCGCATCCCGCGCCGCGGCACAACGATCATCGCGGCGGCGGTCACGACCGCGGGCACGATCACGATCGCGATCACGGCCATCACTGAGATCGCGCTTCTCCGGCATGCGGGCGCCGATCGGCGCCCGCGTTGAGCGCGCGCATGTCAGCGATCGCGAGCGCCGCATCCGTGCCGCCCGAAGACGACGAGCTGTTCGGCCACCCGAAAGGGCTCTACGTCTGCTTCTTCACCGAGATGTGGGAGCGCTTCTCGTTCTACGGAATGAAGGCGCTGCTGCTGCTCTACCTCACGAAGTACCACCTCTTTTCCGACGACAACGGCTACAACCTCGTCGGCGCGTACGGAGGTCTCGTCTACGCGATGCCGGTCATCGGCGGCCTCGTCGCCGACCGCTGGCTCGGCATGCGCAAGGCCGTCGTGTTCGGCGGCATCCTGCTCGTGCTCGGACATCTCGGCATGGCGATCGAGGGGCATCCGGCGACGAGCGCTGGCGGTGTCGTCACGCGCGATGCGAGCGCGCTGCAGGTGTTCTACTTCTCGCTCGCGCTCATCATCATGGGCGTCGGCTTCCTGAAGCCGAACATCTCGACGATCGTCGGCAAGCTCTACGCCGAGAACGATCCGCGCCGCGATTCGGGTTTCAGCCTCTTCTACGCCGGCATCAACATCGGCGCGACGATATCCGGCGTCCTCTGCGGCTGGCTCGGCGAAACGTACGGCTGGGGCTGGGGATTCGGCGCCGCCGGCATCGGCATGCTGGCCGGCCTCGCGAACTTCGTCATCGGGCAGAAGCACTTGCGCGGCCACGCGGAGCCGCCCGACGCCGCGCGCCTTCGCGAGCGCGTGCTCGGCCCCGTCACGCGCGAATACGCGATCTATCTTGCCGCGCTCGCGGGTCTCTTCGCGATCTGGCTGCTGATCCAGATGCATTCGGTGATCGTCGCGATCGTGCCGGGCGTTTTCGAGGCGAGCCCGGTCGTCCTGGCGATGCACGCGGTCACGCTGTGCCTCCTCGCCGGCATCCTGTGGTTCATGTTCACGAAGTGCACGAAGGTGCAGCGCGAGCAGATGGCGATCTGCCTCGCGTTCATCGCGTTCTGCCTCGTGTTCTTCACGCTGTACGAGCAGACCTACGGCTCCTGGGTGCTGTTCTCCGATCGCGTCATGAACCATCGCGCACTCGGCGTCGAATGGACCGCGAGCGAGCTGACTTCGCTCGGGGCGCTGTTCATCCTGATCCTCGCGCCGTTCTTCGCGTGGCTCTATCCGCGGCTGGATACGCGCGGATGGAATCCCGGCAAGGCGGCGAAATCCGGATACGGGCTGATCCTCGCCGGCGTCTCTTTCCTCGTGCTCGTCTGGAGCGCGCGCCACCCCGAAGCGAACGGGCTCACGAACATCTGGTGGTTCGTGTTCGCGTACTTCGTGCTCGAAGTCGGCGAGATGCTGCTCTCGCCGATCGGGCTCTCGGCGGTGACCGAGCTTTCGGTACCGAGCGTCGTCAGCCTCATGATGGGCGGCTGGTTCCTCGGCACCTCATATTCCGAAGTGCTGGCCGCCGCGCTCGGCAAGCTTTCGGCGATCGAGATTCCGGAGGGCGAGACGCTCAATGTCGTCGATGCGCTCGCGAAGTACGATGCGCTGTTCGTCTACTCGGCGAAGATCGGCATCGTCTGCGGGATCGTCGTGCTCGCGTTGACGCCGCTGATGAAGCGGTGGATGCACGGGGTGCGTTGAACGGAAAAGCGGCCCTCACCCTGCCCTCTCCCGCGCGCGGGAGAGGGGAAAGGCGATTCGCCGCTTCGATCGCTTACATCTTCGGCTTGTTCGATCGCTACATCTTCGGCTTGGCGCCGCTGCGATAGAGCAGCCAACCGACGACGAAAAGCACCGCAAGCCCGACGATCTGTCCGAAGTGCAGGCTTTCCGGCAGCGCGAGCACGTCGGCGCGTCCGGAGACGACGATCGGAATCGCGATCAGGATGCCGGTCAGCGCCTCGCCGGTGATGAGGCCCGCCGAGAACAGCGTGCCGGGACGGTGCGCGTGCTCCTTCGTCTTGTCGTCGGCGCCGACGATGCCGCGCTTCTTCTCGACGAAGTACGAGATGAGGCTGCCGAGGAAGATCGGCACCATCAGCTCGAGCGGAAGATAGATGCCGATCGCGGCCGCGAGCACCGGCACGCGGAACGACGAGCCGCGATGCTTCAGGATCTCGTCGAGAGCGATCGTCGCGGCGCCGATCACCGCGCCGATGCCGATCATCGTCCACGGCAATTCGCCGCCGAACATGCCCTTCGAGACCGAGGCCATCAGCGTCGCCTGCGGCGCCGCGAGCGAATGCGGATGATCCACCGTCGGCGGACCGATGCCGTACGCCGCGGCGAGCAGGTTCAGCACCGGCGCCATGATCAGCGCGCACGAGAACGAGCCGATCATCAGCATCAGCTGCTGCTTCCACGGCGTCGCGCCGACGAGATAGCCGGCCTTGAGGTCCTGGAGGTTGTCGCCGCCGACCGCGGCCGCGCAGCAGACGACGGCGCCGATCATGATCGCGGCGACGGCGCCGATCGGCGAATCGCGACCGAGCAGCAGCACGAGCACGAGCGATGCGAACAGGATCGTCGCGATCGTGATGCCCGAGACCGGATTGTTCGACGAGCCGACGAGGCCCGCGAGATAGGCCGAGACGGAAACGAAGAGGAATCCCGCGACGATCATGATGATCGTCATCGGAATCGAGACGGTCCACATGCCGACGATCGCCTGATAGAGCAGCGCGAGCGGGATCACGAACGCGACGAGCGCGATCAGCATCCACTTCATCGGCAGATCGCGCTCCGTCTCCGCGATCGTCGCGCCTGTGCCCTGACGCGCGGCGTGCAGGCCGCTCTTGATGCCGCTGATCAGCGATTTGCGCAGCGAGAACAGCGTCCAGACGCCGCCGATCAGCATCGCACCGACGCCGAGGTAGCGGATCTTCGCCGACCAGATCATGCCGGCGATCGTCGCGGCGTCGCCGCCTGCGCCGGCGACGCGCGCCGCGAGCGCGGGATCGGTATTGAGGAAGAACGCGTGGTAGATCGGGATCGCGATGTTGAACGAGAGAATGGAACCCGACACGACCACGATGCCGACGTTGAGCCCGACGATGTAGCCGACTCCGAGCAGCGCCGGAGAGAGATTCGTGCCCATGTAGCCGAGATATTTGCCGATGAAGCCGGCGCCGACCGCGTTGTCCGGGATCATGCGCATGCCGCTCTCGGCCGCGACCTTGACGATCGCGCCGATCGCACCGGCCATCGCGAGGATCTTGACGCCCGGCCCCGGATTCTCGCCGGCTTTCAGCACTTCGGCCGCGGCCTTGCCTTCGGGGAACGCAAGCGGTTCCTCGACGATCATCGAGCGGCGCAGCGGCACCGAGAAGAGCACGCCGAGCAATCCGCCGAGGCCGGCGATCGCGAGCACCCACGAATAGCGGAAGTCCTGCCAGTAGCCGAGGATGATCAGCGCGGGGATCGTGAAGATCACGCCGGCCGCGATCGAAGAGCCCGCCGATGCGCCGGTCTGCACGATGTTGTTCTCGAGGATCGTGCCGCCGCCGAGGAGCCGCAGCACCGCCATCGAAACGACCGCCGCCGGGATCGCCGTCGCGATCGTGAGGCCGGCGAAGAGGCCGAGATACGCATTCGCGGCCGCGAGGATCGCCGCCAGCACGGCGGACAGGATGATGGCGCGAGGACTCAATTGCGCGATGCGTTCGCTCATCGGGACTCTCTCCGGGAAGGAAGCTCGCCCCACGGACGGGAGCGCGAGGACGCCGAATAGTAGCGGTTCGCGGCGCGACTGCCACGCGGCGGTGCGGGCTGCGTCGGCTTGTCGTTTCTCCCTCTGGCGCGAGAAGTCGGCGCGAAGCGCTGGATGAGGGCGGCGCTCGAGAGGGCGAACCAGCGTGCCCTCACCCTCCCCTCTCCCGCGAGCGGGAGAGGGGAAGATTTCCCTTCTCCCGCTTGCGGGATCGAATTCGCCCCTCCGGGCGAATTCGGGTGCCGGAGGCGGATGAGGGACTCTTGTGATGGCGAACCAAGATTGCCCTCACCCTACTCTCCCGCGAGCGGGAGAGGGGAAAGGGCGTTCAGTTCGCGTGGGCGGACGATGCGTTCGACCCGAGGTTCTCATCGAGGAACGCGGCGACCTTCGTCAGGAGATCGGCGATGTTGCCCTCGTCGTAGAACCCGTGGCCTTCGGTGCGCTGGTAGAGCCACTCGTGCTCGATGTGCGCCTTGTCGAGCGCCGAATGCAGGTTCTCGCCCTGCACCGGCGGCACGCGCCGGTCTGCGCCGCCGACGATGAGCATGACCTTCGCCTTCAGCCGGTCGAGGTGCGCGATCGGCGAGCGGTCCCAGAGCACGGATTCGTCCTCGCCGAGAACCTGCTTCAGATAGCTCTCGCCGAACATCGATTGCGGGATGTCGCCGCGCGTGTACATGAGGCGCAGGTCGTAGACACCGGCATAGCCGATCGCGCAGCGGTAGAGATCGGGCTCTTTCACGGCGCCTTCGAGCGCGGCATAGCCGCCGTAGCTGCCGCCGAAGATGCAGATGCGCCGGGGATCGGCGATGCCCTGCGCGATCGTCCATCGCGTCGCGTCCGTGACATCGTCCTGCATGGCGCCGCCCCATTGGAGGAAGCCGGCATGGACGAAGCCGATCCCGTAATCGCCGGACCCGCGATAGTTGACCTGCAGCACTGCGTAGCCGCGGCTCGCGAGCGCCTGGACGTAGGGATCGAATTCCCAGCGGTCGCGCACGAAATACGGGCCGCCGTGGACGAAGACGACGAGCGGCAGGTTCTTCGCATCGTCCTTGCCGGGCGGCCGCGTCAGATAGCCGTGCAGCGGGAGACCGTCGCGCGCCTTCAGCTCGATCGGCTCCATGCGCGCCATCTGCTCGGGCTTGATCCACGGGCGCTGCGCGAGCACGAACGTCAGCTTGCGCGCAGCTTCGTCGTAGAGGAAGAACTGGCCGGGATCGGTGTCGCTCGCGATCTGCACGATCGCCTTCTTGCCGTCGCGCGTATGGCTCGTGATGCGCACGTCCTCGCCCGGGAACTGCTGCATCAGCGAGACGAGGAGCTTCGATTCCGGCGCGTCCTTGTCGATCAGCGTCGTCGCCGCGCGTCCCGGCATCGAGCGGATCGCGAAGACGTCCTTGCTGTCGAACGTCGGCACGAGTTCCTCGACGCCGGTTTGCGCGCCGCTCCAGAGCGTCGTGAGCTTGTGCGTCGCCACATCCCAGCGGCACACGCCGCCGACGCCGTGCGCGCCGGCACAGCTGAAATACACGGTGTCCTGCTTGCGGTCGAATGCCATCGGCACGACGTGCTGGTGATCCTTGCTCTCGTCGAACACGATCTCCCACGGCTTGCCGTCGCCGGCGCGATACCAGACCTTCATCGCCTGGTCGACGTCGACGCCGAACGCGAAGCGGACGACGCCGTCGTTGTCGGTCAGGAAGCGCGCGTTGCGCAGCGGCGAGGTCGTCACCGGAGTCGTCGCGCCGTTGACGAGATCGAGGCGCAGTACCTGTGGGAAGACGCCCGTCGAGCTCGACGTGCGCACGAAGCCGAGCCTCGCGCCGTTGACTGGATACGAAGCGATCAGCGCCTCCTTGGGATCGTCGAGCAACGGATCGATGAGCTCGCCGTAGGCGAATTCGCTGACGCCGTGCTTGATGTGCGTCGCGCCCTGCACGCCCATGCGTGCGCCGAAGATGATGCCGGAGCCCGTGCCGTCGGCGTTGACGGCGTAGAGCTCGCCGGTCGCGACCGGCGCCTCGAGCTCGCCGATGCTCTCGCCCATCGTGTACATCACGCGATGCGGCGCGACCCACCAGAATTCGGCGAGCTCGCGGCCCTCGCGCGGGCGGACGTTGACGCCCTTCATGTCGGCGAGATGGATCAGCGAAAGAACCGTCTTGCCGTCGATGACGGCGCTCGCGGCGAGATAGTCGCCGCCGGGCGATATCTTGATGTCGCGGAACTGCTCGTGCCTTGCGAAATCGGCGAGCGGCACTTCGCCGTACGCCGCGGCGGAAAACACGATGAAGAGGCCGGCGAGCAACCGATGCGCCATCTCAAGAACTCCGTCGTTCCCGCAAAAGTGGAAATCTATCGGCACTTGCGATGCGGAAGCAAGGCGCTGGACCCCGCTTTCGCAGGAACGACGATACAAGCCAGCTCTTCGCGCAATTCCGGACAAATTCCCCGGGTCGATTCCCGTCAGCTCTTCGCCGCCACGCGCCCGTAGCGGTCTTCGAGGCGCACGATGTCGTCCTCGCCGAAGTAATCGCCGCATTGCACTTCGATCAGGTGCAGGTCGCGGTCGGTCGGGTTCTCGAGGCGGTGCACGGTGTTCATCGGGATGTACGCCGACTCGTTGCGCTCGAGCAGCATCTCCTTCTCGCCGATGCGCACCTTCGCGGTTCCCTCGACGACGGTCCAGTGCTCGCTGCGCCGGTGGTGCAGCTGGAGCGAAAGCACGTGACCCGGCTTCACGACGAGCCGCTTGACCTTGCAGTCGCTTGCGTCCTCGAGCACCGTGAAGCTGCCCCACGGGCGGTGCACGGTCTTGTGGAACGCGGCCGCGTCGTGGTTCTCGGCGCGCAGGCGCTCGACGACGAGCTTCACCTGCTGCGCGCGCTCGCGATCGGCGACGAGCACGGCATCGCCCGTGTCGACGATGACGAGATCCTTGACGCCGACGGCCGCGACCATGCGCGCGTCGGACTGGATGTAGCAGTTCTCGCTCTCGACGACGATGGCCTGCCCGCGCACGCGGTTGCCGGCTGCGTCCGCTTCGGCTTCGAGATCGCTCATCGCCTTCCACGAGCCGATGTCGCTCCAGTCGAACGACGCCGGCACGACCGCGACGCGCGGCGCGCGCTCCATCAGCGCGTAGTCGATCGAGATGTCGGGCTGCGCGAGAAACGCTTCCTGCGCGAATTCGATCGGACTTTCGTGGCTTCGCGCGCCCGCGTAGCACGCGCGCGCGGCCGCGAGCACGTCGGGCGCGACCTTCGCCGCGACGTCGAGCAGCGCGTCGGCGCGAAAGCAGAACATGCCGGAGTTCCAGACGTAGTCGCCGGAAGCGACGTAGCTTTCGGCCGTCTCGCGATTCGGCTTTTCGACGAACGCACCGACGGCGCGAGCAGCGGAAGCGACAGAAGCCCCGACGTTCCCTTCTCCCGCGTGCGGCAGAACGTGGCCCGAAGGGCCGGATGAGGGAAGGCCCGCGATCGCTTCCCCCATCCGTATATACCCGAACCCGGTCTCCGGATGCGTCGGCCGGATTCCGAACGTGACGAGCCAGCCGTCCCGCGCGAGCGATGCCGCGCGCTTCGCATCGGCGACGAACGCATCGATGTCGCGGATCAAATGATCGGCCGGCAGCACGAGCAGCGTCGCCGTCTCGCCATGCCGGTCGAGCGCATTCAGCGCCGCGAGCAGCACGGCGGGCGCCGTGTTGCGGCCGGCGGGCTCGAGCAGGAACGGCAGCTTGTCGAGATCGGCCGACGGATGATTGGCGTATTCGTCGCGCGTGAGAAAGTAGTAGTCGCGGCCGGTGACCGTGAGCACGTGACCGTCCTCGGCGACGCGCAGCGCGCGGTCGAGCGTCTTGCGCAAAAGCGATTCGCCGTCGCCCATGCGCATGAACGGCTTCGGATACGCGCTGCGCGAGACCGGCCAGAGCCGCGTGCCGGCGCCGCCGGAGAGGATTACGGGTACGAGCATCGCGAAAAACTCCATTCTTCAGAATTCCCCTTCTCCCGCCTGCGGAAGAAGAGCTTGCCCGGGACTTGATCCGGGATGCCGAAGGCGGCCGAGGGCAATCGAGTCCATTCCCTCACCCGCGCCGCGACCGCTCCCGTGCGGCGGGAGAGGACAGCTAGCGCGTGGCCGCGAGCTCGTCGAGCACCTGATCGAGCCCCGCGCGCCAGTCCGGCAATTGTAGTCCGAATGCGCCTTCGAACCGTTCCGTGTCCAGGACCGAGTACGCCGGGCGCTTGGCGCGCGTCGGATATTCGCTCGTCCGGATCGGCACGACGCGCGGCGCGCGCGCGACGAGGCCGCGCTTCGCCGCGCCCGCCATGATCGCGCCCGCGAAGTCGCACCAGCTGCATTTGCCTCGCGACACGAGGTGATGGATGCCGTCGAACCGCGCATCGCGCGTTTCGAGCGAAACGTGCCAGCTCGCAAGCGCCTCGGCCGTCGCATCCGCGATCAGCCGCGCCGGCGTCGGCGCGCCGACCTGATCGTCGACGACGCGAAGCTCGTCGCGCTCGCCGGCGAGGCGCAGCATCGTCAGAAGGAAATTGCGCCCGCGCGCGGCGTAGACCCAGGCCGTGCGCAGGATCAGGTGGCGTGCGCCGCTCGCGCGAAGCGCATCTTCGCCATCGAGCTTCGTGCGCCCGTAGACGCCGAGCGGCGCGGTCGGATCGTCCTCGCGATACGGACGCTTCGCGCTGCCGTCGAACACGTAGTCGGTCGAATAATGGATCACTCCCGCGCCTTTCGCCGCCGCCCAAGCGCCGATCCCGGCGACCGCGCGATGGTTGATGCGATCGGCGAGCGAGGATTCGTCTTCGGCGCGATCGACGGCCGTGTAGGCCGCTGCGTTCACGACGATCTCGGCGTCGACCGCATCCAGCGCGTCGGCAAGCGAATCGGGACGTGCGAGATCCGCCTCGATCGTGTCGCGCGCTCCGTCACGCGTCGCGGCGACGACTTCTCCGAGCGGCGCGAGCGCGCGCATCAGCTCGCAGCCGACCTGGCCGTTCGCGCCGAGCACCAGGATTTTCATGCGTCGCCCCGCAGCCATCGTCTGCCGTCATTGTCGCGAAACCGGGAATGCCGTTTCAGCGACGCGAACGCAACAGGGATTGCCCGCTTCGCCTGCGAGCCGTCCTCCGGACGCTCCGCACGCTTCGCGCTGGTCCGCGTTCGCAGTATCGACGGGCACGCGGGCGGCGCGGCGCTCGCCGGAACGGCGTTCATTTCCGCGCAAGAACCGGAAGATTCCCGCTGGCGACTTCGTCGAGAAACGGCGCCTTCCGGTCCTTGTCGGAGAGGACCGGCTCGGCCACCGGCCAGTCGACGGCGATGCGTGCGTCGTTCCAGCGGATGCCGGCGTCGCTCGCGCGGTCGTAGAGCGCGGTGCACTGGTAGACGAACGTCGCGGATTCCGAGAGCACGGCGAAGCCGTGCGCGAAACCTTCCGGCACCCAGAAATGGCGCTTGTTCGCCGCGGAGAGAATCGCGGCGGTCCACTCCGCGAACGTCGGCGAGCCGACGCGGATGTCGACCGCGACATCGTAGACCTCGCCCTCGACGACGCTGACGAGCTTTCCCTGCGGATTGGGCCATTGATAATGCAGGCCGCGCAGCACGTTGCACGTCGAGCGCGAGACGTTGGTCTGCACGAAGCGCAGATCGAGACCGGCATCGGCGAACGCTTTCGCGTTGAAGCTTTCGTAGAAGAAGCCGCGCGCATCGCCGTGCACGGCGGGCTCGATGACGACACAGCCTTCGAGCGGCGTCTCGATGATCTTCACGGCATGCCGCCCTGCTCGATCAGGCTCAGCAGATAGCGGCCGTAGCCGTTCTTCGAGAGCGGCGCCGCGAGACGCTGCACTTGCGCGGCGTCGATCCATCCCTGCTGGTACGCGATCTCTTCGGGACAGGAGACCTTGAGGCCTTGCCGGTTCTCGATCGTCTCGATGTAGTTCGATGCCTCGGTCAGCGATTCGTGCGTGCCGGTGTCGAGCCAGGCGTAGCCGCGGCCGAGGCGCTCGAGCATCAGCGAGCCGTCGTCGAGATAGCAGCGGTTGAGATCGGTGATCTCGAGCTCGCCGCGCGCCGAAGGTTTCAGCGAAGCCGCGTAGTCGCAGACGCGCGCATCGTAGAAATAGAGTCCCGTCACCGCCCACGACGATTTCGGACGCGCGGGTTTCTCCTCGAGGCCGACGACCCGGCCGTCGCCGTCGAACTCGGCCACTCCGTAACGCTCGGGGTCGCGTACCCAGTAGCCGAATACAGTCGCGCCGTGCGCGCGATCGACGGCGCGCTGCATCGCTTCGGTGAGTCCGTGCCCGTAGAAGATGTTGTCGCCGAGGATCAGGCAGGAAGGCTCGCCCGCGACGAAATCCCGGCCGATCACGAACGCTTGCGCGAGACCGTCGGGCGACGGCTGCACGGCGTAGCGGATCGAGATGCCCCACTGCGACCCGTCGCCGAGCAGGCGCACGAACATCGGCTGCTCGTGCGGCGTGTTGATGACGAGGATCTCGCGGATGCCGGCCAGCATCAGCGTCGACAGGGGATAGTAGATCATCGGCTTGTCGTAGACCGGCAGGAGCTGCTTGCTGACCGACTGCGTCAGCGGATAGAGCCGCGTGCCGGAGCCGCCTGCGAGGATGATGCCGCGTCGTGTGGACATGTCGGATTCCCTGGAGCGCGTGACCGCAAGGCTGCCGGACATCGACTCCGGAGCGCCGGCGATTGAACCATGAAGGACGCGAAGATGAAATGCGGGGCATTTCCGGGTTTTGGAGGTGGCCTCTCCGTGCAAACCCGTCGATATTGTCCTCCGCCCGCGACGATTCTCAAGCTTCGACCTCGCCCTCGACGGCCGTGGAGACGCCTTCCAACCCATGAGTCGCATCGAGATGATGCGCGCGAATCCTTCGGCCGCTGGTTGCCATGAAGCGGCGCCTGCCAGCCACCACCGGGCTTCGCGCAACTGGCGCTCGATCCACAGCTGCCTTCGAACTTCGTCGATGAAATGCGAAGCCCCTGCGGCACAGCTCGTGTTACACCCCCGACTTAGATGAGGTAACTTATACAACAGCGCTTTTGTTCTATAGCGCTGGCTTATGTAGGGCCGGATCGGCGGTGGGGCGCATTTAATGCGGAATGGCGCGGGAGTTTCGCTTGACCGCACGCTCGAGTTGCTGAACGATTCGATGCAACGCTCCCGGAGGGGGCTATTTGTAGTCAGCCGCCTATACGCATGGACATCTTGGCGATCGTGCTATCCAGTTCGGTAGTCTCTGGCGTGGTCGGCGCGGCGGTCGCCGGATGGTTCACGCTACGCTCGAAGCGCGACGAGTACGCGAATGCCTATTACAAAATGATCCTTGAACGCCGAATCGCGGCATACGAACAAGTAGAACACCTGATTACGTCGATAAAGACGGCCGTTGTCGATAGCGATCAGAGACCCTATCACTTCTTGTTCTCCGCAGATGATGGCTACGTGGACGCTTTGAAGCAGGTATTTGGCGCAATGTCCAATGCTCTCTGGCTTAGCGACCAGCTGTACGATTTGCTGCGCGAGTTGAATATCTTGATCTACTCAGGAACAAAGGGAAATGCCGGATTAATTGATTTCGGCAAGACAAACTACGTCACGATCGCTGAGCTGCGCACGAACATCGAGCGCGTTTTTGCGCGTGACATGCTCGTGCTTCATGATGTGCCGGCCTTTCTTAAGGGCAAGAAGCCAAGTGATTCATATACGCCACTCGCACGGCGCGGCTAACTTTAGTTCCAGCGGACGCCCGTCAGCGCTACGCGCTTCCGGTTGCCGCTGAAGATGGCGTTAGTCTCACAAGGAGAACATTTCGTGCCATTGAGAGAAACTGATTTTCTGACCGACGTATGGGCTTACGACGGGAACGGAACCAAGGTGCATCCATACAAAGGCGAGCGAGGGGACAAGAAAGGTCTGTTCAGTGTTAACTTCACAAACGACACGAACAACTTCCAAGGTATGAGCGAGGCTGATCTTGTGAAGGCAATTACATCTGGCAGATTCAAGGGCCGTGGAACGATCCGGATGCTTCCGATAATTTCCGCACCTGGAGCAGAGCGTAATGCGTTCGCGCCGCTGTTTTACCAAGGCAAGCCGGTAAAAGACTTCTAGTGTTGACTCCCGAAACAGTCCTCCAAGCCTTGCAAGAGCAAACTCCGGTCGGGCTCGCCGAGCTTCCAGACAAGCATGGCGTTTACGCGTTAGTCGATCATGCGGGTTCAATCCGCTACATCGGCGTAACGGAACGTCCGAGAATGGGTTTCCGGCGGCGCATTTTTCAGTACCATGTCACAGGCTCTGAAGGCCGGAGTCACAAATTCTCACAGGCCTACAACACCGGCCGCATGTGGCGTAGCCGTTCTGCCGACACGCGACAACTTGCATGCAACGCAAAGTTTGCAAAGTCACTGCGCACAAAGTTCTGTCGAGCGTATTGCAAGGCGGCTTACTTCCCGGTAGCGGCAGGTCAACTCGCCGATGGCTTCTTTCAGTTCCTGACGTACCTCGAAGCCCAAATACAGCAGCTCGCCCCACCGTCAATGCGTAGCTGGGAGGGTATCAATTTTCAGTCGGTTGTCGAGCCCGCCGAGCTCGTCGATCGTCTGATTGCATCGCTCGGGCTCGGCCAAAGCGAGCTGCGCGCACTTGAGTCACAGGCGCGGTTGTGCGAAGTAGGAGCGCGTGTAGGTGAGGTCTAACTCGGGCGTTTTAGGTTTACATGGGGGGCTTCATGGTCGTTGTGATGGTGCATTGGCTGATTAAGCGTGGCATTGAGAACGAAATTGCCTTCAAAACAATGTGGGAGAAAATGAAGATTGAACCCAACACCGGCCTCTATCGCGAGTTCCTCACAAAGGTTGAAGAGGCCGAAGACCCGAAGTTCAATTCCTTCAGCATAGCCGACCCCGCATATGTAACTTATATCAATGTTGGTTTCTGGAAAAACATTGAGAGTTTCGATGCAGCAGTTGGCAAGTACATTGCGGCCCCTGAGCTACGGAAACCACTTGAAGGCCCGCTGAAAGACACAGAAATGCTGGCCGTCTATCGGCACAAGTTCGAGTTTAAGGTCAGAGAACGAGTGATACTCAGCAAAATCCAAGATCGCCAAGGCGGTCTAGACTTCCCACAGGCTGATCTCAAGTAAACCTAACTATTCCTTCAAGAGGATGGTTGCGGGTTGGTTGCGCTAGACTGCCAAGCACAGCGGCAGCCGTCGCTTAACTCAGGCGTTACGCAGCAGATGAGCAGTATTGTAGTCGAAGCATTCAATCCTGAAGTTCATCGCAACCACATGCCGGAAGTCCCCGCGCCTGCGGTACCGCACAAGGTTTTGGTTGTGGTGGTAGGTCGGTTCCGTCTTGAGTTTCTGTCTAGCGCGCAGCTCGAAGCTGCCATCGCATATTTCCGCTCGCCTTCGGAGACAACTCGCATGCCAGCGGGTGGCGGTGATCATTGGGAGTTTCAGCGTTGGCAAAGCCGCCTTCCGGCTGGAATCAACAACAGCCACAATCGTCCCAAGGTTCTCGCGGCACTGGATTCAGCTCGGGCAGTTGCTCAAGCGCAGCTTTCGTAATGCGTGGCCTCCTGCCTGACAAATCGCCCAAGTCGACGCCGCTTCGCGGCGAAGGTTAACTCAGTGGTTGGGCCGCCATGAAAATTCCTGTCAACGTCATCGGCACCATTCTCAACAGCGAGAAAATCGCTCACCGAGTCAAAGTCGTAAATGACGTCGGCGATACCGGTGGGTTTTATATCTTCGAGTGGTGGGATGAATCTGACGGACCTAATGAGCATCGCGCATTTGACTCCTGGGTTGAGAGCCAAAATGATCTGCGACAGTTCTTCGCGCAGTCTGGCTGGCAGATTGACTGGTCGGCGTAACAATTCACCCAAGCCGAACAGGCTTCGCTCATCGGCTTTCTGTGCCATCAGAGATGAACCCTCAAGGAATCCAGGCCCGGGCTCCGGCCCACATCGACGCCGAGTCAAAGACGCGAGGGCGCGTGATGACGGCCCGGATCGGCGGGCTGTCCAGCGCAAACCGCTGCGCTCCGGAAGGCTGAGTACGTGATCACGTCTACGCTGCTGGATTTCGCGTGCACGGCCGTGATCCTGGGATTGAGCGCGCTGACTGCGGCATCCTTTCTCGGCTCGAAGAGGTCGTACTCACGGCTTTTTCTGGCAGGGTATTTCTTCTGCCTTTCCGTCGACTGTGTCGTAGGGTTGATCCGGGACGGCTGGCCCGAGTCGCTGACTCCGGAATCCGTGCGTTGGTTGCACGTGGCAAATGTGCCGGCGGCCTATCTTCTGGGGCCGCTGCTTTACGGCTGTATCGTCGCGCTGATTTTTCCGGCTTTCCCGAAGAACAGAAACCGCGTTCTTTGGCACCTGGCTCCTTTCGGGGTCGTGCTCGTGTTTTCGGTTTGCAATGCCTTGTATGCGCTCGATACTTCCCGCGCGGGCGCGCTGGTTTCCAAGGCCATTTTCCACGTGTGGGTCTTGCAAGGGCTGGCTTATCTTGTTCTCGCGGTCGAGCGGGTTCGCCGTGCGCGATCGCTGCTCGAACAGGCGAGCGCGGATGATGCTGTTCTGCGACTCCATTGGTTACACAGGTTCGCTGCACTGAACGGCTTGATCTGGGGCCTGCTGCTGGTTGACCGGATCTGCGAAGTGACCGGGATCCATGAGGGGTTGTGGCAGAGCGCTGCTTTGGGGGTCATGACCACTTCGGCGCTGTTTGTCTTGGCGTGGTTCGGGTTGCGACTTCCGCTCGTGGCTTCAGCCGAAGAGATCGGAGCGCTTCCGTCGGGTCGTGCGATCCGCGGAAAGTCGTCGTACGCCCGTTCCGGACTGGACGGCGAACAGTGCATCAAGATAGCGGCGGACCTGTCGCGACTGCTGGAGCAGGAGAACCTTTACGCCGACAGCCAATTGGACCTGCACACCCTGAGCCGGCGCAGCGGATGGTCCTCGAACTACATTTCGCAAGCCCTCAACCAGGGACTCAACCAGAGCTTCTTCGAATTCGTGAATGGCTATCGCGTGTCGGCCGCGGAGCGCTGCCTCATCGATCCGGCCGACGAGCGGACCATCCTCGAGGTGGCGCTTGCGTGCGGCTTCGGCAGCAAATCGACCTTCAATGCCGTTTTCAAACGCATGACCGGACGTACTCCGGGAGAATTGCGCAGAGCGCGAACCGACGCTCCGGACGCATCGACCGCATAGCACGTCCGACCCTGCACGCTCGGACGAATTCCGCTTCTTGTCTTGCTTGACTCTCCGCGGCGCCCATGGCGCGCACTGCGGCGGTCAGGATCATCCGTGTGCTCGGACCTGCCGTGACCCGCCCAGCCAGGCCCACGCTGGCTACGGAACGAGGAACGAAAGAATGTCGAAATGCATAGCTGCTCTCATGCTGACGCTGCTCTGGTCCGGCGCTTGTGTGGCGGGTTCGCCAGAGCCGGAATGGTCCACGCCGGATCAATTCAGTGCCGTCGATTTCCAGTGGGGCGTCGGGATTCCCTTGCGTGACGGGATCCGGCTCAACGCCACGGTGTACCGGCCGCAAAACCAGAAGGCTCCGCTGCCGTGCATTTTCACTCTCACGCCATACATCTCGCAGGCCTATCACGATCGCGGAATGTATTTCGCCTCGCACGGCTATGTGTTCCTGACCGTTGACGTGCGCGGCCGCGGCAATTCGGAGGGCAACTTCACTCCGCTGCTGCAGGAAGCCGACGACGGCCCGCAGGTGGTCGAATGGCTGGCCAGGCAACCGTATTGCAACGGCAAGGTCACGATGTGGGGCGGTTCCTACGCCGGCTACGATCAATGGGCGACGGCCAAGGAGTTTCCGCCTCATTTGACGACGATCGTCCCGGTCGCTTCGCCAAGACCAGGGGTCGACTTCCCGGCGCTCTACAACATTCACTATGCCTACGACATGCAGTGGATGACCCTGACCAGCGGGCACACCGGTCAGGAAAGCATTTTCGACGACGATGGATTCTGGAAAGCCAGGTTCGGCGAGATGTACGTGAACCACCGTCCGTACAGGGAACTTGACGCGATCGTCGGCAATCCCTCGCCCAGCTTCCAGACGTGGCTGACCCACCCCGCCGTCGATGCCTATTGGGACAGCTACAACCCGACCCCGCAGCAGTTCGCGAAGATCGATCTCCCCGTTCTTACCATTACCGGCCAGTACGACGGCGACCAGCCCGGCGCGTTGTCGTTCTATCGGGAACATCTCGAACACGCCTCGGCCGCAGCCAAGGCAAAGCACTACCTGATCATCGGTCCCTGGGACCACTACGGGACACGCACGCCGGACGCCGAATATGGCGGGATCCAGTTCGGCAAAGCCAGCTTGATCGACATGAATCAACTGCTGAAAGACTGGTACGACTGGACGATGAAAGACGGCGCCAGGCCGACATTCCTGAAGGACAAGGTGGCCTACTACTTCTTTGGCGATGACGTGGCCGAATGGCGTTATGCCAGCTCGCTCGCCGGCGTCACGGCCGAGTTGCGGCCGATGTATCTCTCCTCGATCGACGGCAGCGCCAACGACGTATTTGCGTCCGGCAGGTTGACGGCGAGCGAGCCCGGCATCGATCCGCCCGATCACTACGTCTACGATCCGGTCGATGCGCAATTGACGGAATGGGATCCGCAGGGCGACGGTCCGGCCCCGCACGTGCTGACCAGCACCCAAGGTCTATTGGCCTCGTCCGGGAAACTCCTGATCTATCACACCCCCGCCTTTACCGAAGACACCGATCTTGCCGGCTTCTTCAAGCTTTCAGCGTGGATCAGCCTGAACCAGCCGGACACCGATATCGCGGCGACGGTCTATGCGATCGGTGCCGATGGCCGGAGTGAGCAGCTGGCCACGGACATGCTCCGTGCGCGCTACAGGAAGAGCCTGCGAAAAGCCGCCTTCGTGAAGCCGGGCACGATCGAGAAATACGACTTCGATCATTTCACCTTCATCGCCCGGCATCTTGCCAAAGGCAGCCGACTCAGGCTCGTGATCGGACCGGTGAATTCGCGGTACTGGGAGAAGAACTACAACAGCGATGGCATCGTGGCCGACGAATCCGGCAAAGACGCCCGGACGGTCACCGTCACGCTCTACCACGACACGGAGCATCCGAGCGCCCTGTACTTTCCGATCGCAACGAGGACGGACGCGCTCTGATCCCCCGCTCCGCGGGCGGGTCCGATCAGACGCCAGACCATTCGTTCGAATCTGCGTCTTCAGGACCGTTCGTGCTGGCCTAGCCGTTCCATGCGATACGACCCATCGAGCACGCGCCGCACCCAGTCCTGGCGATCGAGATACCAGTCCACCGTGCGCGCGAGACCCGATTCGAACGATTCGCTCTGCCGCCAGCCGAGGTCGCGCTTGATCTTCGAGGCGTCGATCGCGTAGCGGCGGTCGTGGCCCGGGCGATCGGTCACGTGCGCGATCAGCGATTCGCGCTTCTTTCCGCCGGCGAGCGGGCTGCGCTCGTCGACGAGCGCGCAGATCGTCCTGACGACATGGATGTTCTCGCGCTCGGCATCGCCGCCGACGTTGTAGACCTCGCCGACGCGGCCGATCTCGAGCACGCGGCGGATGGCCGCGCAATGATCCTTGACGTAGAGCCAGTCGCGCACGTTGCGGCCATCTCCGTAGACCGGCAGCGGCTCGCCCGCGAGCGCCTTCTGGATCATCAGCGGAATGAGCTTCTCGGGAAATTGATAAGGCCCGTAGTTGTTCGAGCAGTTTGTCGTCAGCGTCGGCAGGCCATAGGTGTGATGAAACGCGCGGACGAGATGGTCGGACGCGGCCTTCGACGCCGAATACGGCGAGTTCGGCTGATACGGCGAATCCTCGGTGAAGCGCCCGACGGGGCCGAGCGAGCCGTACACCTCATCGGTCGAGACGTGCAGGAAACGGAACGCATCCTGCCGATCGAGCGGCAGCGCGCGCCAGTACGCGAGCGCGGCTTCGAGCAGCGTCAGCGTGCCGACGACGTTCGTCTGCACGAACTCGGCCGGACCGTCGATCGACCGGTCGACGTGCGACTCGGCCGCGAAGTTCACGATCGCGTGCGGCCGGTGCTCGAGAAGGAGCCGCTCGACGAGCGCGCGGTCGCCGATGTCGCCGTGCACGAAGACGTGGTTGACGTCGTCGCGCACGGAAGCCAGCGTGTCGAGATTGCCGGCGTAGGTCAGCTTGTCGAGATTGACGATGCGCTCGCGGCTCTCGGCGAGCGCATCGAGCACGAAGTTCGAGCCGATGAAGCCGGCGCCGCCGGTGACGAGAAGATTCTTCATGTGATCCATGCCGAAAAGCGGAAAGCCGACGGAAGCCGGTTGCCGTGAAACGGCGGGACTCGCCCCCGCGCCCCGACGCTCTTCCGCGCCCGAACCGGGGAGCGGACGTCCGGAATGCCCGATCCGCACCTTCCGGATACGGCCTTATCGTAACGGTACCGGCCGGTCATTGGCGAATGGGGCGGCGGAACGTGGCCGAGGCGCCGGCTCGGATGCTTCCCATCGGCGGACGAAGGCGTTCGAGCGCCGCCGCGCTAGCCGGGGTCGGCGTCCGCGTGGCCGACGAAGATCTGGTAGGGCTCGCTATCCACCGCGCCCGAATCGTTCGAGCACGTGAGGCGCAGCACGAAATAATCCGAGCGATACACGACGAGCGTGCGCGGCGATACGGGAGAAGTCGTGTCCGTCCAGCCCTGCACCGCGACCGGACTGCCGTTGATCTCGGCCGTGCCGACGCAGGTCGATGCGCCGGAGACCTGCCAGCCGACCGTGAACGCTTCGCCGACGACGGGAAACATCGTCGATGGCGTCAGCAGGAAATCCGGCGGTCCCGGCGGACCACCGGACACGACGATCGTCGCAGGCAAGCTCGTTGCGAGGCCGTAGGCGTTCGAGCACGTCAGGCTCAATACGTACGTGCCGCGAATCATCGCGGTTACGTGGCGCG
>DASZYR010000280.1:0-2987 GCA_035545255.1 Rhodanobacteraceae bacterium
GGCAAGTCGACGATCGCGAACATCGTCGAGCGCGAATTGCACGCACTCGGCGCACGCACGTATCTCCTGGACGGCGACAACGTGCGTCACGGACTCAACAAGGATCTCGGCTTCACGGCGGCCGACCGCGTCGAGAACATCCGTCGCGTCGGCGAGGTCGCCAGGCTCATGGTCGACGCGGGCCTCATCGTCATCACGGCGTTCATCTCGCCGTTCCGCTCCGAGCGAAGACTCGCGCGCAGCATGGTCGAGGATCGCGAGTTCGTCGAGATCTTCGTCGACACGCCGCTCGGCGTCGTCGAGCAGCGCGACCCGAAGGGTCTGTACAAGAAGGCGCGACGGGGCGAGCTCAAGAACTTCACCGGCATCGATTCGCCGTACGCGGTTCCAGAGACGCCGGAGCTGCACATCCATGCCGACAACACGACGGCCGAAGCAGCGGCCGCGAGGATCGTCGACTACCTGCGCGAATCCGGCGTGCTCTCGCGCGGTTAGGCGCGGGCGCGCCTCGGCGGACTGGAATCGCCTATAGTCGGCTTCCTCGACTCGCAGAGGAAAGCTCCGATGAACCTCGAAGGCAGGCGCGTCGCCGTCACCGGCGCTTTCGGCTCGCTAGGTCTCGCGACCGTCGCGGCGCTCGACGCAGCCGGCGCGCGCGTCGCTGCGATCGATCGCGCGGACGCGCCGCCGCGACCGTTCTCGCAGGCGAGCGTGCACGCGATCGGCGGCATCGATCTCGGCGATGCGAAAGCTGCCGAAGACGCGATCGCGCGAAGCGTCGCCGCGCTCGGCGGCCTCGACGCGCTCGTCAACATCGCCGGCACGTTCCGCTGGGAGAAGGTCGAAGGCGGCGCTCTCGATACCTGGGATTTCCTCTATCGCGTCAACCTGCGCACGGCCGTCGCCGCGAGCCGCGCTTCGATTCCGTACCTCGTCGAGAGCGGCGACGCGCGCATCGTCAACATCGGCGCGATGGGTGCGCTCAAGGCCGGCGGCGGCATGGGCGCGTATGCGGCATCGAAGCAAGGCGTCATGAAGCTGACCGAAGCTTTGGCCGAGGAGCTCAAGGACAAGGGCGTGACCGTCAACGCGCTCCTGCCGAGCATCATCGACACGCCGCCGAACCGCGCCGACATGCCGGATGCCGACTTCTCGCGATGGGTGAAGCCCGAAGAGATCGCGGGCGTCATCGCGTTTCTCGTTTCGCACGATGCGCGCGCGATCACCGGAGCTTTGATTCCGATCGTCGGGCGCGTGTGATGGCGTCGGCGCCCTCGTCGTCCCCTTCAGGTGGTTCCAGCAGCTTTCGGCCTGTAGTCGCGTGGATCGCGGCACGCGTCATACATCGCGCGATCGATGCGAATCCAGTTACTATGATTGATACCACGCCCGTTCTTTGATGTCGGGCTGCTCGGATACGCCGAAGCGATTCTTATCCATCGTTCCTGCTCTCGAGCTACAACGCGCACTTCATCAGCCGCTTCGGAAAGGTCTTGATCCTGGCTGAATACGAGCGCGACATCGTACTCACCACGATGCGCCATTCGGATGATGTCCAACGCGATGCGGACGTCGATGCCCTTCTCTTCGCCGGCGGTGTACGTTATTTCAGTTCCATCGGGCGCTACGACGCGCTGGTTCCGATACCGTAGGGGACGCGAGAAGGTCGCGATCCCGGCGCGACTCATGGCGAGAAGCTTGGCGGACCAGAAATGGTTCCAACGCGCGTTATCGGTGACATCGGGAATGCCCGTATAGAAACGGACTGCATCGAGTCGCCAGCCCTGCTGTGCGCATACTGCCGCTGCTAGTGCCTGCACATCGTAGTTCGGATATGTGTATCCGAACGCCGCTTGCGCGGCATGGAAAAGATTCTGCCCATCTACGAAGCGATCGTGCGCTTGAGTACGGGCTCAGACATCAGATTTCACAGCTCCAAAATGAATAACCCCGCCGGGGCCTTGCGGCGAGTCCGGCGGGGGGGAAATTCGGAGCAAAAATTATATGTCTAGAAACGCAGGATTCAAGCGAATCCGGTCATTCTACCGGGCGCCTTCGCGACGTATGCGGCGCTACCGACCGCACTTTGCTGTATGGCTATACCGCTCAACGTCTCTTGCGCGTAACTACCTGATCTGGTTGGTGGGCGGTAGTGGTTTCGAACCACTGACCCCTGCCGTGTGAAAGCAGTGCTCTACCGCTGAGCTAACCGCCCCGCTTCAATGAAATGACGCTGTCGCGCACCGCGCCACGATCATTCCCCTCCCCTCTTGCATGAAGGCAAGGGGTGAGGAAACGTCGCGACAGCCTTTCAATGAAGCCGCCGCGGCGCCCGCAAAAAACTGAATGCCGGAGAAGGGAATCGAACCCCCGACCCACGCATTACGAATGCGTTGCTCTACCAGCTGAGCTACTCCGGCGCGAGGGCCGCGAAGTATAGCGGCCCGATCGCGATCGCTCAACGTCAGGGCGCCGTGCCCCAGGCGCAGTAGTCGTCGTCGCCTGCGCTGTGCGTCTTCTTGCCGGTGCTGTCAATCGTGAGTGTCCCGCAGCGGTCGCCGGCCTGCGAGTTGGCCGGCACGGCCTGGAGCTTGTAGCTCGTCGCGGTCGCATCGCCGGCGAGGCTGAGGTCGTAGTACTGCGAGCCGTCCGCGGCATCACGCGGCGAGGTCGTGAACGTCCACTTGTCGCTCGTGTACGTCGTGTAGTCGCGCGACATCGTGAACTGGCGCTCGAAGCCCTGCGTCGTCTCCATGAGATCGGCCTTGGCCTGGCTGCGGCGCGTCTTCTTTATCTGTTCCTGATAGCTCGGGTACGCGATCGCGGCCAGTACGGCCACGATGACCACCACGATCATCAGCTCGATCAGCGTGAATCCCCTGTTCCTGCTCACGTCGATTCCCCGTCTCCGATTCGTATGGGATGCCGCCGCCGGCGCGCATCGCGGAAGCGGGCCGCGGCGCGATGACGCCGTGGCCCGTTCCTTG
>DASZYR010000281.1:0-3185 GCA_035545255.1 Rhodanobacteraceae bacterium
CGAGCGCGGCGCCGCGACGCGCGTCGTCGGCGCGCGTGATCCCGCAGAACTTGATGCGCGTTCTCAAAGCAGGACCTCGGAAGGAAGGTTCCATCTCGCAGGATAACGCGGACCGAGGAACGCCAGCCCCTGCGGCGGCGCGGTCGGTCCCGCCTTGGAGCGATCGCGTCCGGCAAGGAGCTCCGCCAGCCACTCGGGCCGCTGCTCGCCGCGGCCGATCGGCAGGAGCGATCCGACGATGTTCCTGACCATGTGGTGCAGGAACGCGTTTGCCTCGATCTCGATGGCGACTTCCTCTCCGCTTCGCGTCATCGCGATGTCGCTGACGCACCGCGAAGGCGACCTGGCCTGGCAGGCGACCGTACGGAACGCGGTGAAATCGTGCTCGCCGATCAGCGCGGACGACGCGGCGCGCATCCGGTCGAGATCGAGCGGAACGCGCTCCCACGCGGCATGGCGCGCATCGAGCGCGGCGCGAAAGGGCCGGTTGACGATGCGATAGCGATAGCGCCGGGCCCGCGCGCCGTAGCGCGCATGAAAATCATCGCCGACGACGCGCGCCCAGCGCACGGCGACGGACGGCGGCAGGTTCGCGTTCGCGCCGAGCATCCACGCGCGCTCGTCGCGCACGGCATCGCTGTCGAAGTGCACCACCTGGCAACGCGCGTGCACGCCGGCATCCGTGCGGCCCGCGCAGACGACCTCGACAGGATGCGCGGCGACGAACGAGATCGCGCGCTCGACGGTGCCCTGCACGTTCGGCCCGTGCGCAAGACGCTGCCATCCGAAGAAATCGGTGCCGTCGTATTCGATGCCGAGGGCGATGCGCACTCGCGTTGGTCTCCGGGTTGTTTGGCGATGGTAGCTTGCCGGGTGGACTTCATCGCACGGGCGCGAGTCGGTTTTCGTCGAAGCGTTTCAAGAAAAAAGACCGGAAAACCGGGCCACGAGCCCCTCACCCTGCCCCCTCCGCCAAGCGGGAGGGGAAAGGATCGGAGTCCCGTCCGGAAGCGCGAAAGAGGCGGATCGGGATGCGATGTCGTTCCCGCACGCGAAAAGGGGAACGCGAACACAAAGAAAAGGCCCGGACGAGCCGGGCCATGTGCCGTACCGATGAATGCAGGAAAACCGGGCGATCAGCGGATCTCGCCCATCAACCGCCGCGCCTCGCCCTTCTGCGCGTCGTTGCCCTCGGCCAGCACTTCCTCGAGCATCGAGCGCGCGCCTTCCGGGTCGCCCATGTCGAGGTAGGCCTTGGCGAGATCGAGCTTCGTGCCGACGCCGTCCTCGCCGGCGAATTCGTCTTCCTCCACCGGCAGAGGCGCCGATGCTTCGACTTCGTGACGGGCTTCGCTGGTGAAGTCCACGGGCGGCAGGTCGTCGAACGAGAATGTCGTTTCGCTGGCGGGTACCGCCGGCGCACGGGCCGGCGGGGTCTCCTCGGCGTCGAGATCGAAATCGAATGCGGTGCTGGTCGGCGGAGCCGGCTCCTGCGCCGCCGTATGGCCGAATACCTCGTCGTGATCGAATGTCGGCGTCGCGTGCGGAGCGGTGAAGGCTTCGTCGTCGAAAGCCTCGTCCGTCGCGGGTTCCTCGAAGAACAGCGGATTGTGCGGAGCAAGCTCCTGGCCCATCGCGCGCGCTTCGAGCCATTCGGGCTGATGCGGATCGACGACTTGCGCGTGCATCGCGGCTGCCGCGTCCTCGAACGCCGCGACGTTGCGCTCGGCGTAGAGGAGGCTCAAGAGCTCGAGGTGCAGCCCGACGTTGCCGGGATCTTCCGCCAGCTGCTCGCGCAATGTCCGCTCTTCGGCGTCGGCAGACGCCGCGGCGCCGCCGATCGGAGAATCGCCGAAGGCGCCGGCAATCGAGCCGCGCGCCGTCGCCGCCGCGGGCTTGCGTTTGCGCAGGCCGAGCAATCCGGCGAGCAGCAGCAGCGCGGCGGCGCCGATCGCGGCCGGCTTCACCCACGATTGCTCGTACCACTCCGACGCGTGCGAAGGCAGCGGGTGCATCTTCGTCTTCGCTTCGGATTTGATCGGTGCCGTGCTGGCGGGCTTGGCGGAAGCTGCTGGCGTCTCGGCCGGTGTCGATGCCGGCGACGTCGCGGCCGGCGGCGACGATGCCGGCGCCGCGCCGGTGTCCGATGGCGGTGCGGGACTCGTCGCCGGCGTTGCGGCCGGTGGCGTCGTCGACGGCTCTGCGGACGTCGAAGGCGTCGCCGATCCTTCCGGCAACTTGGCCGTACTTGCTGCCGGCGCCGTTGCGGATTCCTTCGGCGCCGTCGATGCCTCGCTCGCCGGAGCCGATGCCGGTGAAGCCGGCGCCGATGGCGTCGTCGTCGCGGGCTTCGCCTCGCTGCTCGTCGACGCCGTGCCCCAGATGTCTTCCTTCGAGACCTTGCCCGCCGGAGAAGATGCCGCGGGGAGCGGCGCGGTTTTCGCTGCGGGCGCCGCCGCGGCTGCGGACGGCGTCGCCTTCGATCCTTCCTTCGCTTCCTGCGCGCGCAGGTCTTTCAGCTGGCGCTGGAGATCGGCGATTTCCGAATCCTTGAGACCGAGCAGGCGATCGGTCTTCGTCTTGGTTTCCTCGAGCTCCTTGACGCGCGACTTGAGCTCGCTCGCTTCCTGTTCGCGGCTCGTCAGAGCTTCCTTCGTGCGCGCGAGCTCTGCCTTGACCTCGGTCGATGCGCTCGTGCCGCCCGCGCTGCCGCCCGGACGGTCGTTCATCGCAAGGCTTTCCTTGCCGGCTTTCGGTGGAACGAGCTCGAGACGCTCGCTCCCCTTCGTGCTCGACGCGGCCGATGTCGTCGCCGCCGGAGCGGGCTTCGACGGTTTCTTCGGCGCGGGCGCCGGCGTGCCGGTGTCGGCGACGAGCGTCGGCTTCGCGGCCGCGCCGCCGCGCCAGTCCTCGATCTGCGCATGCACGGCCGCTGCCGCCGCGCCGGCCGATCCGACGGCCTTGATCTGATCCGCCGACGGAATGCGCAGGATCGCGCCGCGCTTCAGCGCGTTGATGTTGTCCTTGAAGAACGCGTTCGGATTCTGCTTCAGGAGCGCCAGCATCAGCTGATTGATGTTCGCGGACTCGTCGGATCGCACGGCGCGCGCGATGCCGGACAACGTATCGCCCGCCTCGACGCGGTATTCGTCGCCCGCGACCTCGTGCTTCGGAGCCGGCGTCGC
>DASZYR010000282.1:0-10304 GCA_035545255.1 Rhodanobacteraceae bacterium
GCGGCGGACGAGCCCTTTGGCGAGAGTCGCGCGCTTTGATCGAGCTCCCGGAACGCGAGCACGATCAGCCCGCCCCAGAAGAAGTAGCCGAACAAGCCAAGCTCGGAGAAGCACAGCACGACCGAGTTGTGCGCGGTCAAGGGATGCTCCTCGATGAAATTGCCGTAGCCGACGCCGAAGACCGGCTTCGCTTTCAGCATCTGGATGCCGGAGTACCACGCTTCGATGCGCTCGGCGGCCGATTCCTCCTTGGTCGAGAAATCGCGGTCGCCGCCGCCGCCGATGTTGGCGACGCTCGCGATGAAGACCAGCACGATGCCGAGCGCCGCCATGCGCGCGGTGCCGAGCCTGCGCCGCGTCGCGAAAATGAAGATGGCGCCGAGCCCGACCACGGCGCCGCGCGAGCGCGTCAGGTAGATCGCGTAGGCGATGATCGCGCTCGGCAGGCCGACCAGGATCAGGTTGCGCAGCGCATGGCGCTTCTCGTAGAGCCGCCACAGCATCGGCAGCACCATCACGAGCACCTGCGCGAGATCGTTCGGGTCGTTGAGGAAGCCGACGCTGCGCACGCGCCAGAGGAACTGGCCGGACTCGTCGTGGGCCGGAATGATCTCCGGATCGATTTCGAAGACGTCGGTGCCGGTGTCCGCGCCCTGCTGCAGCACGAGCTTCTGCGCCATCCAGCCGTACTGGTAGGAGACGATGCCCATGATCGAGATGATGACGAGGCAGACCACGACCGTATTGCAGGCCGTGCGCACGCGCTCGGTCGAGGTGAGGTTCATGCAGGTGAGGACGAACAGCATCGCCGAGGCGCTGAAGGTCGACATGGCGTCGAGCGCGCCGGACATCGAGGAGTTGATCGCCTGCGAAAGAAAGATCGCGACGACGAACATCGCGAGCAGGCCGAAATAGGCGCGGCGTCCCGCGAGATTGTGCTGGCCGAGCACGCTGATGAATGCCGTGCCGAAGGCGAGGAGCCAGAGCCAAAGCATCGGCCGGAATGCCTCGAGATCCGGCCAGAAGAGTTCCGTCGGCCGCAGGAACGTCAGCACGAGATAGAGGAGGTAGAGAAAGAAGCTCATCGGCAGACGCCCCTCGCGGAGCTCGCAATATAACCGAGAACGTCGCGCTCCTCGCCGCTGCCGAAGGAGCCGCGCGACCGTGCGCGGCCCCTGCTAACATCGTGCGCGCCGGCCGTCGCTGCCGGCGTCATCGGGGATTCGTCGGGATCAGCATGAGCACTCCCTCGCTGCCGCGTCGCGTGCTGTATCACCACCGCACCCAGGGCAAGGCGGTCGAGGGCGTCCACATCCGCGGCATCACCGACGCGCTGCGCGCCGAAGGCGTCGCCGTCGACATCATCTCGCTGCCGGGCGCCGATCCGTACGCGAGCCCGAAGGCGATGTCGCCGACGCAGCAGGCGAAGTGGTGGATGCGCATCGTCTCGAATCTGCCGGAAGGATTGTTCGAACTGGTCGAGGTCGCCTACAACGCGATCGCCGGCGCGCGCGTGCGGCGCTATCTCGTCGGTCATCCGGACACCGATTTCGTCTACGAACGCTATTCGCTTTTCATGTTCGCGCCGGTCTGGATCGCGAAACGGCGCGGCGTGCCGATCATTCTCGAGGTCAACGACTCGGCGATGGTCGTGCGCGTCAGGCCGCTTTTCCTCGCACGGCTCGCGCAGTCGATCGAGCGCTGGGTGTTCCGCAACGCGAGCGGGCTCGTGTTCGTGTCCGACGTGTTCCGCCGCCGCGCGCTCGAGGCGCATCCGGACATGGCGCCCGCGATCGTGACGCCGAACGCGGCCAACCTTTCCAAGTTCACCTTCACGCCGGCGCAGCGCGAAGAGGCGCGCGCGAAATGGAAGCTCGACGGCCACGTCGTCTGCGGCTATCTCGGCGCGTTCGTGCCGTGGCACGGCATCGACGCGTTCGTGCGCGCAGTCGCGCCGCGTCTCGCCGAGGCGCCGCACCTCAAGCTGCTGCTGGTCGGGGATGGCGCCGTGTTCGGCGAGATGCAGGCGCTCGTGCGCGAGCAGGGGCTCGAAGACCGCGTGATCCTGACCGGCCGCGTTTCGCACGACGCGGTGCCGGGCCTGCTCGCCGCGATGGACATGGCGATCCTGCCCAGCGCGGGCGATTACACCTCGCCGGTCAAGCTGTTCGAATTCATGGCTTGCGCGATCCCGCCGATCGCTCCCGATTTCGAACCGATCCGCGAAGTGCTGACCGAAGACGCGAACGGCTGGATGTTCAAGGCCGGCGACATCGACGCGGCCGTGACCGAGGTGCTTGCGCGAAGCCGCGACGAAGCCGCGCTGCGCCGCGTCGGCGCCGCGGCGCGTGCCTACGTCGGCGAGCATCGCCAGTGGCGCAACAACATCATGCAACTCGTCGAGTTCCACCGTTCGCTTGCGGCAGAGCGCGGCCATGCTGCTGGATGATCTTCGCGCCAAGCAGCGCCTCTACCAGCAGTACGGCGAGCCGTGCTCGCTGCTGCGCGCCTGCCTTGCCGACGGCACGCTCGCCGTGGCGCTGTATCGCGCGCAGGCCGCGCTGGTTCGCTGGCGCCTCGCGCCGCTCGCGCTCGTCGTGCACTGGCTCAACAAGGTCGTCAACGGATGCGTCGTCGGCGTCCACGCGAAGTTCGGTCCGGGTTTCGTGCTGATCCATCCGATCGGCGTCGTCGTCAACTCGGCCGTGCGCGGCGGGCGCAACGTCTGGATCGAGAGCGGCGTCGTGATCGGCGACAACCGCGGCGGCGTGCCGGTGCTCGCCGACGACATCTTCATCGGGTCCGGCGCGAAGGTGATCGGCGGCGTCGCGATCGGCTCTGGCGCGCGCATCGGCGCGAATGCGGTCGTGTTGCGCGATGTCGCCGCGAACACGACCGTCGTCGGCATTCCTGCGCGTCCCGTGACGAATGCCGCCGCGCCGGCCGAGTGATCAGGCCGTCGCGGCGACGCGCACGTCCGGCGCCGGAGTGTCGCGCGAGTCCGGCGCGCGCCACGCTTCGGACAGCGCGCGGCCGGGCATCGCAGGCGGCACCGGCAATCCCATCAGCGTGAGCAGCGTCGGCGCGATGTCGAGATTCGTGCATTCCGGCAGGCGCACGCCGCCGCGGATGCCGGCGCCGTGGAACGCGAGCAGCCCGCTTGGATGGTGCATGCCCTGCTTGACGGTTGGCGTGTCGGTCGCGAAGAGATCGTCGATCGCATAGCCGGCCGGATCCGCAGCCGAGGCGCCGTGGAAGAAATAGCGGATGCCTTCGGGTTTGCCGGAAAGGCCGAGCGGCGTCATCGTCAGCGCGTCGCCGACTTCCTCGACCGCCATTGCCGCTTCCTCGCGGCCGCCGACGGTGCGGCGCACCGCTTCGATGCGGCGCTTCATCTCCGCGCGGTGCGCGGCGTCGGGCATCTTGATGTTCCACTGCGGCACCATCGTCGGCACGGTCTCGATGACGCCGTCGCGGCCGAGCACGGCGAGCAGCCGATCGATGTCGCGCACGCGCACGATGAGTTTTCCGCCCTTGTACAGCTCGGAAACGTACGGCTGCTGGCCCATGCTCGACGCGACGACGAGCACGGTGTCGTCGCCGGCGAGGCGCATGAAGCGGCCGAGGAGGTCGTCGCAGAGGCGATAGCCGTAAGGCACGGCATCGCCGTACTTGCGGCGCTCGTCCTCGCTTGCCGGCGTCGGAAAGCCGCGGTCGTCCCAGGCGCGCCAGTAATGGTGCATGTAGTGCGCGGCGTGGTTGCTGTGCCAGGTCGCGAAGTCGGGCCTGAAGCGCCGGTAGGCATGCGCGAAGAAATCGAAATTCAGGATCGGCTGCAGGCTGACGAGCCGCCAGCCGCGGCCGCGTTGCAGCTTGCCGCGCACGACTTCGGTCGCGGCTTTCATCAAGGTCGGAACGCGCAGGCCGAGCCGCATCAGCGCCAGCACGTCGCGCGCCATCATCATCGGCGTGACCTTGCTGCCGGTCTGACCGTGCATGCGCGTGCCGAGGCGGTTGATCGCCTGCACGGGACGCAGGTCTTCCGGATACGTCTCGTCGCCCGGCGCGAACGGACCTGGCACCATGAAGCCCGGAACCTTGCGCGGCGGATACGCGCTGATGCTGCCGAACACGCCGACCGAGCGGCCGCCTTCGACGGCGTAATCCCAGAGCCGCGGCGAGGCGATGCTGGTCGAATCCTGCTCGAGCACGGTCGCGTGATGCACGTCGCGCGGCACGCCGGTGTGCACGGTGACCCACGTCACCCACGGATCGAGATGCGGCGGCTTCTCGACGGCCGTCTGCTCGGCCCAGGCGCCTTGCTCGCGCAGGCGCGTGAAGTTCGGCAGGTAGTGCGTGCCGTGCTGCGCGATCAGGCTGTCGATCACGCGCCAGTTGATCTCGTTGAGCTCCACCAGGAGCACTTTGCGGGCGGTCGTCATGGCGGTGGTCTCCATTGTTCGTTGCGCGATGCGCGCTCAGCCGGGCTGGCGCACGTTGCCGACGGCGTCGTCGCGGTCGGCGAGCTCCTCGCAGACGGCGAGCGTCTCGCGGGCGACGTCGTCCCACGAACGGCGCGTTGCAGCCGCGATCGCGTCGTGGTCCCAGCGGGCGTCGAGCGCACGCCTCAGTGCGGTCGCGAGCGCCTCCGGATCGCGCGGAGGGATCAGGAGACCGTTCGACGCGTTGACGATCTCCGAGGTTCCGCCGACGTCGGTCGCGACGACCGGCCGGCCGCAGGCGAGCGCCTCGACGACGACGTTCGGATAGCCTTCCGACCAGCTCGGCAGCGTCAGCACGTCGGCGGCGCCGATCCAGCGCGCGACTTCGGCGGGCGGAATGCCGCCCGGCATGAACGCGCGCTCGGCGAGTCCCGCCGATTGCACCAGCTCGGCGAGCTCCTCGCGCATGACGCCGTCGCCGACCAGCGCGAGCCGCAGGGCCGGGTCCGTCGCCGCCATCGCGCGGAACGCGCCGATCAGCTCGTGCAGGCCCTTCGCCTCGACGAAGCGGCCGACGTAGACGACGAGCCGCGCGTCGGCGTCGATGCCGAGCTCGCCTCGCACGGCGGGCTGCGCGAGCGGACGGAACACCGAGCCGTTGAAGCCGTTGGTGATCGTGTGCACCTTCGCGGGATCGGCGCCGAAATCGGCGATCGCCGTGTTGCGCATCGCTTCGCTGACCGTGATCAGCGCGCCCGCCGACGCGATCGCGCGACGCGTCTGCCGCGCGGCGGCTCCCGAGCGCACGTGGATGTCCGAGCCGAGCGCGCCGATCGCCGAGGGAATGCCGAGCGCGCGCGCGGCGCGCACGGTCGCGTCGCCGTCGGGATAGATCCAGTAGCCGATCGCGACGTTGGGCCGGAAGCGGCGCAGGCGCGGAATCAGCACGCGCGATTCAACGAAGGCGTTGGCGATGCGCGAGATGCCCGGGATCGCCGGATAGGTGAAGGTTTCGGTGTCGATGCCCGGCAGCGAGAAATCCGCTCCGACCGTGCCGGCGATGAAGCTGCGCGGCCGCATGCCGGGAATCGGCAGATAGCCGAGCTGGCAGAAGAACACGCGCACGTCGGCGATCTTCGCGAGCGAGCGCGCGGTTTCGTGGATGTAGCGGCCGCGGGTCTGATCGTGCGGAACGGGCAGCATGGGCGTCACGACGGCGATCCGCAGCATGTCAGCTCGCGACCTTGCTCGCGCCGCGCGGTCGCTTTCCGAGCATCGCGCGCTGGATCGGCGTTTCGAAACAGACGAAAGACACGTAGGCGACGCCGATCAGCACCACGATGGAAATCAGGATCGAAACGTAGGTAAGCCCCGTCGCCCGCTCGATCAGATGCCGGATCGGATGGATGACCCAGGGATGGAACAGGTAGACGCCATAGGAGACGCGGCCGATCATGACCGCGACCGGATCGTTCAGCATCCGCGCGCCAAACCCGAGGCCGTTCGCCGAGACGATCGCGACCGGGATCATCAGCGCGACGAGCACGGGCTCGAGCGAATAGGCAATCGCATACTTGCCGAACAGGGTTCCGTGCAGCGTCAACGAGAAGAGGATCGCGACGAGGATCGCGGCCGGCACGATCCAGCCCATGCCGACGAAGGCTTCGATCCGTGCGCGCCATCGGGCATCGCGCACGAGCGCCGCGAGCAGACATCCGACCGCGAGCTGGTCGGCGCGCGTTTCGAGCGCGCGATAGAGGTATTCGTCGCTGGCGCCGAGGACCACGTAGAGAAGGCGGAGCAGCCACAGCAGAACGATCGCGACGGCGAGCGCCCGGATCAGCCCCAGCCTCTTCCGCAGCACGAAGGCGAGCAGGAGCGGCCACAGCAGATAGAACTGCTCCTCGACGGCGAGCGACCAGCAGTGCGACAGATAGTGCGGCTCGGCGCCCGTGAATGCCTGGTAGTAGTTGATCGTGTAGAACGATGCCGTCGCGATCGCGCCCCAGGGAAGCTCCCGGTGCATCAATACGAGCATCGCCGCGCCGCCCAGAAGATAGAGATAGAAAGCGGGCAGCAGCCGCGCGGCGCGGCGCCAGTAGAAGGCGCGGAACGAAATCGACCCGTTGCGATCCACCTCGTCGCAAAGAAGCTTGGTGATCAGGAAGCCGCTGAGCACGAAGAAGATCTCGACGCCGAAGCCGCCGTCGAAGAACGCGAGCGGACCCAGCCTGTAGAGGCCGGAGTGGTCGGCGAGCACGAGCAGCACCGCGACCGCGCGCATGAAATCGAGTCCGCGTATGCGCGGCGATGCGAGCGCTCTGGCGAGCGGCGCGTCGCGGACATCCGCGGTGCCGGCTCCGACAGCTGGCGATTGGACCTGGGCGGACATCGGCGTCGGCTCGGATCGCGTGGCTCAGGAGAGCGCGGGCGCTTCGGCGCCGGCGTTTCGCCGTTCCCACGCGAGCGCGGTGCGCACGATGAAATCGAGATCGTCGTGGCGCGGCGCCCAGCCGAAGCGCGCGACGAGGCGGCCGTTCTTCGCGACGAGCTCCACCGGATCGCCTTCGCGGCGCGGGCGATCGACCACGGTGAGCTTGCGGCCCGAGACGCGCTCGACCGTATCGATGACTTCGCGCACGCTGTAGCCGTGACCGTAACCGCAGTTGAGCGTAAGCGATTCGCCGCCGGCGCGGAGATGGTCGAGCGCGGCGAGATGCGCGTCCGCAAGATCGGAAACGTGGATGAAATCGCGGATGCAGGTACCGTCCGGCGTGTCGTAGTCGGTGCCGAAAACTTCGAGCCGTTCGCGCTTGCCGGCCGCGTGCTCGCAGGCGACCTTGATCAGCAGCGTCGCGTTCGGCGTCGACTGGCCGACGCGGCCTTCGGGATCGCAGCCGGCGACATTGAAGTAGCGCAGGATCACGTGGCGCAGCGAGCCCGCCGCGGAGAGATCGCGCAGCATCGTCTCGCTCATGAGCTTGGACGCGCCGTACGGATTGATCGGCCGCGTCGGCGTCTCTTCGTCGGCGCTTCCGGAGGCAGGCATGCCGTAGACCGCGGCGGTCGACGAGAACACGAAGTGGCGCACGCCGGCCTCGTTGCACGAGGCGAGCAGGTTGCGCGTGGCACAGGTGTTGTTGCCGTAGTATTTCAGCGGGTCGCGCACCGATTCCGGCACGACCGTGTGCGCGGCGAAGTGCAGCACGGTGTCGACGCGGTGCTCGGCGAGCACGCGATCGACCAGCTCGCGATCGCCGACGTTGCCGACCACGAGCTCCGCACCGCGGACGGCTTCGCGGAATCCCGTGCTGAGATTGTCCAGCACGACGATCTCCTCGCCGCGATCGCGAAGCTGGAGCGCGACGTGGCTGCCGATGTAGCCGGCACCACCGGTGACGAGGATTCTGCTCATGGACTTTCCCGTTTGCGAGCGCGCGTCGCGCATCACTCGCGAGTGTAGGTGACCCCGAAGAAGACGATGTTCTCGTCGCTGCTGACGCCGCCCTCGGTGCTGTGGCGCTCGTTGCGCGTCAGTTCGGCGCGCCAGGCCCAGTTGCGCGCAAGCTGCTGGCGCAGGAACAGCGTGTAGTAGCGATTGTGGTCGGTGCGCGCAAGGTCTTCGTAGCTCAGGCTTTCGAACGTCGCCGTGACGCCGGCCGTGATCAGCGGACGGATGCGATAACCCGCGCCGAGCGTGCCGCCGCGCGCGTTCTGGTCGACCGCGCCGACTTCGGCCAGCGTGACCGCGCCGTAGTCGTACTTGCGGTAGAAGGGCGCGACGGTGAAGTCCCAGCGGTCGCCGAGATAGCTGTAAGCGAGGCCCACCGTCTTGGCGAGATAGGCGGCCGAGGAAATCGTCGCGCCGCCGAGCGAGACATCCGGCGGAATGGGCGTCTGCACGGGCACGGCGCCCGGAGCGGGAGTGAGGGGCGGCGCGCCCGCGCCCGGCACGTTGCCGCCGACGCCGCCGGTTCCGGCGACGCCGGGCTCGCCGGCCAGCATGCCGGAAGCCGCGTCCGAGAATTCATAGGCGACGTCGAGCGTCAGCGTGTCGCGCGGCGCGATGTGCCAGACGAGGTCGGTGCGGAACAGCGGGCTGTCGCGATCGAGATCGCCGGCGCCCGAATAGCGCAGCCACGAATAGCCGAGATCGGCAGTGAAATCGAGCTTGGTCCAGCTTCGCGCGTAGCGGCCGAAGAAGCCGTAGCTGTTGTAGTCGGGGCTGACGCTCGAATCGTCGAACGAGATGTGCTGATCGGTCAGGTTCGCCGAGATCGAGGTCGTCGCGTCGAGATCCTTGATCGCGCGCAGCGCGCCTTCGATGCGCTGCGAATTGAACTCGTCGGTTTCCTCGGCATAGCTGTCGACGTAGCGCAGCTCCGCCTGGCCTCTGACGGTGGGGCCGAAACGGAAGCGGAGCGTCGGGCCCGCGGAGAGGACGTTCGTCTGTTGCAGGTTCGACGGCGCATCGGGCTGCAGCGTGTTGACCGGCTCGACACCGAGGCGGTCCTGCACGGTGAAGTCCAGGCGCTCGGGCAGGACGCTCCAGTTCAGCCGGCCGGCAAGCTGGCTGCGGAATTCGTCGCCGAAGCGATTGTTGAGGTAGTCGCGGTATTCGATGTTGCCGATCGCCGTCGCCTGGATCGTCGAGCCGAGCTGGGACACCGTGAATCCCAGCGTCGGCATCAGGATGTTCTCGCTGATCGGGTCGTTCTCGCTGAGATTGACGTTGTCGTCGTGCTCGATGCCGACGCCGACTTCGTAATCGACGTTCACCGCGAACACGGAACCCGGGATCGCGATCGCGATCGCGAGCAGCGCCATGCCTGGACGCGTGGTCGTGCATCGTGGCCGCATTGGTCTCCCCCCTTTCAGGATCGGTGCTACGGCACGTGGTTGAACACCACGCCTGCGATCTTCGACGGATCGAAATTGGCCAGCGCCTTGTTGATCGCGTCCGGCGTGTCGCGCCCGTGGCCGACGACGAGCACGACGAAATCGGCAAGATCGGCCAGGATGCGCGCGTCGGGCGATCCCTTCACGGCCGGGCTGTCGATGAAGATGTAGCGGTCCGCGTAGCGGCTGCGCAGCGAATCGAGCACGGCGCGCATGCGGAACGAAGAAAAATACTCCGCGCTCATCTCGCGCTGGCGGCCGCTCGGAATCAGGCGCAGCCGCGGAATGCCGGTGTGATAGAGGATCTTCTCGACGCCGAGCGCCGGATGTTCGAGATAGTCGATGAGGCCGCCTTCGGACGGATTGACGCCGAGCGCCGTGTGCTGCGCCGCGTGGCGCACGTCGCAGTCGATCAGGAGCGCCGTCTTCGCCTCGTCGAACGCGAACGCGGTGGCGAGGTTGCGCGCGACGAAGCTGCCGCCCGAGCGGTGGCTGATCGGCGCGACCATCGTGACGAAGTTGTTCGAGCCGCCGAGCGCCAGCAGGCGCGTGCGGATCTCGCGGAACGCGTCGGCCTGCTCGCGCGCCGACTCGTCTCGGTGGATCAGGCGGCGCTCCTCGAGCGTGCGCGTCGTCAGCGCATGCGGCTCGACGATGCGCGCGATCGAGCGGCTCGCGCTCGTGCGCTGCGCGATATCGAGCGCGGCCGCGCTCATCGCGGCGCGCACGCGATCGGGCACGGCGTTGGTGTTGTCGTCAGCAGGGGTCATGGCACCTTCGCCGTCCGGATCCAGTACACGAGCGCGTACGCGGCGAACACGCCGAGCATGAGCAGTATCGCGAGCGCGTAGCGCGCGCGATCGTTGCGGCGCTCGCGCGGCACCGCGTACGAAGGCACTGCGGCGAGCACGGGCACGGCGATGTGACGCTCGAGCAGGCGCGCCGAGCGCACGCGCGGATCGA
>DASZYR010000283.1:0-3335 GCA_035545255.1 Rhodanobacteraceae bacterium
TGACGCTCCCGCGTCCGCACGGCAAGGCGACGCTTCCGGCTGCGCGCGCTCTGTTGCGCTCGTATCTCGAATCGCAGATCCGCCGCGACGTCAGCCGCTATCTCGCGCGTTATTGCCCCGAGCTCGGCCGCGCTCCGACGGCCGTGAAGCTGCGTCCCCTGAAAAGCCTCTGGGGTAGCCTCGACACGCGCGATCGCGTCATGCTCGATCTCGCGCTCGCGCTCGCGCCTCCGGCGGCGCTGCGCTACGTCGTCGTGCACGAGCTCTGTCATCTGCGCATCCGCAGCCATTCGAAGCGGTTCTGGGCGCTGGTCGAGACGCTCTACCCCGAATGGCGCGAGCAGCGGGAATGGCTGCGCATGCACGGGCAGGCGCTGAAAGCCGAGTTGACGCGACTGATCCAGTCGTAAGCAGACGACTGGTGGGCTGAAGCCCACCCTATGACCATCCTACGAGCGGGCCGCGTGTTCTCCCCTCTCCCGCTTGCGGGAGAGGGTTAGGGTGAGGGCAAGCCCGATTCGCCGCTGCATCGCGCACGCGCTTCAAGAAGGCGCGCAACGATCCCGGACACCTCGCGCGGCGATTCGAGATGCAGGTGGTGATGCCCCGCGAGATGCACCACCTCGATGTCCCCGACGTGCGCCGCGCGTTCCCTCATCATCGCATCCGGCAGATAGCTCGTCGCGGGCTCCGCGAGAATCAGCAGCGTCGGCGTGCGAATCCCGCTCAGCATCGCCGACACCTGCGCTTCGGAATAGCGCTGCGCGCTCGTCAGCGTCAACCGCGGATCGCTCGACCACACGTACCCGCCGTCGACCTCGCGCACGCCGCGCTCGACGAGCGCACGCGCGACCTGTCCCGAAAATCCGCTCGCCGTCGCGCGCGCCTCGATCGCCGCATCGAGATCGCCGAACACGCGCAGCGCGCGGCGATTCGCGAATGCGGTGCGCTCGTCGAGGCCGCGCTTCAGTTGCGCGAGCGTGTCTTCCGGCGGAACGGTCAGTGGCCCGAGCGCCTCGACGAGCAGCAGCGCATCGACGCGCTCCGGATACGCCGCCGCGAAGAGACTCGCGAGCGTTCCGCCGAGCGAATGGCCGAACAGCGTCGCCTTCGCCCAGCGGAAACGGTCGAGCGTCGCGCGAAGGTCGTCGAAATAGTCGACATAGTGATACCAGCCACCCGGCGGCAGATGCGATGAGCGGCCGTGCCCGCGGAGGTCGATCGCGACGACGTAGTGGCGCTTCGCCAGCAACGGCGCGATCGCCGAAAAGCTGCCGGCGTTGTCGAGCCAGCCGTGCAGCGCGAGCATCGGCTGCTGCTCCGGATCGCCCCACGCCAGCGCCGCGAGGGTTCGATCCGCAAGCTCGATCCGCAATTCCTCAGCGTGCATCGCGCATGCGTTCGGCGCGGACTTGCGCAGCCGTGCGTTGCGCCGCGGCGCGCGCGGCGTCCCACGCCGGATCGAACTCGGGCCAGCCCTGGCCGTTGCGGAGAATGAGCTCGGCCAGCGCAGCGACGTGATCCTCGCCCGCATTCAGCGCCGCGATGTAGTCGAAGCGCTCGCCGCCTGCCGCGAGAAAGCATTCGCGATTGCGGATCGCGATCTCTTCGAGCGTTTCGAGGCAATCGATCGCGAATCCGGGACAGAGCACTTGCACGCGCCTGACGCCTTCCTGCGGCAGCGAGCGGAACACCTCGTCGGTGTACGGCGAAAGCCACGGCTCGCGGCCGACGCGCGACTGGAACGAGACGATCACCTCGTCCTCGCGAAGATCGAGCCGCTCGCGCAGCGCGCGCGCGGTCGCCTGGCACTGGCAGAAATACGGATCGCCGTTGCGGAAATAGCGTCGCGGAATGCCGTGGAACGAGAGCACGAGGCGTTCGGCGCGACCGTGGCCTTGCCAGTGCGATTCGACGCTCCTCGCCAGCGCTTCGATGTAGCGCGGCTCGGCGTGATAGTCGGCGATGAACCGGAAATCGGGCACGAGCCGCCAGTGCGCGAGCTCGGCGCCGACCGCGTCCTGCGCCGAAGCGGTCGTCGTGCCCGAATACTGCGGAAAGAGCGGCAGCACGATCAGCCGCCGCATGCCGGCGGCCGAAAAGTCGCGGAGCGCAGCGGCGATCGACGGCTTGCCGTAGCGCATCGCGGCGCGGACGAGGATCGGCCCCGGCCGCTCCGCCGCGATTCTCTGCTGCAACGCGGCCGCGAGCGCCTCGGTGCCGGTCAGGAGCGGTGATCCGGCCGGCGTCCAGATCTTCTCGTAGAGCTTCGCCGAGCGGGGCGGCCGCACGCGAAGGACCACGCCGTGCAATACGAGCCGCCAGATCCAGCGCGGCAGCTCGACGATGCGCGGGTCGGACAGGAATTCGGCAAGGTAGGTCCTGACGGCCTTCGGCGTCGGTGCCTCGGGCGTCCCGAGATTGACCAGAAGGACGCCGGCGGCGGCCGGGCTGCCGTGGCGGTAGTCGGCCTGTCCTAGGTAAGCGGGCATGAGCTGGATCGGGCTGCGGATCGGCCTCGCGCTTTCGCGCCGGGGCTGCCGGACGCATCCGCGACGCTCGTCACGGTGCGGCCACGGGCTGGTTTGTCGGGTCCGGAATTGCTTGCTAGACTCGGGAAGGCTATCGCGGACCACCGCGAAGCCGACGATTACCTATAACGATAACACGCCGCCATGCGCCGACTTGCCTGCCTCGTTGCAGCAGGGATGCTTAGCCTTTCCGCGTCGGGAGCCCGCGCGGAGACGATGGCCTATGGAGAGGCCTACGACACGCTCTTCCAGTTCGGCTTGACGAGCCACACGGCAACCGAGGTCGGAAACGCCGGCCGTTATGGCGGGCAGCCGATCGCAAATCTCAGCGGCCTCAGCTTCGCGCCCGAGGGCGACGCGCTGTACGCGGTCGCCGGCGGCATGAACTCGCTGGTACGCATCGATCCCGAGACAGGCCACGCGAGCATCATCGGCCTCTTCGGCCTTGCCGGGCAGGGCGATCCCAACCGCAACGACGCGCTCGATCTTGGCATGACGTTCG
Source organism: Rhodanobacteraceae bacterium (assembly GCA_035545255.1). GTDB lineage: Bacteria > Pseudomonadota > Gammaproteobacteria > Xanthomonadales > Rhodanobacteraceae > Dokdonella_A. The sequence goes on from DASZYR010000283.1 coordinate 3,034, forward strand.
GGTGCGACGGCACGCTCTGGCTCATCTCGGCCTACGCCGGGAAGCTCTGGACGGTCGATTCCGGAAACGGCGCTACGAAGCTCGTCGGAACGACGGGCCAGGCGATCACCGGCCTCGTCGCCAACGGCAACGTGCTTTACGGCGCCGGCGGGCGCGGCGACAACGGGTTCTATCGGATCAACACATCGACCGGCGAGGCAAAGAGGATCGGCGACTTCGGCGACGACCGCTGGATCAATTCCGTGTCGATGAGCTTCGATGCGGACGGCAAGCTCTGGGCGGTCCTGAACTACGTGCCGCCC
>DASZYR010000284.1:0-14593 GCA_035545255.1 Rhodanobacteraceae bacterium
CTACACGCTCGCGCCGCGCGCGAAGAAAGTGCTGCTGAGCTACATCGAGCACCGCCGCACGCAGCCGCACTTCGCGAACGCGCGCTCGATCCGCAACGCGCTCGACCGCGCGCGGCTGCGCCAGGCGCGGCGCCTGCTCGAAGGAGGCGGCGCCGTCGACAAGGCGGCGCTGCAGACGATCGAGGCCGAAGACATCCTGCAATCGCGCGTGCTCGCCGGCGTGCCGATCGCCGAGCCGCGGAAGGAGCGCGCATGAGTACCGCCCTTCGCGCGCTGATCTTCGACGTCGACGGCACGCTCGCCGACACCGAGGAGTTCCATCGCCGCGCGTTCAACGCCGCGTTCTCGGCGGCCGATCTCCACTGGTGGTGGAATCGCGGCACATACCGCGAGCTGCTTCGCGTCGCCGGCGGACGCCAGCGCATGCGCTGGTTCGCCGAGCGCGAGGATCCGGTCACGACGCAGCGCGCCGACTTCGAGGAATTGCTGACCGCGCTGCACGCCGCGAAGACGCGCCGCTACGACGCTTCTCTGCGCGAGGAGCCGCTGCCGCTGCGTCCCGGCATCGCACGACTTTTCGACGAAGCCGCCGACGAGCATCTGACGCTCGCGATCGCGACGACGACGACCGCCGCGAATCTCGACGCGCTGCTCGAACCGCATTTCGGACGCAACTGGCGCGGGCGTTTCGCGGCCGTCGTTTCGGGCAGCGAGATCAAGCGCCTCAAACCGGAGCCCGACGTCTATCTCGAAGCGTTGCGCCAGCTCGGCCTCGACGCGAGCGAATGCCTTGCGTTCGAGGATTCGGCGAACGGCATCCGCAGCGCCGGAGCCGCGGGCCTCGCCGTCGTCGCGATACCGACGTGGTACTCGCTCGCCGAGTCGCTGCCGCCGGCGTTCGTGACGCTCGAACATCTGGGTGATCCGGAAAAGCCGCTGCCCAAGAGCGTCCCCGGTTCGCCGTTCGTCGACGTCGCGCGCCTTCGCGCGTGGCATCGGCTCGCCATCGCACACGAGCCTTTGGGGAGGGCCGCATGCTTCTGACCGACAAGACCACGTTCACCGAGTTCCTGATCGAGGCGCGAAGGAGCCATCCCGAAGCGCGCGGCGATCTCAACGGCGTCCTGCATTCGGTCGCGACCGCGTGCAAGGCGATCTCGCGTGCCGTCGCGCACGGGAGCCTCGCCGATCTCCTCGGCAACGCCGACGCGAGCAACGTGCACGGCGAGCGGCAGAAGAAGCTCGATGTCGTCGCGAACGAGATTTTCCTCAGGCTCAACGAGAACCGCGGCTACGTCGCCGGCATGGTCTCGGAGGAGCTGGACGATCCGTACGTCCTGCCGAAACCGTACGAGCGCGGCAAGTATCTGCTCCTCTTCGATCCGCTCGACGGATCTTCGAACATCGACGTCAACGTAGCGGTCGGCTCGATCTTCTCGATCCTGCGCGCGCCGAATCCGAGCGCCGATCCCGAGCCTGGCGATTTCCTGCAAGCAGGCGCCGAGCAAGTCGCTGCCGGTTACGCGATCTACGGCCCGTCGACGATGCTGGTGCTCACGACCGGCAACGGCGTGCACGCGTTCACGCTCGATCCGCTGCTCGGCGAGTTCATCCTTTCGCATCGCGACCTTCGCGTGCCCGACGACACGCAGGAATTCGCGATCAACGCCTCGAACAGCCGCTTCTGGGAATACCCCGTGCAACGCTACGTCGAGGAGTGCCTCAAGGGATCGAGCGGCGATCGCGGCAAGGACTTCAACATGCGCTGGATCGCCTCGCTCGTCGCCGAGGCGCACCGCATCCTCATGCGCGGCGGCGTCTTCATGTATCCGCGCGACACCAGAAAGCCGGGCGTCAACGGGCGGCTGCGCCTCATGTACGAGTGCAACCCGATCGCGCTGCTCATGGAGCAGGCGGGCGGGCGCGCGAGCACGGGCTACAAGCGAATGCTCGACGTGCGGCCCGAAACGCTGCACCAGAAGATCGGCTTCGTGTTCGGCTCGCGCTCGGAAGTCGAGCGCATCGAGCGCTATCACCGCGAAGGCGACATGCGCGACTCGGAGCAGCCGCTGTTCGCGACGCGCGGCCTGTTCCGCACGCCGGCTTGACCTGACGGGAGACGAGACATGTCGGAACTTCATCCGATCATCGCGATCACCGGCTCCTCGGGCGCCGGCACGACCTCGGTCACGCGCACGTTCTCGAACATGTTCCGCCGCGAGCAGGTCGACGCGGCGATCATCGAGGGCGACAGCTTCCATCGCTACGACCGCAAGGCGATGCGCGAAGCCATCGCGAAAGCCGATGGCGAGGCGCATTCGCATTTCAGCCATTTCGGTCCGGAAGCGAACCTTTTCGCAGACCTCGAGAAGCTCTTCGCGGACTATGCGGCTACCGGCCGCGGCAAGCGCCGCAAATACCTTCACGATGCAGGCGAAGCCGAGCCGTACCAGCAGGAACCCGGCACGTTCACCGCATGGGAAGACGTGCCGGCATCGGACCTTCTCTACTACGAAGGCCTGCACGGCGCGGTCGTTCACGACGGCATCGACGTCGCGCGGCATCCGGATCTCCTGATCGGCGTCGTGCCGGTCATCAACCTCGAATGGATCCAGAAGCTGCATCGCGACCGCTCGATGCGCGGCTATTCGACCGAAGCCGTCATGGACACCGTGCTCCGCCGCATGCACGACTACGTGCATTACGTCTGTCCGCAATTCTCGCGCACGCACGTGAACCTGCAGCGCGTGCCGACCGTCGATACCTCGAACCCGTTCATCGCGCGCGCGATCCCGAGCGCGGACGAGAGCTTCGTCGTGATCCGCTTCCGCGATCCGAAGGGCATCGACTTCCGCTATCTGCTCTCGATGCTGCACGACTCGTTCATGTCGCGCCAGAACACCATCGTCGTGCCGGGCGGGAAAATGGAGCTCGCGATCGAGATCATCTTCACGCCGTTCATCTGGCGCATCCTCGAGCGCAAGCAGAAGGCCGAGGCGCGCAAGCAGCACCTGGAGGCCGTCGCATGAACGCCGTGACGTCGATTCCGTACGGAGAGCGCACGCCGGTCGCCGAGCGCGCGAGTCCCGCGCGGCTTGCGAACGCGATCCGCATGCTCGCCGCCGACGCGGTCGAGAAGGCGAAGTCGGGACATCCCGGCATGCCGATGGGCATGGCGGAGATCGCGGCCGCGCTGTGGACACGTCATCTTCGCCACAATCCGCGCGATCCCGAATGGCCCGATCGCGATCGCTTCGTCATCTCGAACGGTCACGGCTCGATGTTGCAGTACGCATTGCTGCACCTGACGGGCTATGACCTCCCGATCACCGAATTGCAGCGGTTTCGCCAGCTGCACTCGAAGACGCCGGGCCATCCCGAAGTCGGCGTCACGCCCGGCGTCGAGACGACGACGGGGCCGCTGGGGCAGGGCATCACGAACGCGGTCGGCATGGCGCTCGCCGAGCGACTGCTCGCGGACGAGTTCAATCGCCCGGGCCACTCGATCGTCGATCATCGCACATGGGTGTTCCTCGGCGACGGCTGCCTCATGGAAGGGATCTCGCACGAAGCCTGCGCGCTCGCGGGGACGTGGAAGCTCGGCAAGCTCGTAGCGTTCTACGACGACAACGGCATCTCGATCGACGGCAAGGTCGGCGACTGGTTCACCGACGATACGCCGGCGCGCTTTCGCGCCTACGGCTGGCGCGTGATCGACGCGGTCGACGGCCACGACGTCGACGCGGTCGATCGCGCGATCGCGCTTGCGAAATCCGACGAATCGCGGCCGACGCTGATCGTCTGCAAGACCGCGATCGGCCGCGGCGCACCGACGCGCGCGGGCACCGCGAAAGCGCACGGCGAGCCGCTCGGCGCCGACGAGCTCCTGGCGACACGCAAGGCGCTCGGCTGGACGCACGCGCCGTTCGAGATTCCCGGCGACGTCGCGCGCGAGTGGGATGCGCGCGGCACCGGCGCCGCGTTGCAATACGACTGGGACGCGCGTTTCGATCGCTATTGCGCCGAATATCCCGAAGCAGGCGCCGACTTCGTGCGCCGCCTCACCGGCGAGCTGCCGGCGAATTTCGAGGACGTCGTCGCCAAGCTCCTCGACGCCGCGAACGCGAAAGCCGAGTCGATCGCAACGCGCAAAGCGAGCCAGCTCGCGATCGAAGTGCTCGCGCCGGCCGTGCCCGAGATGATCGGCGGCTCGGCCGACCTCACGCATTCGAATCTCACGATCTGGAAGGACGCGCCGGTCGTGAAGCCCGGCGAAGCCGGACGCTACATCAGCTACGGCGTGCGCGAGTTCGGCATGGCGGCCGTCATGAACGGACTCGCGCTGCACGGCGGCTTCATTCCGTTCGGCGGCACGTTCCTGACCTTCAGCGATTACAGCCGCAACGCGATCCGCATGGCCGCGCTGATGAAGCTTCGCGTGATCCACGTGCTCACGCACGATTCGATCGGTCTCGGCGAGGACGGACCGACGCATCAGGCGGTCGAGCACACGTCGAGCCTGCGGCTCATTCCGAATCTCGACGTCTGGCGGCCGTGCGATGCGGTCGAGACGGCAGTCGCGTGGAAGGTCGCGCTCGAACGGCGTCACGGCCCGACAGCGCTGATTCTTTCGCGCCAGAACCTGCCGTTCGTCACGCGCGACGAAGCGCAGACGGCCGCGATCGAGCGCGGCGGCTACGTCGTCTCGGAGCCCGAAGGCGGCCCGCATCGCATTCTGATCGCGACCGGATCCGAAGTCGGCCTTGCTCTGGCGGTGCAGAAGTTGCTCGCGGCCGAAGGCATCGGCGTGCGCGTCGTTTCGATGCCGTCGACGAGCGCGTTCGATCGGCAGCCGCTGGAGTATCGCGACGACGTGCTGCCGAGTGGCGTGCCGAAGATCGCGCTCGAAGCGGGCGCGAGCGCGCTCTGGTGGAAATACGTGCGCGGCGAAGGGTGCGTGATCGGCATCGATCGCTTCGGCGAATCCGCGCCGGGCCCGCAGGTGTTCGAGTATTTCGGATTCACGCCGGAGCGTGTCGCCGACGTCGTGCGCCGCTGCTCGACGCCGATTTCGTAACGCGCTTTTCCCCCTCTCCCGCGGCGCGGGAGAGGGCTGGGGTGAGGGCAACGTGGTTCGAGCTCGCAAGAGCTTCCCTCATCCGCCTGCCGGCACCTTCTCCCGCACGCGGGAGAAGGGACATCACTCCAAAGTCTTTTCTCGAGAGAACCTCATGGCCCTCATCTCGCTCAAGCAACTCCTCGATCACGCCGCCGAACACTCGTACGGCGTCCCCGCATTCAACGTCAACAACATGGAACAGATCCACGCGATCATGCAGGCCGCCGACGAAAGCGACAGCCCCGTGATCCTGCAGGCGTCCGCTGGCGCGCGAAGCTACGCGGGCGAAGCGTTCCTGCGCCATCTCGTGCTCGCGGCCGTCGAGCAGTGGCCGCAGATTCCGGTGTGCCTTCATCAGGATCACGGCGCGAGCCCCGCGGTCTGCCAGGCGTCGATCCGTTCCGGTTTCACGAGCGTCATGATGGACGGCTCGCTGAAGGAAGACATGAAGACGCCGTCGACCTACGAATACAACGTGACGGTCACGCGCCGCGTCGTCGACATGGCGCACGCGGTCGGCGTGAGCGTCGAGGGCGAACTCGGCTGCCTCGGCTCGCTCGAGACCGGCACGGCCGGCGAGGAAGACGGCGTCGGAGCCGAGGGCACGCTCGATCATTCGCAGTTGCTGACCGACCCCGGCGAGGCCGCCGACTTCGTCGCGAAGACCGGCGTCGACGCGCTTGCGGTCGCGATCGGCACCTCGCATGGCGCGTACAAGTTCACGCGGCCGCCGACCGGCGATATCCTCGACATCGAACGCATAAAGGCGATCCATGCGCGCATTCCGGATACGCACCTCGTCATGCACGGCTCGTCGTCGGTGCCGCAGGAGTGGCTTGCGGTGATCCGCGAGTTCGGCGGCGCGATCAAGGAAACGTACGGCGTGCCGGTCGAGGCGATCGTCGAAGGGATCAAGCACGGCGTGCGCAAGGTCAACATCGACACCGACATCCGCCTCGCGATGACCGGCGCGATCCGCCGCACGCTCGCGAAGGATCCGGGCGAGTTCGACCCGCGCAAGTTCTTCAAGGCGTCGATCGCCGCCGCGCGCGCGGTCTGCAAGACGCGCTTCGAGGCGTTCGGCAGCGCGGGGCGCGCGTCGAAGATCCGGCCGGTCGCGCTCGAACGGCTCGCGACGGAATACGCAAGGGCGGCGTGATGGGCATGCCGACGCGCGTGCGCGCGATCCTGTTCGATCTCGACGGCACGCTGGTCGACACCGCGCCCGACATCGCGGCCGCAGTCGATGCGACGCTGCGCGAGCTCGACCATCCCTCGATCGATTCGGACCAGGTGCGCAGCTGGATCGGGCGCGGCGTCGACGTGCTGCTGCATCGCGTGCTCACGCGCGATCGCGACGGGCGCGCGGCCGACGACGAGCATGCGCGCGCGCGCGCATGCTTCCTCGAGTACTACGCCGCGCTCAACGGTCAGCGCGCACGGCTCTATCCCGGCGTGACGGAGGGCCTCGCGCAGGCGAAGCGGCTCGGGATCGCGACGTGTTGCGTGACGAACAAGCTGCAGGTTTTTTCCGAAGCGCTGCTCGCTCTGACCGGGCTCCACAGCGAGCTCGCTTTCGTCCAGGGCGGCGACGCGCTGCCGAAGACGAAACCGGACCCGTTGCCGCTCACGCACGCGGCCGGACGGCTGGGGTTCGCACCGCACGAGTGCCTCATGGTCGGCGATTCGTCGAACGATGCGCGCGCGGCGCGCGCCGCGGGGATGCCGGTCGCGCTCGTTGGCTATGGGTATACCGAGGACTTGCCGGTTGCGGCGATCGACTGCGACGCGGTCTTCGATTCGGTTGCGGATGTCGTCGCGGCGATCGATCCCGGCACAGCGGACGGCGTCGGCTCCGTCGTTCTCCGCGAAAGCGGGAAACCGGCGGCGCTTCAGCTGGCGGCGGCGGATCTTCGCCTTCGCGAGGAGAGGTGAGCCGAGCATCGCGGAAAGAACGATGGACTCGGCCGGACGACGACGCGCGTCGCGGGGGACGACGAGTTGCGGTCGCGGCGTTACACTGAACGTCACGCCGAGGCCCGCATGTTCCCCGAAGATCCGGCCGCCATCGCCCGCAAGCTGACCGAGCTCCGGAGCGAGCATCGCGACCTCGACGATGCGATCGCGCGCCTCGCGCGCGATTCCGGTTGCGACGAGCTGCAGCTGACGCGCCTCAAGAAGCGCAAGCTCAAGCTCAAGGACATGATCTCGTACCTCGAGAACCGGCTGATTCCCGATCTCGACGCGTAGGCGGGTCGTTCTCCGTCCTCAATGCCGCGAGGACATTTCCTTCATTGCCGTCAGGACATTCCCTTCGTCATTCCCGATTCTTTTCGTCATTCCCGCGAAAGCGGGAATCCATTGTCGTGGCGCAGCTGTCCGCCCGGCCGCGGGCGTCGCCGGAAAAGTTGGGCGATCGCGCAGGCTCGGCAGCTTCGCCACGATCAGACCTCTGTCGAGCCGCCGTCCGCGCTGCGCGTGAGTTCGGCGTGCTTTTCCGGCGTGAGCTTCAGGATGCCGTGCCGGATCTCGCGCGAGAGGATCACGCGCGCGTCCTTCGCGACGGCGTCGAGGCCGCCGTCGAACACGAGCTTGCCGTTTTCGTCGGCCGAGATCACGCGGCGCTCGCGAAGCTTCTGGATGAAGCCGCGGAACAGCGAACGGTCGAAGAACTCGGGCGCGTTGAGCTCATGCAGCAGCGAGAGGCGCTGCGCGGTGAGCCAGCACAGCGATTCGAGCTCGCCGGCCGACAGCGTGTGCGGTCCGTTCTTCACGAGCAGCGCGACGCCGATGTAATAGCGCTCGATTGCCGGAATCAGGTTCCGCGCGAGCGCGCGCAGGCGGAACGCCGAATCGCTCTGGCCCGCTTCGCGCGTGATCACGCGGCCTTCGGCATCGGTGCCGAGGAGGCCGCGCGCGATGAAGAAATCGATCGTCTCCTGGATGCGCGTCGCGAATTCCTCGTCGGTCCACGGCAGGAACAGCTCGGACTGGATGAACGGATAGACGAGCCGGCCGAGCCGGAGGATCGATGCGCGCGCCATGCGCCGGTTGTTGAGGAAGCAGCACGCGACCCACGCCGGCGCGGCATGGAGGTGCGTCACGTTGTTGCGGAAGTAGGAAAGCAGCACGCCGGCCTTCTCGTCGACGCCGAGCACGTCGCCGAGCGGGTGCGCGACGCGGCTGATCCAGCCCATCTTCTCGCCGTACGCGATGATTTCGCGCGGCGAGAGCGGCGTCATCGTGACGCGGTCCGAATACGGCAGCTCGGCGACAAGCGCCTTGCACAGCTCGATCTGCGCCGCGAGGTCGGCTTCGGCCATCGCGTGCTTGGGCGTCGACAGCAGCGAGATCGCGAGCAGGTTGATCGGATTGACGTGCGCGGCGCGGTTGACGTTCTCCAGGATGCGCGTCGCGAGCGAGTCGACCGCGCGATTCAGCCATTCGGGTTTCGCTTCGGGATCGGCGGTCGCCGATTCCCAGCCGGGCGCGACGCTGTCGAGCAGCGGGCGCAGGAAGATCGGCTCGCCGAAGTTCAGCGCGACGCGCCCGTAATGCTGCTTCAGCGCGCCGAACGCCTTGAAGAAGCCCAGCAGCGATTCCTTTTCCTTGGGCTTGCCGGAAAGCTCGCCGATGTAGGCGTCGCCTTCCATGATCTTCTCGTAGCCGATGTAGACCGGCTGGAACACGACGGGTTTTCGCGATTCGCGCAGGAAGCTCCGGAGCGTCATCGACAGCATGCCGCCGCGCGGCTGCAGCAGTCGGCCCGTGCGCGAGCGGCCGCCTTCGATGAAGTACTCGAGCGAGACGCCGCGCGCGAACAGCTGCGAGATGTACTCGCGAAACACCGTCGAATAGAGCGGATCGCCCTTGAACGTGCGGCGCAGGAAGAATGCGCTGCCGCGGCGCAGGATCGGTCCGATCACCGGCAGGTTGAGATTGATCCCGGCGCCGATGTGCGGGATCGCGACGTGGTTCACCAAGAGCTGATACGACAGCAGCAGGTAGTCGACGTGGCTGCGATGGCACGGCACGTAGATGACTTCGTGTCCCGGCGCGACCTCGCGGATCGTCTCGAAGTGATGCACGTCGACGCCGTCGTAGAGCTTGTTCCAGAACGCCTTCAGCATGAACTGGAGCGAGCGCACGACCGGATGCGAATAGTCCGCGGCGATCTCCATCGCGTACTTGCGCGCGCGCCGGGCGGCTTCTTCGGGCGCGATGTTCTCCTTGCTCGCTGACGCGGCGATCGCGGCGCGGACGGGATCGGTGTTGAGGAGCGCGTCGACGACGGTGCGACGGTGCGAGAGATCGGGCCCTATGACGACGGCGCGGATGCGGCGGAAATGCACGCGCAGCAGCCGCTGCAGCTTGCGCACGCCGCGCTCGGGCGCGATCTCTTCCTCCGAGGCGATCGCCTCGCGCATCGAGACCGGCGCCGCGAACTGCACGATCGTGTCGCGTCCGTTGAGCAGCAGCGCCAGCAGGCGCCGGAAGCGGCCGACCACGACCCAGTTCTCGGAGAACAGCACGCTGAACCAGCCCGAATCGCGGTCGGGCGCGCGGCCGACGAAGATCGAGACCGGCACGAGGCGCACGTCCGCCGCGGGACCGGCACGCACGACGTCGGCAAGGCGGTCGAGCGTCTCCGAGCGCGTCGGATGCGGACGGCGGCCGAAAAGACGCGGACGGCGCGAGAGCGCGACGACGGCGCTGCGCCGCTTGATCGGCAGCTTTTCGGCGGCCGCATAGGGCGACGGCAGACCCGCTTCCTTGCACGCCTGCTCGAGGATCAGCGTATCGGAAAGGCCGTACCGCTCGACGACGTAGAGCGTCGGCGTGCCGTCGTCCGGGATCAGGCGGGCCGCATCGGCCGGCTCGCGCCGGATCCTGAGCCAGGGCCGCAGCAGCGCGCCCAGGAAGTCGATCCACGCCGGAGGCCGCGGCCCGGCGATCGCGCGGGGAGCGGCTTGCATGTCGTTCATGCGTCGAGTTTAGCCCGCTCCCGCTCGCGAGGCGGCAAACGCGGGCGATTCAGTCCTTGCCGGCGGCTTCCGGCGGCGGCGCGTCCGGAGCCGGGGCCGGCGGCGCGGCGGCCGCTTCCTCGCGGCGCTCGTTCATGCGCTCGATGGTGTCCTTGCCGTACCAGCGGCCGTCCACATTCACCATGCGCACCGTCGTCGACAGCGGCGTCCCGAGCAGCTCGTAGGTGACCTTCGTCGTCGATGCCTTGCCGTCGTTCGAGACGGCTTCGGGCTTGACCGAATCGAGGATGCCGTCGATCGAGAATCCGTAGACCGCGAGCGCTTCCTTGAAGCCCTTCAGCGCGATGCTCGCCTTCTGCATCGACTGGTCGAATCCGAGCGCGCGCGCCTCGTCGAGCGTCTTGAGGTTCAGCTCGCGCGCGGTCCTGGTCGCGATTGCGAGCACTTTCCGGACGGAATCGGGATCGGTGAATCGCGTCTTCTGCACCCATGCCGCCAGCGCGTTGATCGCGGCCAGCGCCTGCTGCTTGTCGGCCTCGGACAGCTCCTTGTTCTGCTGCACCATGCCTTGCAGCCAGCCCGAGCCCATCGCGACGTACATCGGCATCTGCTGCTGGTACTGGGTGTCGAACCGCTTGAGATCGGGCTCGATCTCGGCGAAGAGTTTCTTGTCCGCGTCCTGGGCGGTCAACTTGGCCATCGTCTCCTGGAACTTCCGGCGATCCTCGTCGGTGACCGGCTTCTCGTTCGCGTGCTTGGTCCAGTCGGCCTTGAGCTCGGCGAAATCAGCAGGCGGCAGCGCGTTCTGCAGAAGGCCGGCGAGATCGCCCTGCTTGAGGAGATCGGCGGACCTCCGGATCGTCGCCTCCGGCGTGCTCGCGCCGGCGGCAGCGACCGGACCTGCGGATTCCTGCTTGCCGCAGGCGCCGACGAAAGCGGCGAGAAACACGGCGAAAACGACACGGACGAGGCGCGCGGACATGCGGATTCCTGGGGCAACAGCCGAGGGAGGGCCGCGAACTCTATCAAGGGGTGAAGCGGCCAGCCAGCCAGACGCCGGACCCCCGCGAGCGAAGGAGCTCGCCACCGGAAACCGGACCGCCAAAAAAAGAAACTCAGAAGGCGGACCCTCTGAGTTCAATCCGGCAGTTGCCGGAGGGGGAAGCTGTACGTCGTTCTCTGGGGGTATTTCTTGTCGGTAACGCGGGGCGCTGTGGTCTCGTCATGAAATCTCGTGGAATCATCATACTTAGGGCCTTTTACTAAAGCAATACCCGCGTAATTGTCTATAATCTATTGATTATCATGATTATTTAAGTCTGAGCGCATCGATTTTTGCTTTCCGGCGCGCCTCGATCGGAAGCTGCCAGTCGTTGTTGAACAACGCGGGCTCCCACGAGCCATAGGCCGGATTCGGCAGCACGAACCAGCGTTGGCCGATCCAGCCGAGATACGGTTCGACCGCCGCGCGGCGTCCCTCCGGCGTATTCGCGTCGACATCGACGAAATCGCCGATCTGGTCGCCGAACTGCATCAGCACGCGATGCGTGCGTCCGACGAGCGTGCGCCGGCATCCCTTCTCGCTGCCGTTCTGCTCGCAGCCGTCGACGACGGTACCGAGTCCGAGAAACACGTTCTCGCGTCCGTCGATCGGAAACCCCTCGGTGCGCAGGTTTCCGAGCGTCGCCGCGTCGAGATCCTTCGCGCGATTGGAGATGTAGAACACCGTGACGCCGCGCTTCGCGGCGTCCCTGGCGAACTCGACTGCTCCGGGCAGCGCCTTCGCACGCTGCTCGCGACACCATTCGGACCAGCCGAACTCGTCGTAATCCTTGCCTTCGGCGATCAGGCGCGCCTCGTAGGGCGAGTTGTCGAGCACGGTTTCGTCGACGTCGACGATCACGGCGGGCTTCAGCTTCGCCGAGAGCGGCTGCCTGCGATCGCGCTTGGGCAGCGCATCCCATCCGGGATCGCCGAGCGCCGCGCGGAGCTTCTCGTCGGCGAGGCGGAAAACCTCGCGGTAGATCAGATCGCGCTCGACCGCGGTCTGCATCCAGACGACGGCGTTGAGATTGTCGTCGGGCGCAGGCCCGCTCGGCGCACGCAGAGTGCTCGCCGGCACAGGTGCGGTCGCGTCCGCGGGCGGAGCGTTCTTCTTCGGCGCGCCTGCGCAGCCGGCGAGCGCGAGACAGAGCGCGATTCGGACGACATCGGTTCGCATGGCAGGCCTCCCTGGTGGTGCCGCGAGTGTAGCCATGAAATCGTGACGGCTTGGCTTGCGCGCTTGCGCGACCGTTTCCGTGGGGACGGCGCGAACCACGCTTGCCTTCACCCCGCCCTCTTCCGCAAGCGGGAGAGGGAAAAGAAAGCTGGCAGCGGCGACCGCCCTCGCGGGTCCCGCTCGCGGGAAAGGTTGGGGTGAGGATCTGCCGGGGTGAGGATCTGCCGGAGTGAAGCATCGCGTACTGCTCCAACACTTCTCCAAGTCATCGCGGAGAAGACACAGAGCGAAGCGCAGCGTCAATCCGCGAGAAGACTCGCCAAGCGCGCAAGATGCGAAGACGCCATCTCCTCGCGATGCGCTGCATCGCGTTCGGCGTCGCGACCGGACCAATGCAGGTCCTCGGCCGGCAATTCCGCGAGAAACCGGCTCGGCTCGTTCGCGACGAGCTCGCCGTAGCGGCGCGAGCGCTTCGCATACAGCAGAGCCACCTGCTCCTTCGCGCGCGTGAGTCCGACGTACATCAGCCGGCGCTCTTCCTCGACGCGTCCTTCGGCGAGGCTGCCTTCGTGCGGCAACGAGCCTTCCTCGAGACCGACGATCGCGACGAAACGGAATTCGAGCCCTTTCGCCGAATGCAGCGTCATCAGGCGCACGGCATTGCCGGGCTCGTCGCGATCGCCGTGGCCGAGCAGCGCGAGCTGCGCGGCGAGATCGCCGGCCGCGCCTTCCTTCTGCATCGCGCGCAGCCAGTCGACGAGTTCGGCGAGATTGCCGAGGCGCCGTTCGCGAAGTATCGGCTCCTTGACCTCGGCGGAGACGTGATCCTCGTAACCGACGCGGCGGATCAGCTCGCCGACGAGATCGGCCGCGGCGACCTCGTGCGAGCGCGCCGAGAACTCGCGGATCAATGCCGCGAACGCCGCGAGCGCGGATGCGGCGCGAGGCGGAAGCTCGGCAAGGGCGCTGTTGCTCTCCGCCGCGCGCAGCAGCGAGACGTGGCGCGCACCGGCGAGCGTGCCGAGCCTTTCGAGCGTCGTCGCGCCGATGTCGCGTCGAGGCGTGTTGACGATGCGCAGGAACGCCGCATCGTCGTCCGCGTTGTGAAGGAGGCGAAGGTACGCGACGAGATCCTTGACCTCCGCGCGATCGAGAAACGCCGTGCCGCCGGTCACGTGATACGGAATGCGCGCGAGCCGCAGCGCTTTCTCGAGCGGACGCGACTGGTGATTGCCGCGATAGAGCACCGCGAACTCGTTCCAGCGCGCCTTGTGCTTCCCGGCGAGATGAGCGATCGCGGCCGCCGCGCATTCGGCCTCGTGATCGTCGTCGCGGCATTCGACGACGCGGATCGGGGCGCCTTCGGCCTCCTCGCTCCAGAGCTTCTTCTCGAACACGTGCGCGTTGTTCGCGATCAGCGCGTTCGCCGCGCGCAGCACGCGGCGCGCGCAGCGGTAGTTCTGTTCGAGCTTGACGACCTTGAGCTTCGGATAGTCGCGCGAGAGCTCGGCGAGATTTTCGGGATTCGCGCCGCGCCAGGTGTAGATCGCCTGATCGTCGTCGCCGACCGCGGTGAACATGCCGCGCTCGCCGGCGAGAAGCCTCAACAGACGATATTGCGCGCCGTTCGTGTCCTGGCATTCGTCGACGAGCAGATGGCGGATGCGTTCCTGCCACGCGCCGCGTGCTTCGGCGTCTGCATCGAGCACGGCAACCGGCAGGCGGATCAGATCGTCGAAATCGACCGCATTGAACGCCGCGAGGCGCTGCTGATATTCGGCGTAGAGCCCGGCCGCTTCCTGCTCGCGTCCGCTCTGCGCTCGCGCGGCAGCCTCGTCGGGCGAGAAGCCTTCGTTCTTCGCGCGCGATACCAGCGACTGCAACGCGAACAACGCATCGGGCTTGATGCCTTTGGGCAGGAGATCCTTCAGGATCGCCTGGCTGTCGTCCGCGTCGAACACCGAGAAGTTGCGACGCAAGCCTGCGCGCGCGTGCTCGATCTGGAGGAACTTGAGGCCGAGCGCATGAAACGTGCACACCGTGAGCCCGTCGGCCGCCGAGCCCTGCACGCGTCGCGAGACGCGCTCGCGCATCTCGCGCGCGGCCTTGTTCGTGAACGTGATCGCGGCGATCTTCGACGCCGAAAGATGCCGGTGCCGGATCAGGTGCGCGATCTTCTCGACGATCACGCGCGTCTTGCCCGAGCCCGCGCCGGCGAGCACGAGCAGGGGGCCGTCGCAATATTCGACGGCGGCGCGTTGTTGCGGA
>DASZYR010000285.1:0-5748 GCA_035545255.1 Rhodanobacteraceae bacterium
ACCGTTCCTCTCGGAATTCCTGCTGACGGGGTTTCCGACGGACGAAGGCGTCGTCGTCACGGCGATCGAGCGGCCGGTACCGAACGGAACTCGACTCGCATAGGACGCGACAGCCCCTCTCGTCGTTCCGGCGAAAGCCGAAATCCGTTTTGCTCTTCGTGGGTGCCGAAAAAGCCAATGGATTCCGGCTTTCGCCGGAATGACGAGGTGAGGCGCTTCCGCCGGCGGGAATCAGACCGCTTCGAAAATCCCCGCAGCGCCCATGCCCGTGCCGATGCACATCGTGACCATCCCGTATTTCTGCTTGCGGCGGCGAAGCCCGTGCACGATCGTCGCCGTGCGCACCGCGCCCGTCGCGCCGAGCGGATGACCGAGCGCGATCGCGCCGCCCTGCGGGTTCACCTTCGCGGGATCGAGGTCGAGGTCCTTCATGACCGCGAGCGATTGCGCGGCGAACGCTTCGTTGAGCTCGATCCAGTCGAGTTGATCCTTCCTGATGCCGGTTTGCGCGAGTGCGCGCGGGATCGCTTCCTTCGGGCCGATGCCCATGATCTCGGGCGGCACGCCCGCGACCGCGAAGCCGACGAAGCGTGCGAGAGGCACGAGGTTGTAGTCCTTGAGCGCCTGTTCGCTCGCGAGCAGGACCGCACCCGCGCCGTCGGACGTCTGCGATGAATTGCCCGCGGTCACGCTGCCGCCCATGCGGAAGACGGGTTTCAGCTTCGCGAGCGCTTCGAGGCTCGTATCCTTGCGCGGCCCTTCATCGGTGTCGATGCGGCGCGTGTCGGTCGTGATGCCGCGCGTCGCGAGATCGGGATAGCGATCGTCGAGCGTGTACGGCTCGATCTCCTCAGCGAAGTCGCCGGCAGCGATCGCCGCGAGCGCGCGCTGATGGCTCTGCAGCGCGAACGCATCCTGCTGTTCGCGCGTGACCTTCCACTGCTCGGCGACTTTCTCGGCCGTGATGCCCATGCCGTAGGCGATCGCGACGTTGTCGTCGGCGAACACGGCGGGATTCATCGCGATCTTGTGGCCCATCATCGGCACCATGCTCATCGACTCGGTGCCGCCCGCCAGCATGAGATCGGCTTCGCCGAGACGGATGCGATCGGCCGCGAGTGCGACCGCCTGCAAGCCCGACGAGCAGAAACGGTTGACCGTCATGCCGGGCACGGTGTTCGGGAGACCTGCGAGCAGCACGCCGATGCGCGCGACGTTCATGCCTTGCTCGGCCTCGGGCATCGCGCAGCCGATGATCGCGTCGCCGATGCGCGCCGTGTCGACGCCGGGCGCGCGCCTGATCGCTTCGCGCAACACGTGCGCGAGGAGATCGTCGGGTCGCGTGTTGCGGAATACGCCGCGCGGGGCCTTGCCGACCGGGGTGCGGACGGCGGAGACGATGTAGGCATCCTGGGTTTGTCTGGTCATGTCAGTTCGTTCCTTTCACCTCATCATCCCCGCGAAGGCGGGGACCCAGTGACTCTGCTGTCGAACATCAAAGGCGCTGGGTTCCCGCCTTCGCGGAAACGACAATATTTGTTGCTCGCTCTCAATTCCTGAGCGGTTTGCCGGTCGCCATCGTGTGTGCGATGCGATCCTGCGTCTTCTGCGTCTGCGCGAGCTCGACGAAGTGCTTGCGCTCGAGATCGAGCAGCCATTTCTCGTCGACCAGCGAGCCGCGCTCGATCGTGCCGCCGCACAACGTGTCGGCGATGCGCGATGCGATGTCGTAGTCGTGCTCCGAGATGAAACGCCCTTCGAGCATGTTGACGAGCATCATCTTCAGGCTCGCGCTGCCGACGTCGCCCGCGACGATGATGTCGCGCGCGGGCAGGGGCGGGCGATAACCCGACTCCGCGAGTGCGCTCGCAACCTGCTTCGCGACATGGAGCAGCTCGAACGCGTTGAACACGACGACGTCGTCCTCGCGGAGGAGCCCGAGCTGCTTCGCTTCGAGCGCGCTGCCCGACACTTTCGCCATCGCGACGGTTTCGAACATCTTCTTCAACTGCGCGAACGGATCGCCGTCGACGGCCGAGTGCGACGCACGCAGCGCGATCTCCTTGAGCCCGCCGCCGGCAGGCAGCAATCCGACGCCGGCTTCGACAAGACCGATGTAGCTTTCGAGCGCCGCGACCGAGCGCGCGCAATGCATCTGGAACTCGCAGCCGCCGCCGAACGCCATGCCGCGGATCGCGGCGACGACCGGCACGAGCGAATGCTTGATGCGCATCGAGGTCGCCTGGAAGTTCGCGACCATCGCTTCGAAGTCGGCGTACTTCTTCGCCGTCAGAAGACCGAGCGCACCCTTGAGATCGGCGCCGGCCGAGAACGGCTCGCCGGTCTGCCAGATCACGAGAGCCTTCAGCTTCCGCTCGGCTTCGTCGATCGAGCGCTGGAGGCCGTCCATGACCGCGTCGTTGACCGTGTTCATCTTGGTCTTGAACGACACGATGCCGACGTCGTCGCCGAGATGCCAGAGCCGCACGCCGTCGTTTTCCCAGATCGTCGTGCCGGTATCGAACTTCTCGCCGATCAGCGGATCGGGAAAGAGCTGACGCTGGTAGACCGGATGCGACGAGCGCGCCTTGTCTTTCCCGGTCGCGGGCGAGAACGAGCCGTCGGCGTGATGCACGCCGCGGCGGCCGTCGGTGACCCATGCGGGCAGCGGCGCGCCGCTCATCGCCTTGCCGGCCGCGATGTCCTCGGCGATCCATTTCGCGACGTCCTGCCAGCCCGAAGCCTGCCACGTCTCGAACGGGCCGAGCTTCCAGCCGTAGCCCCAGCGGATCGCGAAGTCGACGTCGCGCGCGGTGTCGGCGATGCCGGCGAGGTGGTACGCCGCATAGTGGAAGAGATCGCGGAACGTCGCCCATAGAAACTGCGCCTGCGGATCGCTCGACGCGCGCAGCTTCGCGAACTTCTCGGCCGGATTCCTGATCGCGAGAATCTCGCCGACGTCCTTGCTCGTCTCCTGCGCCGACGGCCGGTAATCCTGCTTCGCGACGTCGAGGACGAGGATGTCCTTGCCGGCCTTGCGATAGATGCCGGCGCCGGTCTTCTGGCCGAGCGCGCCTTTCTCGATGAGCGCCGCGAGCCAGGCGGGCGCCGCGAAGTACTTGTGCCACGGATCGTTCGGCAGCGTATCCGCCATCGTCTTGATCACGTGCGCCATCGTGTCGAGGCCGACGACATCGGCGGTGCGGTAGGTCGCACTCTTCGGACGGCCGATCGCGGGGCCCGTCAACGCATCGACGACGTCGAAGCCGAGGCCGAACGCTTCGGTGTGGTGCATCGTCGCGAGGATCGAGAACACGCCGATCCGGTTGCCGATGAAGTTCGGCGTGTCCTTCGCGTAGACGACGCCCTTGCCGAGCGTCGTCGTCAGGAACGCTTCGAGCCCGACGAGGATCGCGCAGTCGGTCTCGCGATCCGGGATCAGCTCGACGAGATGCATGTAGCGCGGCGGGTTGAAGAAGTGGATGCCCGTGAAGCGCGGGCGCACTCTCGCCGGCAGCGCTTCGGCCAGCGAATTGATCGAAAGACCTGAAGTGTTGCTCGCAACTACCGCGTTATCAGATAGATAAGGTGCGATCTTCTTGTAGAGATCGAGCTTCCAGTCGAGCCTTTCCGCTATCGCCTCGATCACGAGATCGCAGTCTCGCAGCCATTCCAGATGCTCGTCGTAATTCGCGGGCGTGATGGCGACAGCACGATTCTTGTCGGCGAGCGGGCTCGGCGAGAGCTTCGCGAGATTCTGGATCGCCTTGCGGGCGATCGCGCTTTTGTCGCCTTCTTTCGAGGGCAGGTCGAACAGGATCGTGTCGACGCCGGCATTGACGAGATGCGCGGCGATCTGGGCGCCCATGACGCCGGCACCGAGCACGGCGACTTTTCGGATGCGGAGAGGTGTTCCTGTCATTACAATCAACCTTAGATTATGTTGATAATTTAATGTTTTTTAAGTAAATTATCTATTCTGAACGAAGGCCGGCGATTGCAAAACGGATCAGGTGCTCGGCGGCGCGCTCGCGATGCGCCTCTTCGGAGATCTGTCCGCGCCGTTTCATCGGCCCGAAATCCGCCATCGAGTGCGTCAGCGCGCCGGTGATGAAATCGAGGCGCCAATAGAGCTCTTCCTTGTCCAGATGCGGCAACAGGCGGCCGAACGCGGCGGCGAACTCGCGGAGCACGTGACCGTAGTTGTCGGAGAGAAATTTGCGCAAACGCTCGTCGTGCTCGGCGTAGGCGCGCGCGAGAACGCGCATGAAGGCATGGCCTCCCGATGGATCGAGCGAAAGCTCGAGCGCGGGGCGGATGAAAGCGCCGAGCACGCCCTCGAGCGTCGGCGCCTCGCTGGCGATCGCAGCCGCGAGCGCGACCTGCCGTCGCGCGTTCAACTCGTCGAGTCGCCGCCGGAACACTTCCTCGATGAGATTGTCTTTCGATCCGAAGTGATAGTTGACCGCTGCGAGATTGACATTCGCCGCCGCCGTCACCTGCCGCAGCGACGCACCCGCGAAGCCGTGCCGCGCGAACAGGGTTTCTGCCGCGCCGAGGATGCGTTCTTTCGTCGAGAAGTGCGTGTCGTTCACGGGGTCGGGCGGCGGCTCGGACACAAGGCCGGACGGGGTTCGGTCAAACAAGCGTTTGAATCCTACGGCGCCGCGATCGCCGAGGTCAAACCGGGCTCCGTCGAAGAGGTGTCAAAAGCCGTGTCTTTTAGCTAGAATCCGTTACGGATTTGTGAGCTAAGCCTGCGGATTGCCGTCACATTTGGCGCTATAACAGCGGCAGGCTCCGAACGCGTCCCCACCCGATCCCAGGAGATATGCAGCGATGGCGCTGGAGCGCACGCTTTCCATCATCAAGCCCGACGCCGTGGCGAAGAACGTCATTGGCGAAATCTACAGCCGCTTCGAGAAGGCGGGTCTCAAGATCGTCGCCGCGAAGATGAAGCATCTCTCGCGTCGCGAAGCCGAAGGTTTCTACGCGGTGCATCGCGAGCGTCCGTTCTTCGGTCCGCTCGTCGAATTCATGATCCAGGGTCCGGTGATGATCCAGGTGCTCGAAGGCGAAGGCGCGATCGCGAAGAACCGCGATCTCATGGGCGCGACGGATCCGAAGAAGGCCGCGGCCGGAACGATCCGCGCGGATTTCGCGCAGTCGATCGACGCGAACGCGGTGCACGGCTCCGACGCGCCCGAGACTGCAAAAGTGGAAATCGGATACTTTTTCTCAGAGACCGAGCTCTGCCCGCGCTGAGCTGCGAGACGAAGCGGTGACGACGGAAAAGATCAACCTGCTCGACTACGACCGGACCGGCCTGCGCGAAGTGTTCGCGGAGCTCGGCGAGAAGCCGTATCGCGCCGAGCAGGTCATGAAATGGATCTACCACCGTCGCGTCACCGACTTCGCCGAGATGACCGACGTCGGCAAGGCGCTGCGCGAAAAGCTCGAAAAAACCGTAGAAATCGCGCCGCCGAAGACGCTGTTCGAGACGCAGGCGTCCGACGCCACCTACAAGTGGCTGCTCGGCATGGACGGCTCGAACGCGATCGAGACCGTGTTCATTCCGGAGACGAGCCGCGGCACGCTCTGCGTTTCCTCGCAGGTCGGCTGCGGGCTCAACTGCCAGTTCTGCTCGACCGCGACGCAGGGCTTCAACCGGAACCTCGCGGCGTCGGAGATCATCGGCCAGGTGTTCGTCGCCGCGAAGCATCTCGGCAACGTGCCGCATCAGCAGAG